>PHAZ01000137.1 GCA_002841825.1 Deltaproteobacteria bacterium HGW-Deltaproteobacteria-22 | reverse complement strand
CACCGACTGTGACGACACCGACTGCTCGGCCGCGGCCAGCTGCATCACCAACAACGTCAACAACCTGCCCGGGATCTGCCCAACCGCGATCACCGATGCCATCCTCGCCTGCGTGGAGGACCAGTCCGCCGATCCGGACTATGATCCCGCCCGCACCACGCGCCTGGACCTCATCGAACTTTGCACCGATGCCGAGGTCGTCTCCGCCGCCTGGGACGCCCTGTGCTCCGGCGCGAACCCACCTGCAGACATCTGCGGCATGACCTATGAGCAGTTCGCCACCGACGTCCTGCCCGGGTGCGGACACGTGGTCCTCGACGCCGAGCTCGACGGGTCCTGTGTCTTCGGGAGCACCTACGGCGACCTGTGGCGTCACCCCGGTGCGACCATCATCCTTGGCACGCGGATCCTCACCGCCGCCGACGCGCTGTCGCCCCTCGAGGAGGAGCAGGTTGTCGAGGCCGTGCACGCCTCCTCCTGGACCGAAGTGACCACCGCCGAAGAGGCCTTCGCTGTCGTCGACGGCGGCCAGATCAACCAGGTCGAGCTCTGGGATGCCAGCGGCCGCCGTGCCTTCACCGCCTATGAATACGGCGCCGGCGACAACTCCTACGGAATGATCTTCGCGTGGGGGACCACCACTGGTGCCGCCCGCATCGGCGACGGCGATCTCTATGAGTGCAACGTCCTCTGGGGCGCCGAACAGCGTCCCTGCGGCGAGACCGCGCACTGCGCCGATGGCCTGACCTGCTCGGGCAACCCTGAGTCCGTCGGTCGCGGGCGCTGCCTGGACCCGGCGGCCGTCGAGCACCCCGCCAACGGCACCGAGTGCTCCGACGAGACGCCCTGCCCGGGCGGCGCCGGCCTGGTCTGCGCCGGCGGCATCACCTGCAACCCCGCCTGGATGCGGGGAAGGTTCGTCGCCACTCCGGCGACGGCGATTCCCGACAACGACGGCGGCGGGCGCAGCGTGTTCGTGCCCGTCTACGGGCTCGCCACTGTGAGCACCGATGTCCTGCTGGATCTGTTCATCATCCATTCACGCCCGGCCGATTTGATCGTGACGCTGGTGAACCCCGCCGGCACCGAGGTTGTGGTCTTCGACCGCGAGCCGGGCGGCAGTGAACTCTATCTGCGCGACCAGATCCTCCTCGGCTTCCCCGGCGACGAATCCGTCAATGGTCTCTGGGAACTGCGGGTGGTGGACACCGCTGCCGGCTCCATCGGCACCATCGAATCCCTCGCCCTCACCATCACCAGTCGCATGGACTGAATTCTATTATTAAACTTTTTTCCGGATTTTTCATCCCTTGTAGTTGCGTCTTCAAAAAGCGTGCGCAGATTCCCCTCACCTGGCAGACTGCGGTGTGTCCATGACGGGCCCACGGCGAGTTTTCAAGGCGCCCCGGCAGCATTTACGCTTGCCATCGAAGGGAGACAACCATGGCCACTCATTCTTTAACTGCTGCCAATCTCGATTCCACCATTGCAGAAAACCCCGTCGTCATCATTGATTTCTGGGCTCCCTGGTGCGGTCCCTGCAAGTCGTTCGGCCCCATCTTCGAGAAGGCGTCGGAGAAATACCCCGACATCAAGTTCATGAAGTGCAACACCGAGGAGGAGCAGGAGGTCGCCGGCGCCTTTGGCATCCGCTCGATCCCGACCACCGCGATCTTCCGTGACCAACTGCTGTTGTTCATGCAGCCCGGCATGCTGCCCGAAGAGGCCCTGCACGAGGTCATCGGCAAGGTGATGGCCCTGGACATGGACGACGTCCGCAAGGAGATCGAGGAGCACGAGAAGAACCACAAGCACGGCGGCTGCCAGTGCGGGTCCGATGGCTGCGAAGACTGCTGACAAAGCACCATGTCCAGGACGGCTCCTTCCATTTTTTCTGGACTTTTTTCCCGTTCATGCTTGTCTCTTCGACGGAAAACCGATTCAAAGGAGCCCGTCGATGACCCAAGTTGCTGTCAAACTGTCCGTCCTGATCGCCCTCCTGGCCCTCATCATCACCTGCGAGAGGAATCCCTTCTCGTCCCCCGCTCCCAAGGAGACGTCCGGCGAGACGCCCCGCAACGAACCTCCTCCCATGGCCATGACGGCCCCGGCCAAAAGCATCAGCACCCTGTTTGCCGAGGCGGCCGACTGTCCCAACCGCTACCGGTGTGACGCCCTCGACGAACTGTACAAACTGATAGAAGGCCCCCGGGGGCGCGAGGTGGTCACCGCCGCCTTCGACCTGATCGCCGGCGGAAAAATCCGCGAACAGGACCGGCAGGGCAAGTTTGCCAACCAGGTCATCCGGGAGTGGCTTCTGGTCCTGAAGAACAAGAACGCGCTGGACGCACAGACCGGTACCTGGTGCATGGCCCAGATCCGGCGTGCCCTGAAAACCAGCGATCCGGGGTTCACCGGCAGCCTCCAGTTGCTGGCGCTCAACGCCGGGCTCGAGGGCGCCCTCGACTGGGTGGAGGAGGATGTCACCGGCCCCGGCAAGACCACTGAGAATGCCTGCGCCGCGGGGCGGTTCCTGTCGGGCTATCTCAAGGACTACGACCGCGCCCGGCGCTGGCTCAAGAACGCCGGCGACAACGGGCTCGCTGCAGCGATCTGCTCCCTGCACCACTTCGATCACGACTTCTTCGATGTGGAGCGCGACGAGCTGCCCCTGCTGCGCAAGGCCGCGGGAGTTCCGAAGCTCGCCGGCGAGATCGCCTGGCCGCTGCTCGACCATGTCGAGATTCACCGCCAGGACGCGCGATTCAGGGCCATCGCCGGCATGCTCACAGCCCATCCCGACGAAAAGATCCGCAAGCAGGCCATCCTGCTCTCCACGCCGGAAAAATGACCGCACGGGAGTCCCGATGTTCTCGAAGTTCCATTCTGTCCCCCTGCCCCACGTCTTTTCCTTTCGAACCGGGCCGGCCGCCAGGCTGACTTGCCTCTTTGCGGCCTTGATCCTGTTCCTGGCGCTGGCGTGCGGCCGTCACTCGGAGCCCGTCCCGGCATCCCCGTCGCCCGGGCCGACGCCGCCCGGCATGACCGCTCCGGCAACGCCCGGCATGACCGCTCCGATGTCGCCCCCTGGCGACGTAATCGCTCCCAATCAGGCCGCGGCCGATCTGCACACCCTCGCCACGGAGCTGGCAACGCGCCACCACGACCTCTTTTTCAGGCTCCCCCGGGAGCGCTGGGACCGGCTCGTGGCCGAAGCGGGGGGCGGGCTGGCGTCCCTGAGCCGCGCCGGACTGGCGGTGCGGTTCGCGAAGCTGGTCGCGGCCGTGGGCGATGGTCACACCGAGCTCGGCCTCGACGCGATCCCTGAGTTCGGTCGACTGCCGCTGGTGTTCGAGCGCTTCCCCGACGGGCTCTTCATCACCGGCATCGACGACGCGCACGCAGCCTTCCGCGGGAAGCGCGTCACCCACATCGGGAAGCTCGAGGTCGCTGCCGCGGTCGCCACCGTCGAACCACTGATCTCCCACGACAACGCCGGAAGCCTGTCTATCAGGGTCGGCGCGTTTTTGGCCATCCCGGAAGTCCTGTCGGCCCTCGGAATCATTCAAACCGGAGGTCCGGCACGGATCACGACCGCCGACGGCGAAACCCTGGAACTTTCACGCGTGGCGTCATGGAAGGAGGTCCGCTGGGCGGTGCCGTCCGGGCCGGTGCCGCTGCACCTGCGCAAGCCCCAACTGGCCTACTGGAACGACTACCTGCCCGAACACCGGGCCCTGTACTTCAAATACAACCGATGCGCGGACGATCCGGCCGCCGGGATGACCCTGGCCAAGCTCGTGGAGGGCACCTTCGCCTTCATGAAGCAGAAGCCCGTGGAACGCTTTGTGCTGGACCTGCGCGACAACGGCGGCGGCGACTCGCGGATCGCGGCTCCCCTGATCGCGGCGCTGGCCGCCGATCCGGGACTGAACCGGCGTGGCCGGCTCTTCGTGCTCATCGGACCCCGCACCTTCTCGTCGGCCGTGCTCAACACCCTGGAGCTCCGGCGGAGGACCCGGGCCCTGCTCGTGGGCGAGCCCACCGGCGGACGCCCCAGCCATCATGGTGAGGTGAAGACCTTCCCACTGCCACAGACCGGCTGGTCAGTGCGCTATTCAACCAAATACTTCACCACGGATCTCGTGCAGGGGGACCCCGACGCCATCGTCCCGGACCTTCCCGTGGCCCTCACCGGCGCCGACTGGGTCGCGGGCCGTGATCCGGTGCTCGACGCCGCCCTGAGGCACAATCCCTGACCACTATTGCCCCGGCACCAACGCGCCACGCACCATCGGCACGAAGCGGACATCGTGCGTGATTTCTGTGCGGATCGTGCCGTCGGGGTCCTTGCGAAGCATCACCAGCCGCTGGAGGGCGACGCCGACGGGGGCCAGCAGGCGGCCGCCCGGCGCGAGCTGGTCGATCAGGGCCTGGGGGATCTCCGGCGGCGCTGCGGTGAGCAGGATCGCGTCGAACGGGGCGTGCCCGGCCCAGCCCGCGTAACCATCGGCGCAGCGAGTATGGATGTTCGTGTACTTCAGTTCCGCGAGGAGCCCTGCGGCACGCTGCTGCAGCTCACAGACCAGCTCCACGCTGTACACCTCGCCGGCGAGCTCGCCGAGGATGGCCGCCTGGTAGCCGCTGCCGGTACCGATCTCGAGCACCTTCTCATCGGGCCGCAAGGCCAGGGCCTGGCTCATGTACGCCACGATGTAGGGCTGGGAGATCGTCTGCCCCAGCCCGATCGGCAGCGGGTAATCGCCGTAGGCCTCGTCGCGCAGGTGTTCGGGCACGAACCGCTCGCGGGGCACCTTCGCCATGGCCGCGAGGACCCGCGCATCGGTGATGTCACGCCCCTTGAGGTGCCGCTCGATCATGTGCCGTTTCCTGTCTTCCATGATTTTCTCCCCCGTTGCCCGATTCTCAGCGGAGGCCTGTTCCCCAGCCTTGCATCCTGGCGCCGCCGGTCCCGCAATCATTACGAACAAGGACATCAGCAGGGTTTTCCTGTTCCACTTCACCTCTGTTCTACTTTTCTTTCACTTCTTCTCGACTTTTTCTTTTTCTTCGCTTTTCCCAGCATGCAGTTTCTCCCTTCGCTGAACTTCGGCTCGGATCTTCAACAGGCCCCAGATATACACGAAACTGAGAAAGAGGTTGGCCAGAACCAGCCATTTGAAGGGAAAGATGCCCAGAAAATCGAGGAACTTTGGCAGATAATAACCGACCAGGAACACCCCGGCCACGAACCCCAGAAATTTCCCCTTCTCCCGGAGAGGAATACGTGCCGTCAGCACACCATAGAGGGTCAGCACCCATACAATCAACGACGCGATGATGAGAAGTGCAACGACTTCAAATATCTCGAACATTGCAAACATCCTTTCTTCGGTAGCACAAAATGGGCGCGCCAGAATTTTTCGGTCTGAGAGAATTATCTACCTTCCCTGAGGATCTAAAAGGATTTTCTTAATATATTAAATATTTCCGTTTAGCCGGTCGGTTCACCGACGGGCATCGACGCCTCGGAAATGACCGCACCCTGCTTCAATGCCTTGGTCGTGCGTGAGCACGTGAACTGGTGCCAGTGAGCTACTTCAACGCCTGGCGGGATTCGTACACGTTGAGCGCGGGCAGCTCGATGGCGGTGAGGAAGCCGCCATGGCCCGCGCCCGTGTCGATGCCGACGACGCTCTTGTAGAAGAAGAGGTCGTGCTTGTCGCCGGGGGTGAACAGGGAGAGCTCCTGCGGGAGCAGGTCCGCGACGGTGTGGCCGAAGACCACGCGCTTGCCCCCGTACTCGGTGAAGAACTCGCGGCTGCGCGTCCAGATGATGTCATGCGGATCAGCGAGCTCAGAGGGATGCACGAACCGCCCGTCGACCTTTGGCAGGCCCGCGTGCACGTAGATCGCGTGCTCGTCCTCGTACCAGGCCGGAAGGTCCGCGATCCACTGGCGGACATCCCCGGGAAAGAAATCACCTGCGAACATCGAGAAGAACTCCTCCTTGGTCGGGGTCTCCTCGTTGACAGGGTGGGGACCGCCGGTGAACGAGCGCAGCGTGGCCAGACAGCCGTTGCCCACGGGCAGGACGAACTCGGGCCAGCCCTTGGTGAGCACGCGGTGCCAGGCGTCCTCGTGGCTGCCCCGCAGCGCGACGATCTTCGCCGGCGTCAACGCCGGGAGCGTCTCCCGGATCAACCGTACCACCTCCGCGGACTTCGGACCGCGGTCCAGATAGTCGCCGATGAACACGATCGTGTCCTGAGCATCGAGGATCGGAAGCTGGCGCAGCAGCGCCTCGAGGTGGACGAGATTCCCATGGATGTCTCCAATGGCGAAGGTGCGGTTCATGTGGTTTTCTCCTCCTCGAACCAGCCGATCAGGAACACCGTGCTCTTGCGCGGGTGCAGTATGCCCGTGGCGGAATTGGCCGTGACGAAGTCGATGCCCAGCCGGGACAGGATGGCCGCGTTCTCGAGTATGGACAGATCGCCATATCCTGGCGAAAACCGACGCGTACCGCGGCCGTGTCGAGCACGCAGCATCGCGTCCAGGGCCTCGGAGACGCCCTCGACGGCCTCGGAGCCGAAGGCGTCGAGGAGGACGCCGGGAAGCTGGCGTCCCGCGTCCATGGCTGCGGCGATGGCGTCGTCGAGGGCCGGACCCACCGTGGTGGCCCCCAGCGTGACCTCCGTGACGCCGGCGAACTCCGCCGGGAGCGTGCCCGCGTAGGATCCGACGCCCTTTTGCGGGCGTCTCAAGTTGCCGGCTAACGCCGGGTCCGAAGGCCCTACCGGCATCGTCAGCCAGGCCCCGCGAGGCGCGATCAGGCGGGTGCCCTCACGGTAGGCTGCGGCCAGCGGTGCGTACATCGGATCGTCGGGGCCCGGCAGCCCCTTGTGCCCTGCGCGGAACGCCACGTGCCGTTTGGACGGCAGGATGTCGGCGACTTCTGGGGTATAGAGTTCGGCGGGCATGCACGGCAGTGTAGCGCGGGCACTTTCCCGGGTCGAAGGAAAAATGGGGTCAGGTTGGAGGTTGTCTTCAGACGGGATCGCTTGCGGGGGATCTTCCCGTGATTATTTGCGACAGTCAGGGCAGATCTTGAAGAAGTCGCCGGACATGTCGGCCCACTTCTTGAAGCGCAGGACCTGGAAGTTCGGCATGAACGGATACCCGCAGGTCTCGCATTTGCGCATGGGAAGCTCGCGGTCCCACTTCACGATCTTGCGCGTCTCGGCGGTCTGCTCCATCTTGATGCAGTTCACCGGACACACATAGACGCAGGCGCCGCAGCCGATGCAGTCCTCAGGGCTCTCCATGAAGGGGCCGCCCACGGTGAGCTTGGTGCCGCGGTCGTTCAACTCAATGGCCTTGGCGCCGACGACCTCATCGCAGACCCTGACGCACAGCCCGCACAGGATGCAGTCCTCCTTCATCACCGGGAAGCGCGGCTCCAGGCGGACGTCGTTGTCCTTCGCCATCTTCTTCAGTTCCGGGCTGTCGGGGACGCGCGCCTGCAGGAGCTCCAGCACGGTCCGGCGGTGCTTGAGCACCCGCTCGGAGTGCGTCTCCACCGACATGTTGGGCTCCACGACGTAGGTGCACGAAGAGGTGAGCTTCTTGGAGCCACCGCGGACGCTGAACTCCACCAGACACACCCGGCACGAACCCGTGGGCTTCACCGCAGGAGAATGACAAAGCGTAGGAATATCAATACCCACGCGCTGGGCGACCTCCAGGATGGTCTCCCCGGCACGGGCTTCGTATTTTTGTCCGTTGAGAAGTATTTCTACCATGATTATTCCCCCAGCTTCTCGCGGATTTCCGCGCCGCTTAGAATGGAGACCGCGTTGAAATTGCAGGCGTCATAGCACACGCCACAGCGGACGCACTTGGCCTGGTCCAGCTTGTGGAGCTGCTTGTTCTCCCCGGTGATCGCGCCCGTCGGGCACTTCTTCGCGCAGATGGTGCAGCCGGTGCACGCATCGCTGATGTGGTACCGGATCAGGTCGATGCACTGACGTCCGTCGCACAGCCCGGATTCGATGTGATGCTCATACTCCGATTTGAAGTACTTGATCGTCGAAAGCACCGGATTGGCCGCCGATTCGCCCAGACCGCAGACGCTCGCGTTTTCCATCAGGGAGCCCAGGTCCTCCAGAAGCTCCAGATCCTCGTGCCGGCCCTCTCCGCGGACCATCCGGTTCAGGATCTCCGACATCCGCCGCAGGCCTTCACGGCACGGCGTGCACTTCCCGCAGCTCTCCTCCTTCAGGAAGTCCACGAAGTAGCGCGCCACCTCCACCATGCAGGTGTGGTCGTCCATCACGATCATGCCGCCCGAGCCCATCATCGAGCCCAGCTTGGACAGTTCGTCGAAGTCCACGGGATGATCCAGGTACTGCGCAGGGATGCAGCCGCCGGAAGGTCCGCCCGTCTGGACGGCCTTGAACGTGCGGCCCTTCTTCGAGTCCTTGATCCCGCCGCCGATGTCGAACACGATCTTCCGCAGGCTGATCCCCATCGGGACCTCAACCAGACCCGTGTTGTTCACCTTCCCGACCAGCGAGAAGATCTTCGTCCCCTTCGAGCCGCCCCACGGGTTCTTGCTCACGTCCCCGGTCCCGATCGACGTGAACCACTCCACCCCGCGGTTGATGATGTACGGTACGTTCGCCCACGTCTCAACGTTGTTGATGTTCGTCGGCTTCCCGTACAGCCCCTTCTCCGCAAGGCGCGGAGGACGAGTCCGCGGCATCCCGCGCTTGCCCTCGATGGAGTTCACCAGCGCCGTGGCCTCGCCGCACACGAACGCGCCGCCGCCACGGTTGATCTTCACGTCAAACGAGAAGCCCGTCCCCAGGATGTTCTCGCCCAGGATCCCGAGCTCGCGCGCCTGGGAGATCGCCAACTGAAGGTTCTCGATGGCCAGCGGATACTCGTTGCGGACGTAAACGTAGCCTTCGCCAGAGCCGATCGCGAACGCCCCGATGATCATCCCTTCCAGGACCAGGTGCGGGTTGCCTTCCAGGATCGAACGATCCATGAAAGCTCCCGGATCACCCTCGTCCGCGTTGCAGATCACGTACTTCGGCGTCCCCGTCGCGACACGCGTGTACTTCCACTTCATGCCCGCCGGGAAGCCCGCGCCGCCACGGCCGCGAAGCCCCGAGCGAATCACCTCGTCGATCACTTCCTCAGGCGTCCGCGTGGACAGCACCTTCGCCAGCGCCCGGTACCCGCCCATCGACAGGTAGTGATCCAGCCGCGTCGGGTCGATGTGACCGTTCATCGCGAACACGATCCGCTCCTGATGCTTGTAGAACGGTACGTCCTTCTCCTTCTCGTACACCTGCCGGTTCTCGTCCCGGTACTGCAGCCGCGGGATGATCTCCCCCTTGGCCAGCGTCTTGTCCAGAATCTCACCCACATCCTTGGGTTTCACCTTCTGGTAGAACACTCCCGACGGATGAAGGACCACCAGCGGCCCCCGTTCGCAGAACCCGTGGCAGCCCGTGCTGATCACTTCGATGTCCAGCTTCCGTGTCGCGATCTCCGAACGGAACGCCTCGATCAACGGCGTCGCCCCGGACGCCTTGCATCCCGTGCCGCCGCACACCGATACGCGTACCGCCTTCGGATCACGGGCCTTCTCATGTTTCTCTATGATTTCCAACAACGCTTGTGGGGTTGTCGCTTTCTCCATGTGTCGCTCCCTTCTACGCCTGCCCGGCGGGCTTGCGGTATTGGTCCAGGACTTCCGAGACCTCCGACGTGGCGATGTTCCCGTGGTAGTTCCCGTTCACCATGACCAGCGGTCCCAGCGCGCACGCGCCCACGCAGTTCACGGTCTCGACGGTGAACTGCCCGTCCGCTGTGGTCTCCTGGTTCTTCACGCCCATCTGCCGCTCGATCTCGTCCAGAACGCGCGGCGCCCCTCGAACGTGACACGCCGTCCCCATGCACACCGTCACGATGTTCTTGCCGCGCGGCTTCAGCGAAAACGCATGGAAAAACGTCGCCAGCGATGACACCTGCGTCTGCGAAACGCCCATCTTCTCCACCACGCGCATCATCGCCTCGCGGGGAAGGTAGTTGTAAACCACCTGGATGTCCTGGAGGACCGCCAGAATCGCGGTCTTGTCGCCGTGATAGCCTTCGATGATTTTGTCGACTGCGGTAAAATC
>PHAZ01000136.1 GCA_002841825.1 Deltaproteobacteria bacterium HGW-Deltaproteobacteria-22 | reverse complement strand
AGTGGGAGTCTGATATTCCATTTCCACCCTCCACCCCGGGTAGCACCGGAGGTGCAACCCGGGGCATCCTGTCCGGAACCACCCTTTGGGTGGTAGGGGAAAAGACTCTCTCCCCCACTTTGGCTCAGTGTCTTGTGCCCAACACCACCTTGTGTGGTGTTGTGGAAATGATGCCCCGTGTCGCGGCGTGCTGCGCCGCTACCCGGGGATGGATGGGTTGGGGTTGGGGCTGGAAGAAGAGATGATGCCGCCGCCGAGGACGAGGTCGCCGTCGTAGAAGACGACGGCCTGGCCCGGCGTGACCGCGAGCTGGGGGTCGTCGAAGGTGACGCGGACGGTGTCGGGGCCCGTGGGGGTGACCAGGGCGGGGGCCTCGGCGTGCTTCTGGCGGATGCGGGCGGCGATGTGCAGCGGCGCGGCGGGCGGGGCGCCGGCGGCCCAGATGACGCTGTCGGCGTCGAGGGCGGCCGAGAGGATGTCCTGGCGGCGGCTCACGATCACCTGGTTGCGCTGGGGCACGATGCGATAGACATACCAGGGCTCGGTCGAGGCGATGCCCAGGCCCTTGCGCTGGCCGATGGTGTAGTTGATGAAGCCGTTGTGGCGGCCCAGGACGTTGCCCTGCTCGTCGACGATGTCGCCGGGGACGATCTGGCCGGCCTCGAACAGCACGCTGTAGTCGCCCCCGGAGATGAAGTCCTGGCTCTCGGCGCGCTCGGCCACGGCCAGGTTGTTCTGCCGGGCGATGTCGCGCACCTGGAGCTTGGTCAGGTCGCCCAGCGGGAACGCGATGCGTTGCAGCTGCTCGTGCACGAGCTGGTGGATGAAGTACGTCTGGTCCTTGGTGCGGTCGAGGGCGCGGCGCAGGTGGAGGCGCCCGTCGCGCTCGACGATGCGGGCGTAGTGCCCGGTGGCGAAGCGGTCGAACGAGACGCCGGCTGCCGCGGCCTTCTCGAGCAGGAAGCCGAACTTCACCTTCTTGTTGCAGACCACGCAGGGGTTGGGCGTGCGGCCGGCGAGGTACTCGGCACGGAAGTAGTCCAGCACGAAGGTCCTGTACTCCTGGCACAGGTCCACGACGACCAGCTCCATGCCCAGCTGGCCGCAGACGGCCTCGGCCGCGGCGATGTCCTCCTCCTCGCCGGGGCCGTAGCACGCGTGCTTGAGGCCCTCCTGGATCTGCACGGCGCCGTCCCAGATCTTCATGGTCAGGCCCACCACCGAGTGACCCTGGGCCTTGAGCAGCGCCGCGGTCACCGACGAGTCCACGCCCCCGCTCATGCCGACGGCGAAATTAAAATGTCCGGTCGTCATCGAAGTCACTCCCGCCGCACGCAGGCGGCGCCGCACCATAAACCGGGATGCACCGGAAGAAAAAGAAAAAATCAGTTTCTGCCAGCTGGTCTCCGGCACCTGCCGTCAGGCAGCCATCAGTTTCTGCCAGCCGTTCTCCGGCACCTGCCGTCAGGCAGCCACCTGAGGCGCCCGCAAAAGGGCGCCGGATCATCATTGCAAGGTCAGCTCCGGCGCCGGCTGCGGCCAGTCCATCGGGGCCGGCACGATGGGCGCGGGCAGCTGCTTCACGATCAACTCGATCAGGTCGCGGGCGTTGTCGGGCGCCTGGCCGCGCCGGTGGTTGTTGAAGTGAACCCGCAGCTTCTTCGTGGTGCGGCGCAGCGTGTCCAGGCGAGGCAGCCAGGCGGACAGTTCGGCCAGGCTGTAGCGGTAGTCGTAGCGCGCGGCGCCGTCGGAGCCCCACCAGTTCGCCTCGTTGCGGCCGTGGAAGCGCACGTAGCCCAGGTCCGACGTGGCGCGGTCCAGCGACGGCGGCAGGCCCGGCAGGTCCGGGGCGTCCACCGCGCACAGCCCGACGCCGGCCCGGGTCAGCGCCTCGAACACCCGCGGCGTCATCCACTGCACGTTGCGGAACTCCACCACGCAGGGGAACTCCTGCAGGCGGTCGAGCAGATCCCGCAGGTAGCGGCGCCGGTCGGGCTCGTAGTGGAAGGAGAACGGAAACTGCAGCAGCACCGCGGCGAGCTGGTCGTTGCGCATCAGCGGGGCCAGCGCGGCGGAGAACTCGGCTGCGGAGGCCTGCCAGGTGTCCGGGTCGATGCGGTGGGTCAGGCTCTCGTGGGCTTTGACTGAAAAATCAAACGTGGAGGGCACGCGCTCGCGCAGGGACGCGAGTTGGTCGGCGTCGGGCATGCGATAGTAGGAGAAGTTGAGCTCCAGCGTGCCGAAGAAGCGGGCGTAATAGGAAAGAAAGTCCTTGCGCGGCAAGCTTTTTGGATAAAAATTGCCGATCCAGTCGAGATAGTCGAAGCCACTGGTGCCTACGCGGATATCGTTCACGGACAAGCCTCCTGCCGGTGTGCAGAATACCTTACAGGTGTTCGGGTGTCCACGGGTTTGTGCGGGGGCGCCGGTGTTTATTGGAGATAGTAAATGAAGGAGGTGAAGTTGGCCGTCTCGTTGTACAGCCGGTAGCCCGTCTTGCCGGTGAAGGACGTGGAGCCGGCGTAGGCGTCGGAGTAGGTGACCTCGGCGGTGGCGCCGGACGCGTCGCTGTAGACGCAGCGGACCGCTGGGCTGGCGACGAAGCCGCGCAGCTTGCGGGACTGCCCGTCGGTGGCGGAGGTGGTGACCGTGACCGTCGCAAGCTGGGTCCAGCCCATGTTGTTGTAGGTGATGTACTTCCAGAACTGCAGCTGCTTGAGGTCGCGCTCGTACAGGCACTCGTAGGCGTTGGACAGGTAGCCGCCGCTGGTCTGCCAGCCGAAGATCACGCCGGCCCAGTTCGCTCCGGCGGCGGGCGCCGCGCGGTAGTGGAAGTTGACCTCCACGGAGTAGTTGTTGGCCGCCAGGGCCAGGGAATGCAGGTAGTTCCCGTCGGAGTCGGCCGCGGCGGTGCCCGCGATCAGGTCGGCCCCGCTGATCCATGTGCCGCGCACGGTGGTCCATGAGGTGGTGGAGGGCATCATCGACTCGAATGAGCTGATGGTGGACAGCGCCGTGGCGCCGGCCGGGCTCTCGCAGAGGTTGCCGATCTGATCATTGTCGGCGTTGACCTGGGTGGCGTTGCTGTAGGTCGGGCAGTTGTCGCAGTTGTCGTCGACGCCGTCGCCGTCCTCGTCGTGGTTGGTCCAGCAGCCGAGCATCACGAAGTCGGAGCAACCGGCGTTGCACAGGAGCGTGCCGGCCGTGCGGCAGCCCAGGGTGAGGCAGCTCTGCCCGTCGAGGTTGCTGCCGTCGCAGACCTCGGAGCCGTCGATCAGGCTGTTGCCGCACAGGGAGCAGCCCGAGGTGTTGAAGGCGCTGCAGCCCCCCGCGCAGGCCAGCGTGCCGCCGTAGAAGCCCTCGGACAGGCAGGTGCGGCCGTTCAGGTCGGTGCCGTCGCAGACCTCGGTGCCCTCGGCGCTGTTGTTGCCGCACACCTGGGTCAGGCAGGCGGAGGTGTCGAAGCCGGTGCAGTCGGCCTCGCAGGAGAGGTCGCCGCCGGCGAAGTTGAGCCCCAGGCAGGTGTTGCCGGCCAGGTTGGCGCCGTCGCAGAGCTCGTCGCCGTCGATGGTGTCGTTGCCGCACAGGGTGCAGGCGGAGGTGTCGAAACCGAAGCAGTCGGTGTCGCAGGCGAGGTCGCCGCCGGCGAAGCCGAGCCCGACGCAGGTGTTGCCGGCCAGGTTGGCGCCGTCGCAGAGCTCGAGGCCCTCGACGATCGCATTGCCGCACTCGGGGCCGGTGCCCTCGCAGCCGGACAGGACAAACGAGAGGCAGCCCGGGGCGCAGGCCAGCGCGCCTCCGGTGAAGCCCTGGGTGATGCAGGTCTGGCCGGCGAGGTCGGTGCCGTCGCAGACCTCGTCCCCCTCGATGAGGTTGTTGCCGCAGACCGGGCCGGTGCCCTCGCACCCGGAGACGTCGAACGAGAGGCAGTCGGTGGCGCAGGCCAGGGTGCCGCTGTCGAAGCCCCGGGTGACGCAGGTGTCGCCGGCGAGGTCGGTGCCGTCGCAGGTCTCGCCGGTCTCGAGCAGGTCGTTGCCGCAGACGGGGTTGGTCACGTTGTTGAGGTTGTTGAGGTTGTTGAGATTGTTGACGTTGTTCGTGGAGATGGCCTTCAGCCCGGACGTGTCGAAGTTGCAGGCGACCATGGATGCGGCGACCGCTGCCACGAAAATCCACGACTTGCAGGGTTGTATGTGCATGGCAAACCTCCGCTGCTACGATAGCAGAGATCGTCGAAAAATCAATTGACGATCAATTTATTGATAGGTGATGAACGAGGTGAAATTGGCCCGATCGGTGTAGACGCGCACGCCGGGCTTGCCGCTCATGGAACCGACGCTGACGCTGTCGGTGAAGGCCAGGCTGCCGGTGGCGCCGGTCTCGTCCGTGTAGTAGCAGCGGATGCCGGAGGAACTGTAGACGGCCCGCAGGCGGTGCCACTGGCCGTTGGTGACGGAGGTGGACACCGTGGTGCCGGCCTGCATGCTCCAACCCGTGGTGGCGTATTTGTACAGGCCAATCTCCTTGACCTCGCGCTCGTAGGTGCACTCCCAGCCCGCCGACAGGACGCCGGCGATGGTCTGCCACCCGAAGAGCACCGCCACCCAGTTGTTGCCCGCGCCGGGGTTCTCGGGGTAGTGGAACGTGGTCTCCACGGAGAAGGCGGCCCCCGAGAGGGTGTCGTTGTGGAGATAGTTGCCGCCGCCGGTGGCGTTGCCCGTGAGGAGATCCACGCCCCAGGTCCAGGTGCCGCCGTACGAGGACCAGCTCCCGGCGTTGTTCAGGAACGGGTCGAAGGTGACGACGTGGCTGAGCACGGTCCCGCCGGTGGGAGACTCGCAGGCGTCGCCGAGGCCGTCGCCGTCGCTGTCGTTCTGGCCGAGGTTGTGCACGGTGGGGCAGTTGTCGCAGTTGTCGTCGAGGCCGTCGCCGTCCTCGTCGTGTCCGGCGTAGCAGCCTGCATAGTTGTACGACTGGCAGTCCTCGGCGCAGGTCACCTGCCCGGAGCGGCAGCCGAGGTCGGCGCAGGACTCGGGGATGCCGCCGTTGCCGTCACAGACCTCGCCGAGGTCGAGCTGGTTGTTGCCGCACATGGTGCAGTCGGAGGTGTCCAGGGACATGCAGCCGGCGCTGCAACTGAGCGTGCCGCCGAAGAAGTTCTCGGTCTGGCAGGTGGCGCCGCCCAGGTCGCTGCCGTCGCAGACCTCGGGGGACTCGATGGATCCGTTGTTGCAGACCTGGCTCAGACAGGCGCTGGTGTCCAGGGAAAGGCAGTCCTCGGCGCACAACAGGGTGCCGCCCACGAAGTTCTCGGTCAGGCAGGTGGCGCCGCCCAGGTCGCCGCCGTCGCAGATCTCGGCCCCTTCGATGGCGCCGTTGCCGCAGGTCGGGCCGCTGCAGCCGGAGGTGTCGAACGCGTCGCAGCCGGGCTCGCAGGCGAGATCCCCGGAGAGAAAGCCGCGGGAGACGCAGGTCTGGTCGCCAAGGTCGGTGCCGTCGCAGACCTCGGTGCCCTCGACGCTGTTGTTGCCGCAGACCGGGCCGGTGCCCTCGCAGGCCGACGTGTCGAAGCCCGCGCAGGTGCCCAGGCAGGCCAGGGTGCCGCTGTCGAAGCCCTGGGAGACACAGTTCCGGCCGTCGAGGTCCGTGCCGTCGCAGACCTCGGCGCCCTCGATGCTGTTGTTGCCGCAGACCGGGCCGGTGCCCTCGCAGGCCGACGTGTCGAAGCCCGCGCAGGTGCCCAGGCAGACCAGCATGCCGCTGTCGAAGCCCTGGGAGAGGCAGGTCTGACCGCCCAGGTCGCCGCCGTCGCACACCTCTGCACCTTCGACGGTGCCGTTGCCGCAGGTGGCGTTGTTGGTGGACACGGGGTTGAGCCCGGAAGTGTCGAAGGTGCAGGCAGTGCATGCGAGAATCGCCGCAGCAAGGGTCCAGCTTCGGACTCCGCCCGGGAGTCCCGCAGGACGGGAACGAGGGGAGAATAATTTAAACATGGGCGCCACCTCCGGGCTATACATTAGCAAATATATCGTGAGATTCAATCCACGTTTTTATAAACGATGTTGACCCGTGCAATACAATGCCTGTAGATTTGCCTGATGGAGAAATCATGAAAACTCACATGATCCTGTTGTTCGCCGTCATGGTTTCCGCCTCGCTTCCCGCGCGCGCCGCGGATCCACCCCTCAAGTTCAACGGGGACCTGCGCCTGAGGCAGGAGACGCTCGAGGCCGGTGACGGGGAGCTCGACCACCGGCAGCGCCTCCGCCTGCGCCTGGGCGCGCTCTCGGAGATCAACGAGCAGCTGGAGCTGGGGATCCAGATCGCCACCGGAAACGGGGATCCGGTCTCGCTGAACCAGACGCTCTCCCCGGCCTTCGAGAAGAAGCCGATGGTCTTCGACCTGGCGTATTTCCGGTACAAGCCCCTCGATGGACTGTCCGTCCTTGGTGGCAAGATCAAGAACCCCTTCTACCGGCCGGGCGACTCGCAGCTGGTCTGGGACAGCGATCTGACCCCCGAGGGACTGAGCGTCCTGTTCGCGCGCCAGTGGTCCAGGGTCAAGGTCTTCGCCACGGGCGTGGCCTTCTGGACCGCGGACCGCAGGGACGGAGAGCCCGACGCGCACCTGCTCGGCGGCCAGGCCGGCGCGGGGATGAAGTTCGGTGACTTCCTGCTGGTGGTCTCCGGCGGCCTGTACAACTACACGAAGCTGGTCGGCCGCGCCCCGCTGTACGATGACGACGCCTGTGGCAACACCGTCGACGCGACGAACCTGTACGTCAACGACTACAACCTCGTCGACGCCGGTCTGGAGCTGCGCGGCGAGGTCGCCGGGCTCCCGTTCTCGGTGTTCGGAAATTTCGCATACAACCTGGGCGCCGACGAGGAGAACACCGCGTTCATGGCCGGTGTCACCGTCGGCGAACTGAAGAAGCCCAAGAGCTGGCGGGCGGGCTACAACTACCGCGTCGTGAAGCGCGACGCCGTGTACGGCACGTTCTCGGATTCGGACTTCGGCGACGGCGGCACGGGCACCTCCGGGCACATGATCACCGCCGACTTTGCGGTCAACGCGAACCTGCAGTTCGGGCTGACGGTGTTCCTTGCCGAGCTCGATGACGGCGAGGGGACGGCCCGCAGGCGCCTCCAGCTGGACATGATCCTGAAGTTTTAGGGACCGACCAAGCAGCCGCGAAGCACCCCTACCGGGAGCGGTTCTGCATGCGGATCGCGATGTAGATGCCCAGCACGAGGAGGAAAAGGCCGCCGAACAGGGCGCCCCAGAGCAGGGAGTTGGTGCGGGTGTGGTCGGGCACCGGCTTGAGCTGGGGGACGACGGCCGGGCACACCGGTGCCTGCGCAGGGCCCGGGTCGGCGGTCTTCTCGACGAGGAGGATGTTGCGCGACGTGGGCTTCGCCTTGAGGGGGCGGTAGCGGCCGATGGGCTGCTCGTCGAGGGTCGCCTGGCCCTCGAGCTCGTAGCGCGTGTTGTGGTTGTAGGTCCAGTCCAGGTACTCCGAGGCGCCGCCGCCGATGGTCGTCACGACGTGGCGGTTGCTGCGTCCTCCGAAGTGCTGGCCACGCACGGCCGGATCCGGGCCGGTGCCGGCGTTGGCGTCCACGGGAATCCAGCCGTAGCCCGGCATCCACATCTCGGCCCAGCGGTGGAACACGTCGTCGAAGGAGGCCGCGTCCCCGCGCTCCGAGATCGCGCCAACGTAGCGGGCGGGGATGCCGGCGCGCCGCAGGAGCGCCACGAGCGCGAAGGTGTACTCCGAGCAGGAGCCGCTCTTGCGCGCCAGCACGGCCGCGGCGTTGTTCCAGCCTCCGGTGCGTTCGTAGACGATCGAGTCGACGAGCTTCTCGTAGATCAGCCGGGCCGTTCGGTAGGGATGGGCCGGGGCCCGCGAGAGGTCCTTCATCCAGTCGGTGAGCGCCTGATGCTTCAGGTTGTACTTCTTGTCGTCGGCCAGATACTGCGACAGTTCGCGATCCGTGCGCAGCGGCTCCAGGTGGGCGGGATCGATCTGGTAGCGAACGCGGAACAGGGAGAAGTCGCCGATCCACCGCACCGTGCGGGTCTCACCCGGGGCGAGGTCCCCCAGCTCGAACACGGCGATCTCCTGTCCCCAGCGGTCGCGGACCATGCGCGTGGGCTGCGGGTCGAAGCGCACCGGCGTGATGATGCGCTGGCCGGCCAGTTCGCGCGGCACGGCGAGGAAGCTGGTGAGCTTGCGGACCTTGCCGGTGCCACCGGCGCGATAGACGACCTGGTAGGTGGCCCGCACGCGCCGCTCGTCGTCCTCGATCACGCGCAGCTTCTCGGGCAGCTTCACGCGGTAGAACCGGCGGCTCTGGTAGTCGGCGATCCAGAGCGTGCCGTCGAAGAAGACCATGGCCGAGGGATAGGGGCCCGGGGAGGGCAGGGAGGACACGACCCAGCCGGTCTCGGGATCCATGCGGTAGATCGTGTTCGTGGCGTGCTCGGCCACCCACAGGAAGGCGCCGTCCCAGGCGATGGCGGTCGGGTGCGTGCCCGGCGCCGCGAAGGAGCGGATGGTGGTGCCGTCGTCGGGATCGATCTGGTGGATCTTGCGGTCCTGGGCGTCGACGATCCACAGGCTCTTGCCGTCGGAGACCATGCCCCAGGCCCACTTTTCGTAGTACGGAAGCGTCTCGGCTCCCGTGATGCTGTCGTCGGAGATGCGGCGGCGGTGGAGCTTGTCCATCTGGCGGTCCGCGATGATGAGCATGCCCTTGTGCACGGTCAGGCCCGTGGGCATCAGTCCGGGGGCGTCGATGCTGCGGACCAGCTTGCGGTCGACGAGGCGGAACTCGTGGATCTTGCGCGTGGCCATGTCGGAGATCCAGAGCTGGCCCTCATAGACGGCCAGCCCCATGGGTTCGGCCACAGGGCTCTCGATGGTCTCGATCAGGGAGTCCTGCTGGATCACGACCGGCGTGTAGTCCTGCTCCTCCTGCTCGATGGCGGGGTCCGGCGGGCTGGTGCGTGGCTCGGGCGCCTTCTGGAGCAGCTGGCCGCAGAAAAGGGAGACGATCAGGGAAATCTGAAGCGTGGAAAGCATGGTTCACTCCAGGACGGCACCGTCGGCGGCGGCCTTGGCAGGCGGGCGTCGGGTCCGCTTCGTCTCGAGGCGGGTCCGTTTGGGATCATGACGGGGCCGCTTCTTCTTGAAGAACGTGAGGATGCGATCGACCAGCGGCACCAGCGTGGGGGGGGAGACCGCGCTCACGTAGAGGTCGCGCGTCTCGGCCGCGGGCAGCACCGGCATCCGGTCGCTCTTGTTGTACACGGTGAAGCGCGGGATGTGCGCCAGGTGCATCTCGTCAAGGATGGCCTCGACCTGCAGCCGCTTGAAGTCGTTCCCCGGGTCGGAGCCGTCCACGAGATGAAGCAGCAGGTCGGCCTGCTCGAGCTCCTCGAGGGTGGCCCGGAAGGCCCGCACCAGGTCGGGCGGGAGATCCTCGATGAAGCCGACCGTGTCGGTGAAGATGATCTCCTCCTCGTCGGGATAACGCACACGCCGGGTGCGGGGATCGAGGGTCGCGAAGAGCTTGTCCTCCATGAGCACGTCGGCGCCGGTGAGCGCGTGGAGCAGGGTGGACTTGCCGGCGTTGGTGTAGCCGACGATGCTGACCACCGGGATCCGGCGGTCCTTGCGCTTCTGGCGCTGGATCGCGCGCTGCGAGGCGATTTGATCGATCTGCTTGTCGAGGCGGTCGATGCGCTCGCGCACGCGGCGCCGGTCGGTCTCGAGCTTGGTCTCGCCGGGGCCGCGTCCGCCGGTGCCACCGCCCATGAGGCGGCTCATGAAACTGTTCCTCCCGATCAGGCGGGGCAGGGTGTACTTCAGTTGCGCCAGCTCCACCTGGAGCTTGCCTTCCCGGGTCTGCGCCCGCTGTGCAAAGATGTCAAGGATCAGCATGGTGCGGTCGACGATGCGCACCGGGGTCAACTCCGAGAGCACGCGGGCCTGGGCCGGGGAGAGCGAGGGATCGAGGATGAGCAGGTCCAGCTCGTGGCGTCCCAGGGTGAGCAGGATGTCGTCGAGCTTGCCGCGGCCGATCATCGTGCGGGGATCGTACTTTTGACGCAGCTGGGTGTGGACCTCCACGACCTCCACGCCGGCGGTGCGCGCCAGCTCCACCTGGAGCTTGCCTTCCCGGGTCTGCG
>PHAZ01000135.1 GCA_002841825.1 Deltaproteobacteria bacterium HGW-Deltaproteobacteria-22 | reverse complement strand
CAGGTCGATGACCCGGTAGAACTTGATCAGGGCTTCCCGGTAGTTCGTCGGGTTGAGCTCGCGCTGCTCGAAACGCTGCTTGGCCAAGGAATAATCCTCGGAGGCCTTCTCGAGGTTGGGCTTGGGCAGCTGGGTGGTCTTGATGCGGACATAGAACACGACCCACTCCTCGTTCCCGTCGCCCTGACGCGTGTCAGGGTGGTTGTACAGGTTACGGAACTCGATGGTGTTCTCGCCGACGTTGAGCTTGATTTTGGGGTTCTGCTTGGCTGCGCGGTACAGATCCACCATGAAATTGTATTTGGGCTGGTTCGGGGGCGCCCACTCGGCGTAGCGGACCCGCGCGCCGTTGAGCAGGATGTCGACTTCCTTGTCCTTCTCGATCATGCCTGCGGCATAGGAGAGCACCACGCGTGTGTCGGGGGCCGCGACCTGGAACACCAGCTTGAGGCTGCTCTTGTGCGGCATGCAGCCCGAGCACTGGCCGAAGAAGTTCTCCAGGAAGGAGCCCCAGTTGGCTTCGCGGTAGTCGATCGCGAACTCGCTCTGATCGGGGATGACCTTGACCTTGCTCTTCTTCGGGGCGATGACCTTGAGCAGCAGGCCGCCCAGCAGCAGCGCCACGAGGATGGCCGACGCCATCATCATGAGCCGGCCGCGGGGATTGCCCCACATCTGGGCCACCTTGTCGCCCAGGGAGAGTTGCACGATTTCGGTGTCGAGCTTTTCCTTCTGCTTGTCGGTCAGGGAGATGACCACGGTGGGATCGCCGGCGGCGTCGGCCTCGATGTTGGTGAACATCAGGTTCACCGTGCCGCAGGTGATGTAGTCGCCGTCCTTGAGGACCTCGGGCTGCCCGAGGATCTTGCCGTTGAGGCGGGTGCCGTTGGAGGAGCCCGCATCCTCGACCATGAAGACGCCGCGCTTGCCGAACACGTGCGAGTGGCGGCGGCTGATGCTGTCGTCGATGAGGATGATCGAGTTCTCGTCGGTGCGGCCTACGGTGGCATCGGACTCGAAGAAGTATTCCTCGCCGCGCTGCCGGCCATCCTGGATGGTCAGCATGAACCCGGTGGCGCTGTCCTTGCGGCCTTTGGCCGAGCTTCGGCCGCTTCGGTTGTGATGACGTCTCTGCTGGGCCACCTAGATTCCTCCTCCGCCGCTCATGAAGGCATACACGATGGGCGCAAACAGGACCATGAACACGGTCGGGAAGATGCACGCCACCAGAGGGAACAGCATCTTGACCGGGGCCTCGTTGGCCTTCTTCTCCGCCAGTTGGGTCCGGTCGATTCGCATCTGGGTGGATTGGATGCGCAGAATCTTGCCCAGGGAGGTGCCCATCCGGTCAGCCTGGATCAGGTTCGTCACGAACGAACTGATCGCCGAGACCTGGATGCGTTTGGCCATGTTGCGCAGCGACTCCTCGCGGGTGCGGCCCATGCGGATCTCCGACAGCATCAGGGAGAACTCCTCGGAGAGGGGGCCGGCCTTGGCCTTGTCCACGACGGTCTGGATGGCGGCCTGGAAATCAAGCCCCGCCTCGACCGACAGCGTGAGCAGGTCCAGCGCGTAGGGCAGGGCCCGTACGATCTTCTTCTGGCGCTTCTTGATCTGCTCGCGCAGCCACATGAAAGGGTAGATGAAGCCGAAGATGCCGCCGAAGACGCTCCAGTACAGGGGCTTCTTGAGCGCGTTGAGCAGCAGCAGCATGAACAGCGTGAAGAAGACGGCCGCGATCTCCTGATACACCAGGAAATCCTCGGCCCGCGTCTCGGGCTTGCCCATGGCGATGAACTTCCATTTCATCTTTTCGCGGTAGGACGCGCTGAGGAACTTGCCCTGGGCCATTCCCG
The DNA here is from genome assembly GCA_002841825.1 of Deltaproteobacteria bacterium HGW-Deltaproteobacteria-22. GTDB lineage: Bacteria > Myxococcota_A > Polyangia > HGW-17 > HGW-17 > HGW-17. Next base: position 8,442 of record PHAZ01000135.1, on the reverse strand, counting down.
CCTTGCGGATCAGGATGTTCCTGGCGGTCCCCACGACGTTCTTGCCATCGCCTTCCGCGGTGGCCTCGGCCAGCAGGGCAGCCGGGTACGCACCCCAGAAAAAGAGGAAGACGGCCAGTCCTGTGAGGCCGATTGCCAATAATACCATCAGGTTGCTATCCATGGCTACACATCAATATCCACGATTTTGTAAATAAGCCAGATACCCATGATTTCCATCACCAGGATGATGGCGATGACGATCTTGCCGAACGTCGAGCGAAGGAACGGCCCCATCAGGTCCGGGCGCATCGCGTTCATGACGATACCAAGGAACAGCGGCATCAGGCCGACGACCCACGCCTGCATCTTGCCCTGCGAGGTCAGCGCCCGGATCTTGCCCTCCAGGCGGAACCGCTCGCGGATCGTGGCGGCGATGATCTCGTACATCTCGGCCATGTTGCCGCCGAGCTTGCGCGCCACGTTGGTCGCGGTGACGACCAGATCCAGATCCTCGGAGCCGACGCGCTTGTTCAGGTTCTCGAGGGCCTCCTCGGTGGGCGAGCCGAGCTTGAGTTCCTTGATGGTCAGGCCGAACTCCTGCCCCAGCGGGGGAGGCACCTCGCGGGAGATGCTCTCCATCGCCTGCTGCAGCGTGAGACCGGCCTTGAAGGCGGCCGACATCTGCGCGAGGGCGTCGACGAGCTGGACGTTGAACTTCGCGATACGGCGCTTGCGCAGCATCGCGATGCCCTTGAAGGGCAGCACGAACCCGATGGCAAACAGCAGGATCGCGCCGAACCAGCCGAAGATGACGAACCCGAGCATGCTCAGGACGAACGCGATGATCAGCGTGATGGTCATCAGTTGCGCCGGGGAGATGAACATGAACATGTCCCCGAGCGTGGCGGTGCCCTTGGTGGCGTACTTGTCCTCGTACAGTTCGAGGGCCTTCGTCACGATGCTGAAGACGTACAGCGCCAGGACGAATGTTGAAACGAAAAAGAATAGAACGGCGAGGCCGAGCATGAATCACCCACGCACTTTATTGCGGCGGAACGGGAATGTCCTTGCCGATTCCGCGCAGAATCCGGATCGTGTCGAGCGTCTGAATGCGCTGCATGCGCAGTTTCTTGGCGCGCTCGCGGGTCAGCAGCGTCTTGAGCGTGGTCCACGCCCGTTCCTGCATGAGGCCGCGGTCGTCGGGATTGCGGAGGGTCAGCGACAGGTCGCCCACCTTCTGCGCCAGAAGCAGCATTTCGGCTTCCTCAGGGAGCACCAGCAGCGTGACCGAGCCGAACGTGAAGTCGTTGCTGTCGGGGTTGTTCACGCCCGCTCCGCGTTCGCCGGTCTTGAGCACGACGATGTTCTCCAGCAGCGTGATCGCGACCATTTCGGACTGGTCGCCCGCGGCGTTCTGGAACGTGCCCAATACGTCGACATGATCGTTGGCCTGGAGCCAGTAGCCGACCGCGGAGGTGTTGCTCACGGGGACCGTGATGGCGCGGCCGCCCGGACGCAGTTTTTGTCCGAGGCTCTTGTCCGTCTCCTGGCCCTCCAGGTTATGGAAATAAATCGGCTGCCCCTTCTCGATGCGGTGCACGAGCAGGCGGCGGCGGTTGATTTCCAGATCACCGGGCGTCAGCATGGAATCCGTGTAGAACTGCTCAGGGATTTCCCCTTCCTCCACGATGTCCACGGTCAGCGGCGTGCGCGGCTTGATCGGCGAGGAGGCCACCAGGATTTTCACGGTGCGCCACCGGTTGCGGATCTTGGTCTGCTCCCGCTTGATGATGGTCTGGACAATCAGGGCGGCCACGATGGCCAGCGCAATAGCGATAATAATTGGCGCCTTGCCTTTCATCGCGCGTCTTACTCCTTTGTGTGTCGTATGCGAGGTACAGAAATAGTACGGACACACCAATCCGCAACAGCATATAGATATGAAAGCTTCACGTCAAGGAGTTAGACGGGCGATTTCACAGGATGAGCCCTTCCAATCCACGTGGCATTTCAAAAACATTGGACTATTTCGGGGGCGCGGTCGGAGCGGTGGGGGCGGGTTGCACGGCAGGTTTCTGGGGGGAAGCCGGCTGGCCGGGAAGGGGGACCGTGTCGACGCGTTTGCGCGTCAGAAGGCTATCAATCGTGGTGACACTGCGTTTCTCCTGCAGACCACGGTCATCGGGGTTGCGCAGCGACAGGCTCAACTCGCCTGTCCCTTGCGCGAGGTGCAGGAGCTCCACCTCCTCGGGGAGGAGCAGCAGGGTCACCGAGGTGTACGGGTGCACGGGCTTGTCGGATGAATCCCGCTGGACGAGATTCTCGCTCACCAGGAGGACGATGGTGTTCTCGATGAGCGTCATGGACATCTTCTCCTTCGCTGCGTCGCCCGGCTTCAGGACCGTGGCGATGACGTCGACATGATCGTTCTTTTTCAGCCATGCGCCGACACCCAGACCGGGGTTCAACATGATCGAATAACCACGGCCCCCTGGACGCAATGTCCGCCCAAGGCTTCTATCATTGTCCTCGAAGTTGTGAAAGTAAATTGGCTGCCCTTTAACGATTCGGTGGATGAGTTTTCGGCCGACATTGATCTCCAGATCGCCCTGCGTCAGCAGGGAATCCGTATAGAGACGTTCGGGGATTTCGCCCACCTCCACGAGATCCTTGGTCAGGGGCATGCCCGGCTTGATGTCCTGGGCTGCGACCAGAACTTTTACCTCGTAGGATGATTTCTTTTTTGAGCGAGTACAGCCGACCGTAGAAAAAGCTGCACTTGTAATGGAAAGGGCAACAAGAAAATATTTTAAAAAAATGCGCATTCGAATCTCCTTGAAAGACAACAAGCAAACATGTATGAAATCCTGCGTTCAAAGTCAACAATTACATAATAAATTTTATAGATAGACCATGCGGCCCATCAAGGTACTTCCATGTCCACGCGGATCAGGCGTCCGGCCAGCAGGGTGATGGCCTTCTCGCGGTGGGTCAGGGAGTTGCCCGCGGCGATGACCTTGGCCTGCAGGCTCGAGCTGTCCCATACCTCCGGGAACGGGATCTCCAGCGTCGTGCCGGGCAGCCCCGGGAGGGTGCGGGGCTCGCCTTCGAGGATGTGCACGGCGATGGCGGTCCCCGGGGGGGCATGGACGATCACGCGCGCCGGACGCCAGTTCAGGCGCACGTGCAGGCGGGAGGAAGACATCCCGGCCGGAATCGTGATGGACTTGGCATAGCACAGCGGGTGGGTGAACATCAAAGTGTGGGTTCCGGTGCCCACCCGGACGCGGGAGATCGCCGGCGGCTGCGGACCCCACTGGCCGAGCTCCTTTTCATTCAGGAATATTTTAACGTTGCCCTGGGGGAACGGGACCAGATCGAATGAGCGCATCTCCTCCACGGCCATGTCCGGATGCATGACCACGATGGGCGGCAGGCGGATGCCCATGGGCTCGATCATGGGGGGCACCCCGATCATGCCGGGATCCTCGGGCGGGACCTGCGGGTCGTCGACGCTGATGTCGGCGTCGGGGTTGTAGTCGGGATCCACAGGGACCGTGGAGAGGACCGTCTCGGGGTTGACGGTCACGGTGGCGAAGGCCGCGAAGGGATCCTGCGAGGCGTGCAGATACCAGAAGATGCCGGCCGCCGTGAGCATGCCCAGCACCATCAGGGCGCTGCCGATGAGGGCCCACTTTTTCCAGTTGGTCTTGGTCTGGTGCAGCGTGAGCCAGATCGACTGCACGCGCTCCTCGGCGGGCGCCAGGTGCAGGAGCCGGGCGATGATCTGGTGGGCCAGCGGCTTGTGGGAGTTGGATTGCACCCAGCCCAGCAGGTTCTCGACAATCTCGGGCTTGGATTCACGCTCGAAGGTTTCGGGATCGACCAGCAGCTCCCGGCAGCGCGCAGGAATCTCCTGCTCGGAGATTCCCGAGAGCAGCAGGGTCTCCTCGGTCATGCCCTTCAGGATCTCCGTGGACTCCGGGCGATCCGCGGGCATCTTCTCCAGGCACTTCCGGATGATCCGCGCCACGGGCGTCCCGATGTCGGGCTTGCGGACCTCGGGATCGGGGTAGTCCGTCTCGGCGATCTTCACGAGCACCGCGTGCGGATTGTTGCCGGTGAAGGGCAGCTCCCCGACGGTGAGCTGGTACAGCAGGATCCCCAGCGCGAAGATGTCGGCGGGCTTGCCGGCCTCCTCGCCCCGCACCAGCTCCGGCGCCATGAACGCCGGCGAGCCGAGGATCTGGCCGGTGGACGTCATCTTCGGGTTCTCGATGATGCGGGCGATGCCGAAGTCCATCAGTTTCAGTTCGCCCGTGGGCGTGATCATGATGTTTTCGGGCTTCAGGTCGCGGTGGATGATGCCGGCCGCGTGGGCGATGCCCAGGGCCGTGAGCAGACGGTGGAACACCAGCAGGCCCGACTCGGACAGTTCGAACGTGTGCTCCTTGCAGTAGCGCGCCAGCGTCACGCCGGGCACGAACTCCGTGACGATGTAGGTGTGCTCGGAGTCGGAGCCGGAGTAGTCGTAGACCTCCGGGATCAGCGGATGCTGCAGGCGGGCGACGGCGCGGGCCTCGGACTGGATGCGCTCCTTGGCCTGGAGCTCCTCGGAGAGGTGCGGGTGCAGCAGCTTGAGCGCGACGATGCGGTCGAGGCTCGGATCATGGGCCTTGAACACGACGGCCATGCCGCCGCGTCCGACCTCTTCGATGATCCGGTACTTTCCGATCTGCTGGAGTGCCATCGATCTCCCTGGCCCTGAAGAAACAGGCCCCCATTGTTTTACGTTCGTATTGACCTTTGGTCAACCACGTTGACCGGCCGGCTTGAAAATCGCTTGGTGATTCCGGCGGGCAGGGCTACCTGGAGGCCTTGATGCGGGCCTCGATGTCGAGGGCGGCGTTCAGTGCCGAGCGCTTCATGCCCTCGTCCTGCCAGGTGGCGAACCCGGCCTTGATCGCGTCGATGAGCTGGCGGGCTTCCTTCTCCGTGAGGGCGTCCTTGCCGACGCGGACCGATCCCAGGCCAACCGAGTTGCCATTGGCCTCCTCGGCCTTCTCGCCCAGGCAGGTCACCAGCTCCTTGACCTCGTTGTCGTCATTGCCCTTGAGGATGTCCAGCGCGGGCTCCAGGCCGGCCTTGTCGCCCAGTTGCAGCAGCGCGCAGGCGGCCACGCGTGTGTAGCGCTGGTACTGACTGTCCTTGGGGATCTTCTTTTCCACGTTGGGGAGGACCTTCTTGATCTTGTCGATCAACTTCTTGCGGTGCGTCTCGGCCACGAACGGGGCTTCGGCCATCAGGCTCACCCAGCCGTTGGGGTTGGTCAACTCGCTTTTGGCCTTGTCCCAGCCGACGAAATCATCGATGACCTTCTCGCCGTCGGCCTCGCCCATGCCGAACAGGCCGATCGCACCGATGGCGATGTCGTAGTTGTTGTTGTAGGAAATGATTTTCTTCCGGCCTTCGGTGCGCTCCTGCTTGTTCTGCTCGACGCGCTTGAGGAAGTCATTGATGACGGCCTTTTCCTTGATCGGGATATAGGCGGCGGCCCGGGCGGCTTCCAGCTTGCTGTCGCCGGTGCCCATCAGCCGCTTGATGAAGGTGAGCATGGTGGTGTCGGCCGTCTTCGTGCGGCCGAAGTAACGCAGGCAGGGCCCGACCGCGTGCGTGTCCCACGCTTCGTCGCCCACGAACGCCTCGGCGCAGATCTTCGCGATGGCCGCGTTCTGCGTCGCGGACAGTTTCCATGCGTCGGCCGTCATCAGGAACACGATGCGGTTGTCGCCGGCGCAGTGCCGGTTGTCCTCGCACTTCAGTTCCATGCGGGCGATCAGGACGTCCGCGTGTTCCTTCGCCCCGAGGCGCCACAGGGCCCGGTAGGGGTGCTGCTTGTAGGACTCACGGCTGGCGCGGAAGTACCAGAGGGTCTCCATCTTCTGCGGGGTGTTGATGGTCTTGGCGATCAGCGCAGCTGCGTTGGGGAAGTTCCAGACTGGCGCGGCGGTGGCGGCCCGGACGCCGACGTACGAGTCTGAGTTGAGCTTCCAGATCGGGGGATTGGTGCCCCATTCCTTGTCTTCGGTGTGGGACAGGGAGTCGACCCAGAAGTCGTTCCAGGCTGCGTCTGGCGTGCCGGCAAAGGCCTTGTAGCCGGTCTTGCAGGTGAGCACCGACCAGTCGCACTCCTTGGTCAGGGCTTCGTGCTTGCTACCGGTGGTGTACATGCCAAAAGGTATGTAGGTCTCACCGGCCTTGGCCTTCTTCAGGATCAGCCATTTCTGTGCGACGGGGTCCTTGATCAGGAACTCGTCGATGTCCTTTCCCGCGGTCATGGAGGATGCCGGGAGGGCGAACATGGTTGAGAGGATGAGGATCAAGAAAACAATGCGCATGCGGAACGTATTCATGGCGTACTCCTTGGTTGCTCGAACCATTTTCAAAGCAAGGGAATGAACGTGAATTTTTACACCCGTTCAAAAGGAGAAATCAAGGAGTTTTTGTGGATTCGGCGCCCGCTGTTCGGCGCCCGCTGTTCAGCGGCCGCTATTCGGAGGCCGGGTGCAGGCGGTGCCAGACCAGGTCGAGCAGGTCGCGAACGCCCGAGGTGGCGATCGAGGAGATGGCGATGAACTCGCGGGGGGCCAGGGCCAGGCGCAGGGCCTCGATTTCCTCGGGCGTGGCGCCGAGGTCGGTCTTGGTCATCACGACCAGGCGGGGCAGGCCGGCGAGCCCCTCGTCGAAGAGCTGGAGCTCCTGCTCAAGGGTCTCGACGTCGTGCACGGGATCGGAGCCGGAGCTCGGAAGCGGGAACTCGACGAGGTGGAGCAGCAGGCGGCATCGCTCGAGGTGCTTGAGGAACTGGTGACCCAGCCCGCGGCCCTCGTGGGCGCCCTCGATCAGGCCGGGGATGTCCGCCATGACGAAGGCGCGGTCGGCGTCGACCTGGACCACGCCGAGGTTGGGCGACAGGGTGGTGAACGGGTAGTCGGCGATGCGCGGACGGGCGGCCGACACCACCGAGAGCAGCGTCGACTTGCCGGCGTTGGGAAGCCCGAGCAGGCCGACGTCGGCGAGCAGCCGAAGGGACAGCCGGACGAAGCGGGTCTCGCCGGGTTCGCCGTCCTCATGTTCCTGGGGAGCCTGGTTGGTCGACGACACGAAGTGGATGTTTCCGAAGCCGCCGCGACCGCCCTTGGCCACGACGCAGCTCTGGCCGTCCTCGACGAGATCGAAGAGCAGGTCGCCGGTCTCCTGATCATAGATGGTCGTGCCCACGGGCACCGCCAGGACCAGATCATCGGCGCTCTTGCCGTACTTGTCGCTGCCCTGGCCGTGATCGCCGCGTTTGGCGGCGTACTTGCGCTGGTACTTGAAGTCCAGCAGCGTGTGGGCGCGCTCGGTGGCCAGGAACACGACCGAGCCGCCGCGTCCGCCGTCACCGCCGGAGGGGCCGCCGTAAGGCACGTACTTCTCGCGCCGGAAGGCACGGCAGCCGTTGCCACCGTCTCCGGCGATCACCTCGATGACGGCTTCGTCGATGAATTTCATGGGAGGACCCCTGTGGAGCCTGTCGGGAGGAAAGGTTCCGACAACTCCGCTGTCCGGTTGCCTGGGAGAGAGTGGACTATTCGACTTCCGGCAGGATGGCGACGCGCTTCTTGTCGTGGCCGAAACCCTGATAGGTCACGATGCCATCGATGAGGGCGAACAACGTGTAGTCGCGGCCCATGCCGACGTTCTGTCCCGGGTGAATGACGGTGCCGACCTGGCGAACGATGATGTTCCCGGCCCGGGCGAACTGACCGCCAAAAAGTTTGACGCCACGGCGTTGACCATTGCTGTCACGACCGTTACGACTGGATCCTTGTCCCTTTTTATGTGCCATGACGTACCTCCTACAGTCCCTTGATACCGTTGATGATCACTTCGGTGAACGGCTGACGGTGACCCATCTTGCGCTGGGTGTTTTTCCGGCGCGTGTACTTGAAGACGATGATCTTCTTGTCCTTGCCGTGGGCGGCGACGGTCGCGGTGACCATGGCGCCCGGGACCGTCGGCTGGCCGACCTTCACCTTGTCGTCGTCGAAGAGCAGGAGAACGTTGGGGAATTCGATTTTTCCGCCGATCTCGGTGTCCATGAGATCCAGACGGACGCGCGTGCCCTCGCTCACCTTGTACTGCCTGCCAGAGGTTTCAATAATCGCGAACATGCAATTCCTTTCAGTCTGGTCCGGGCCTGCCGGCCCATGCCGGTACGGTCTTGGCGGGCCACAATGGCCCCCGGGCCGAAGACAGGACTGGGAGAATAGTGGATTTTACATCGTTGTCAAGCATGAATGGCAGGCGGGGTTTCTTTCCATATACAGGCAGTCCGACCGGCGTGGATCAGCGCTGACGAACCGGGACGATCTTCTTCTCGAAGAAGCGCGGCTCCGGGAGATCTCCCTTGGCGGG
>PHAZ01000134.1 GCA_002841825.1 Deltaproteobacteria bacterium HGW-Deltaproteobacteria-22 | reverse complement strand
ATCGAACGTGAGGTAATCTATGTCTAGGGATCCGCGAATGTATCTCGATGACATTCTGGAGGCCATCGTCCAGATTCGGGAATATACGAAGGATATGGATTTGACGGGGTTTTTCGCAGATCGGAAGACACAGGATGCGGTCGTCCGCAATCTGGAGATCATCGGAGAGGCCGCTGCACGGCTGCCTGCGGAATTCAAGGCAATGGCGTCGCAGATTGAATGGCGAAAGATTGTCGGACTGAGGAACATCCTCGCGCACGAATATTTCGGCGTGAGCGTCCCGGTGATTTGGGATGTCGTCGTCAACAAATTGGGACCACTTGAAGAAGCCTGTCGTTCGTTCAATCCTGAAGTGTCATGAACCCCTCCGGGGGATGGGAAGGGGAAACCGCGGCGGCGGCGCCGCAGCGGAGAAGAAAATGCGGTGCCGAGGCACCGCACTCCATATGGGAGGGGGGAGTGGGCGTATTCGTTGCTGTTTTCGCCTTCACCCCTGGAACCAACTGGTGGTTCCGCTGAAGGACTACCGGGGCGCCCTGCCCGGTCTGACTCCGCAGCAGGTGCTCGAGTGGAGCGTGCTCGACACGTTCGACGCGCTCTCTCCGGAGCATGATCATCCGCAGTACCTGACGACCATGAAGAAGTGGTGCGAAGAAGCCGGCTTGGTCGATATCGACGTCCAGCGCGGCGGCAACGGCATCGAAGTCCGCGCACGAACCCGGGGATAGTAAATTTGAAAGTGAAAAGTTGAACGCGGTAAGCCGCGGCGGTTTGGGGCGTGGGCGGCGGGAGGGTGCGGTGCCCGAAGTAGAAACGCAAATACCATCTGGTGTGCGTGGACATGTCCGCGCTCTGAAAGCGGCGACATGTCGCCGCACTCCAAAACAAGAAGTCGCGCGCGGTGGCGGGGGGAAATTGCGGTGGCAAGCCACCGCAGTCCATAGCGGGAGGGATTAGGGAATGGGGAGGCCCGCGGGATTGAAAGTTGTCTCACAGGATTCGTTTTTGTCTGTGGGATGAATGATCTTTCGGGGCGTGGACGCGCCTCTCTACAAGCCCCAGTTGGAGACGCAAATCCAAAGCCCGAGCGATGCGCACGAGTGAACGAAGGGTGAAGTTTGTCTCCCCGGCGAGCATCTTGGAGACATAGGCGGGGCTTTTCACGAGCAATCTGGCCAGATCCGCCTGGGACATATTGCGCACCTTCATGGCAGAGACGACCTCCTCTGTGAAGTGCAGTATCAACTTTTCGACCTGAAAATCTTCGGTCTTCTCAGCGTCATTCATCCAGCGATCGAACCTTTCCTCGAGTTCCATTTCAGCACTCTTCCAAGCAATGCCATAACATATAGGTTAACACCGGAGTCATTTCCAGTGCAAAATCAGGTCACTTTCCATTATCGAGAATCTGCTGGAATTGTTGCAGACTTTCTGCTTCCAGGAGATTGGTTGGGAGCGGTTCCCCATGGATAGGATGGGGAATGGGGAATGGGGAACCCCGCGGCGAGGCGACCGAAGACGGTCGCGCGCGGCGGGGAAGAAATCGCGGTGTCGTGCCACCGCACTCCAAAACAAGAAGGCGGCGTGCGGTTGTTTTCGAACGCGCGGTCGTCTTCAACCGCCCGATCGTCGCAGTCCCATATGGGAAAGGGGAAAAGAAAAAGGCTCTGGGATGATGAATCGCCAGAGCCTTCCTGACGTTGCATCCGGACTTTTCAGTCGAAAATGCAACGGCCTCCGAAGAGGACTTGAGCCCGATGCCGAAGCAGCGCGGGAACGTTTTTTTTTCATAGCGCCAAACAACCGTCGAGTCAAGGCGCGCGGCGACGGCGGTCAGTCGACCTGCCCTCTCCAGGGATCGCCGGGAAGCTTCTCAATCAGATGAGTCTTAACGATTTCCCATGCGGCCGACGGAGAGTAGTGCGCATCCAGTGGCATCAGCGCGTGATGATCATTGAGAAACTTATTCAAGCACACTGTCACAGTCTGGTCTGCCGGAATTCAATGCGAACCAGAGGTCAAAAAGGTCCCGTGGTCCGTCTCCACGGTCTCATTCGGAAACACATGCCAGCGGGGGTCCGGCCGCAGGTCTCTGCAACTGCCCTGTCCCAGGGGAACGGCACGCGGACGTTGAGTCTCCATCCATTGAGCAAGGGGAATGACCAGTTTCCCCTCACCCAGCAGTTCGAGCAGATATCCAAGGCGCTGGACATCGGGAAGCCGGACCATGGACGCAAGGCTGACGAGTTTTCTGGCGTCAATGCGCTCCGCAAGCTCCACAAGGACGGTGCCGACGTTGCCCAGTCCCGCGGCGGCGGAACCATAGCGCACCAGATCGAATGCAGTCGTCTCCGGCGTGGCGACCCGCATGTTACCGGTCTCGGTCTGCAGCGCCAGGACGGGCATCTGCTCCACTTTCTTGTTCATCAAAAACTGAATGACGACCCTCCCCGAGATGACTTCACGGGTGGGTTTGTTGGTCATGACCTGAAACACCAGGGGCTGCTGATGACCGGCCCCATGGATGGCCGCCGCACTGAGAAGACCAACATAGTAGGGCTGTTCGAAGTGCCTCATCAAATCATCGATGAACCACGTAGCGGGAACTGACCCCACAGAGCGGTATTCCAGAGGAACCAGAACATAGAAACCCCTTCGCGGGCATGTGATGGCCCCCTTCTGCCTGAGCCTGCGAAGCGCAGTCTGCACGGCAATAGAGGACTTGCCCGTTTCAGTGATGACTTCTTGCATGGTGAAGAAATATCTGCCTCTGGATTGCTGGGTTTCGATCCACTCGTGCACGGTTTTGAAGTAATTCATTTGCATTTGTTAGCACTTCCCGCTAATTTTTGCAAGTGTTTTGTAACTGACCCGGTTGGGCTATGCACCAAATTCTGTGACATTGCGCAACCGGATCCGCGGTTATTGAGAAAATGCATGGGAACACTCCGGGGAGTATTATCGGGTTGTGCATTCTCTTGTTGCAGGAATTTGCAAGCGGTGGCGCGAAAAACCGCGGAACACACTGGGGGTCGACGCCGGAGATGTCAAAGGTCCTGTCGTGCGGATTCATCAACCGTTTGACTTGGATGCAGCAGTTGACTAGGGTAGCCCATCGCCCAGTGATATGGCCCATCGTCGGGGGTCCTGAGCACGAGAAACACGAAAGTTGATGAAACTGACGGGAGCGACCGCGACATGGATTCAGCACCCAAACTGGACGAAACCAAATTCCTGGAGCTGCCCGGGGAGCTGCAGCACTTGCTGGAGTTCCTGGCCGTGGTCAACTCCTACGTCTCGGCGCCGACGCTGGGTGAACTTCCATACCTCCGGAGCCGCGTGAACGAGAAACTCCTCAAGGAACAGTTGCGTGACCTGGCAGCGCACAGTTGGCTGGTGGTTGACCGGCGTTGGCGATACTGCATAAACATAAGATTCGCCGACTCCCTGACGGTGCGCAGCCTCCGGGAGGGACGTTTCGAAGAATATGCCCAGGTGGTCCTGGACCAGCTCAGTCATGCGTTCAAGCCGCAGATGTCTTCGTACAATTACTGGTCTTCCGAGAAGGAATTCCTGCGGGATCTGCGCATCCATGCCCTGCTCGACGACTTCGTGAAGGTCGATGAGATGATGCGGGCCCGTCTCCCGCTCCGGGATTTCGGACTGCAACCCGAGACCGTGATGCAGGCGGTCTTCGGGAAATGGGAGCAGGAGGGGTTGCTCGACCACCTCTCCGACCGGATGTTCCTGGTCTGGGTGGCGCCGCAACTGCTGGCGGGCCGTCCGATGCCGCTGGTCCAGGTCCCCGGCCTGCTCAGACGCTACGAGACGGCGCTGGCCGACGAGGCGACCCTGCGCGAGCCCAGCATGAACCAACTGGCCGGGCGACTGCTCTGGCACTCCCTGATGCAGGGCGACACCTCCGCCCCCTGGTGTATGAAACCCGAGGGTCCGGATCGGCCGCGCACGGTGGAATGGATGACCTGGACGGCCGCGCGCACCCTCCTCTCCGGGCGGCACGACGAGGCGCTGGAGCAGTTCATGCAGGCCCTGCAACTGGAGCGCAAGTTGAACCGGAGGCGCACGGGCGGCTTCGGAAACCGCTTCGACGAGGTGTTTCTGGTGGCGCTGCTGCTCAAGGGCGAGGCCGCGTCGACTCATCTGGCCGAGGAGGTACTCTCCCCGAAGAACCCCACGTCCCCGCTCAGCATGCCGCTGCAGGTCATGCTCCGGCTGCGCAAGACCGGAAAACTGTCCCTTGAGGATCCCCTCTTTTCCAGCAATGAAGGCGACACGGTGATGGACCTGCGCGTGCGGATGCTGCTGCACCATATGACCGGGGTGCCGCTGCCCGCGATCGTCCTGAGGCGCGCGATGGAGCTGGTGCGCCTGGCCAGGGACACGGGACACCTGTGGCTGGCCGCGGAGCTGGCCGACGCCTGTTGCGAACATCTCCCGAAGGGAGCCGCGGATCGCAGGGTCCTGTCTGATGAGGCCCGGGTGCTCCATGAACGCCTGGGGACGCGCCCCCTCGGGGATTTGGTGACCGCGAAGGAGAACTGGCGTCAGGTGCTCGACGCCATGCTCCTGGTCGCCCGCAACGCGACGCCGGAGAAGGGGGCCAAGGTGGCCAGGGCCGTCGAGGAGCGCCTCGTCTGGGTCCTGGAGCGCCACGAACAGCCCTGGCTGCCCCATCACACGGTCTCGCCGGTGCTGCAGAAGCGGAACAAGACCGGTAGATGGAGCGCGGGAAAACTCCTCACCCTCAAGAAGCTGGCCATGGAGGGCCATCAGATGACCTTCCTGACCGAGGCGGACCGCGAGATTTGCCGCGGGATCCGGAAGGTGGACTCCCGGGGCTACGCCACGAGCTTCGAACTGGATCTGCGGAAGGCGTGGCCCCACCTGATCGGCCATCCGCAGGTGTTCTGGTCCTCAGCCTTGGACGTGCCGGTGCGCATCGAGGAGGGACGGCCCGAGGTGCTGGTGCAGTCGGGACCGGGCGGCGACCTCCACGTCTTCCTGACACCGGCGCTTCCCCCGGATCGGGAGATCAACGTCGGTGACTGGTTGTTGATCGGGGAATCGACGTTCGAGTTGCATCTGTACCGGATGACCGCCGAGCTGCTGCAACTGTACCGGATCATCGGCGCCAAGGGCGTCCTGGTGCCGGCCACCGGGCGCAGGGAGCTGGACGCGGCAGTCGCCGCGGTGGCGGCCGTGGTCCCCCTGCACGCCGAGGCTTCGCACGCGAAGGCGCGGGAGCTGCAGCCCGACGGCCGTCTCCGGCTCTTCCTGACGCCTTGGAACGAGGGGCTGCGCATGATGATGCGCGCGCAGCCGCTGGGCGATGACGGCCCGGCCTTCGCACCCGGCGAAGGCCGGGAGCACGTGATCGCGACCGTCGGGGATGAGCCGGTTCGCACGACCCGCGACCTGGATTCCGAGCAGGCGACGGCAGACCGGCTCGTGCAGGAGTGTCCGGCCCTCGGCGAGTGGGACCTCACCTCGGAGGACCTGTTCCTGCGCGAGCCCCAGGATTGCCTCGAGGCCCTGGAGCAACTGGCGGCCCTGGACGGTGACGTTCTGCTGCGCTGGCCCGAGGGGCAGCGCCTGTCCGTCAGCCGTCGGCTGGACGGCGGCATGCTGCGAATCTCGGCTAAAAAATCCGGGTCGTGGTTTGATCTCGACGGCGAACTGCAAATCGACCCGGACCAGGTGATCTCCCTGCGCCGGCTGCTCGAGGCCGCGCGAGAGACCGGCGGGCGGTTCGTCGCCCTCGGGGAAGGCCGGTTCCTGGCGCTCACGGGGCGGTTTCGCAAGCAACTGGCCTTGCTGGGCGACTGCGCACTGACCGAGGGGAAGCGCGGCGTGCGCGTCCCGGAGCTCTCGCTCCACGCCCTGGCGGAGTTGTTCGACGAGGTCGAGCTGGCCGACGTCGAAGGGGCTTGGCGGCGGCAGAAGTCGGCCTTCGAAAGATCTACCCGACAGGACGCCCCGCTCCCCGACGGGCTGCAGGTTCAGTTGCGGGAATACCAGGTCGACGGGTTCCGGTGGATGATGCGCCTGGCGGCCTGGGGCGCCGGCTGCGCGCTGGCCGACGACATGGGCCTGGGCAAGACCGTGCAGGCGCTGGCGGTGCTGGCGGCCCGCGCGACGGTCGGGCCGTCGCTGGTCGTGGCCCCGCTGTCGGTCTGCGGCAACTGGCTCGACGAGTGCGCCCGGTTCGCCCCCCGGCTGCGCGTGACGCTGTACCGCGGCACGAACCGTGAGGGTGTCCTCGAAGGGGCCCGGGCCGGGGACGTGATCGTCACCAGCTACGGCCTGCTGCAGTCCGACGCCGAAGCCTTCTCGATGGTCCGCTGGGCCACCGCGGTCCTCGACGAGGCCCAGGCCATCAAGAACACCAGCGCGCTGCGGACCCAGGCCGCGTACCAACTGCAGGCCGACTTCCGGGTGGTCACCACGGGCACGCCGGTGGAAAACCACCTGGGCGAACTGTGGAGCCTGTTCCACTTCCTGAATCCGGGCCTGCTGCTCACGAAGCAGGCCTTCGTGGAGCGCTTCCAGGGCCCCATCGAGCACGATCATGACGAGGCGGCCCACCGGAACCTGCGAAAACTGATCCAGCCCTTCATCCTGCGACGCACCAAGGCGCAGGTCCTGCCGGAGCTGCCCTCCCGCACCGAGATTCTGCGCAGCGTCCAGTTGAGCGACGAGGAGATGAACCTGTACGAAGCGCTGCGCCAGGACGCCGTCGCCCGCATTGAGGCGATGAAGAAGCGCCCGGGACGCCAGCTGGAGATCCTCGCCGAGTTCACCCGGCTGCGGCTGGCCGCGTGCCACCCTCGGCTGGCCCTCGCGAACAGTTGCGTCGCTTCGTCGAAACTGCAGGCCTTCGGTGAGCTCGTCGAAGAGCTCCTCGACAACGGCCACAAGGCCCTGGTATTCAGTCAGTTCGTCAAGCACCTGGAGTTGATCTGCGCCCACCTCGACGCGGCCGGCGTGACCTATCAGTATCTCGACGGCAGCACCCCGCTCGAAGCACGCCGGGAGCGCGTGGACGCCTTCCAGAATGGCCAGGGCGACCTGTTCCTGATCAGCCTGAAGGCCGGGGGCTTCGGCCTCAACCTGACGGCCGCAGACTACGTGATTCACATGGACCCGTGGTGGAACCCCTCCGTGGAGGATCAGGCCTCGGATCGCGCCCACCGCATCGGGCAGTCCCGGCCGGTCACCATCTACCGGCTCGTCGCCCGGGATACGATCGAGGAGAAGATCGTCGGCCTGCACCAGACCAAGCGCGAGCTGGCCCAGAACCTGCTCGACGGCGCCGATCTCAGCGGCCAGCTCAACGCCGACGACCTGCTGGCGTTGATCACCGACGGTTAGACCGGCAGAACTTTCGAGGTTTCGCGCTCGAGTGATCCTTGGCCGACAAAGATCGTAATTCATGATCATTGTGCTTGCAGATACGTTTTTCATGAAATAGAATCATTTTTCATGGAAACTGACTCCAGTTACTCTTTTTCAGGTCCAGTGAACGTTTTTCAGGAGCGGCGTCTGCCGGAGACGGCGACCTTGGCCGGTTACAGTGCCCTCATCGGAGCGCTCGGTCTGGCAGTACCGCTGCCGCGCAGGCTTTGCGCCATCGGGCTGCAGCATCACCTCCGGGAAGAGCCGGGCTGGCACATCCTGACGCCCCGGCACGCGCCAGCCCAGACCATCGAAGGCCACCTCACCTTTGCGCTGAAGCACGAGGGGCTGGACCTGGCAGTGCTCGGCCGGATCTTCCACGCGGTCGGGCCGAAGGGGATCGCCGAGCTGGTCCGGAGAAGACCGACCGGGGCCTACGCCCGGCGTCTATGGTTTCTGTATGAGTGGCTCACCGGAGAACAACTGGAGTTGGAGGACGCGACCGCGGGACGCTATGTCCCCGTCGTGGATCCGGAGCAGCAATGGGCGACGCCGGGGGAGACCTCCTCGCGTCACCGGGTGTGGAACAATCTGCCGGGTACACCGGCGTTCTGTCCGATGATCTTCCGGACGCCGCGGTTGGAGCAGGACGTCGCAGACCAACTGCAGCAACGGGCGGTTGCAGCCGTGGCGGCCGTGCCACGCGACCTGCTTGCGCGCACGGCGGCGTTTCTGCTGCTGAGCGACTCCCGCGCCAGCTACGCGATCGAAGGGGAGAAGCCGCCGCAGGATCGCATCTCGCGATGGGGCCGCGCCATCGGAGAGGCGGGCCTCCACCCGCTGGACGAGGATGAACTGCCGCGCCTGCAGAAGCTGGTCGTCGGCGATGCACGCTTCGTGAAGCTGGGTCTGCGCAAGGAAGGCGGCTTCGTCGGAGAGCACGATCGGGAATCGCACCTGCCCCTGCCCGTTCACATCAGCGCGCGCCCCGAGGATCTGCCGTCCCTGATGGCCGGTCTGGTCGCCTTCGCCAATGGTCCGGCGCTGCAACTCGATCCTGTGATGGCGGCTGCCTCGCTCGCCTTCGGCTTCGTCTACATCCATCCATTTGAAGACGGAAACGAGCGCCTCCACCGGTACCTGGTTCATCACGTGCTGGCGAGCCGCGGCTTCCATCCGCCCGGGGTCGTCTTTCCGGTCTCGGCGGCGATTCTGGAACGAATCGACGATTATCGCAGCGTGCTGGAGAGCTATTCCGCGCGGCTGCTGCCCTGTATCGACTGGGAGCCGACCGGCGACTACAACGTCCGCGTGAACAACGACACCGTTGATTTCTACCGTTTCTTCGATGCGACCCCGCACGCGGAATTTCTCTTCGCCTGCGTACGGAAGACCATCGAGGAGGACCTGCCCAACGAGACCGAATTTCTTCGGAGTCATGATCTTTTCAGGCTGCAGGCGACGACGCTCGTCGACATGCCCGAGCGGACAGTCCATCTCCTGTTCAGGTTTCTGCACCAGAACGATGGCCGGCTCTCCCTTCGGGCACGAACGCAGGAGTTCCAGGCCCTGACCGACGGGGAGGTCCTGCGGATCGAAGAGACCTATCGGGAGTTATTCCCGAAGAAGAAGTCCTGACCAGCAGGCAGCGGCGCCTGGAAGGCCCGGCGGGGAAGAAAATGCGGCCCCAAGTGGCCGCACTCCATACTTAAACCGGAAGGCGGGGGGGCGGCTTCGCATGGAAGGCCGGGCGGGGAGAAGATGCGGGGCGATTATTTCAGGGCGTTGAGCTGGCGGAGCAGGTCGTCGCGGCGGTCCAGGTGGCGCTGGTGGGCGGCCTTGTACGTGAGGCTCTTGTTGTAGCCGGAATAGCCCATGTAGAGGCCCAGGCCGATGAAGCCCAGGCCGACCAGCGCGACGAGTGCGGGGGCGTCCATCGAGACGGCGTTGTAGATCCAGCCGATGCCGAAGACGGTGGCGACGAAGCCGCCGATGATGCTGCCCCCGGCGGTGGGCACGCTCTGGTGGCCGTCGTTGTCGCGGACCATGTACTGCTTGAGCTCCTCCTGCCATTCACGGTCGAGGCGCTCGAGCTCGTTCTGGAGCTTGAGGACCTCGACATCCCTGGCCAGCGTCTCGGTCTTGCGGTCGAGGGCCTCGAGGGTCTTCGTGTACGAGGCGCCTTCGGTCCGCTGCACGGAGAGGCGCGAGCCGCAGAAGTTGCAGGTGAAGAAGTTCGTGCTCCCGGGCACATCGATGGGTGCGCCGCATTCGTTGCAGGACAGCGTGAGGGTCTTCAGTTCACCGGCGGACGTGGGGGAATCGTCTGGCATGCCTTGCCTCCGCGGGCGAGTATTGTCGGGATGGGGGCGCATGTCAACGCGCGCCTTCCCCTGCGCAGCCGGCGGACGACCTGGACCTGCCGCTCGCGGGGACGGCGCTGGTGCACCATCTGTTCCGGGCCGTGGCCGAGGACCAGCCAGGCCAGTTTTTCGGCGTCCGGCAGTTCCGGGTCGGAAACCAGCTTGATGACCGGCCGCTGGGCCGTGCCGCTGATCTGCACGCCGGGTTCGACGGTCAGCCCCTTGCGCACGGCGCGCACATCGAGGCCGGGATTGTCGAGCAGGCCGTTGAAACTCAGGATGCCGCGTTCGATCTCGAGCTTTTGCCCGTAGGCTTCAAAGCGGCCGTTGCGGGCGCGGATGGTGCCGCTGGCCCGGGGCAGGTCGCGGCCGTGGGCGGTGATGCGGATGCTGCCGGCCAGCCGGCTCGACAGCCCGGCGCCGGTGAACAGGAAATTGCGGCCGAGTTCGGTGGCGATGTCGAGTTCGAGCTTGGGGCGCAGGCTGGCGGCCGGCTTTTCGCTGCCCGGGCGCTTGACGGTCACATCGTCGGAAAGCCGGGGCGTGCCGCCCGGGGCGAGGCGCCAGTAGCCGGCATCGACGGCCAGCTTGCCGACCGC
>PHAZ01000133.1 GCA_002841825.1 Deltaproteobacteria bacterium HGW-Deltaproteobacteria-22 | reverse complement strand
CGCGCCGTGGTCGAGGTCATCCCGGTGCTGACCCGCGGCGACCACCGGCTGTTTGACCACAACCGCAACCCCGGCGAATGGGACAATTACGTCCTCAACCTCAACAACGGATTCCTGATCCCCTGGGACGCCGGCGTCTGTTCGCTGGTTCCGCAGGCGCCCGTGATCGACCCGCTGGCTGCCGCCCCCCGGGCCACCATCTCCTTCCCGGCGGCGGGTTCTCCCGAACTGACCGGACGTCTGGTCGCCGGCGGCGTCGTCACCGTCGTGTACGAGCCCGAACGCATGACCACCTGCCGCGACACGCACAACGGCTACCCTGCCTGGGACCTGCGCGCCTTCGTGAAGTTCAACCCCTCCGGCGTCGTGCTCGACCAGAGCGTGCGCTCGTTCGTCACCAACAACGGCACGCCCACGACCACGGCGTTCGCGCTGCCGGCGGACTTCATCATCCCGGCAGACACCACGAGCCTGGAACTGTGGTTCTGGAACTCCGGCATCGGCGGCGGCTACGCCTGCCAGGACTACGACTCCCAGGCCGGCGCCAACTATCCGTACGCGGTCTTCCCTGCGCCGGGCTGGATCGGCGGCGCGAAGATCATGCTCTCCCGCTCCGCCTCGCAGTTGTGCCAGTCCGACGCCCCCGACTACAACGGTCCGTTCTCCTTCGGCTCCTGGGAGCGCACGCGCACCACCTTCACCAGCCTCTGCTTCGAGGTGTGGCAGGAGGGCGTCACCGACCTCGCCAATCCGAACCTCTGGCAGGACCTGGACGTGCAGGTGCACTACCGCTACGCCGGCCAGGAGGCCTTCGCCACCGAGTACGTGAGCCTGTTCGACCAGGTCGGCAACAATGCCCGCTACGGCCTGGATCTGCGCCCGCTGGATCCCTTCGCGATGTACCACTGCCCTGACGTGCCGACCACCGATTACACCTCGGCCTCCGGCGAACAGATGGTCCAGTCCCCCATCGAATTCTACTTCACCGTCAACGGCGCAATCTTCGTGCCGGAGAACGCCCTGTTCGGCGGCAACTACCAGGACTACGCAGCCTCCTCCTTCCGCGACGAAAACTGTCAATAATTTTCTTTAATCAGGCGCTGCCCCTCGGGGGGCCGGTCTGGGCCACCAGCGCCTGCAATTCCAGTGCAGTAAAGGCATAGTGCTCCCGGCAGAACTCGCAGGTGACCTCGGTGGTCTCCATCTCCTGGGCCATCCTGCGGATCTCGGCGACCCCCAGCGACAGAAGCAACGACTCGATCCGGGCGCGGCTGCAGGTGCACCCGAACCGCAGGGGCCGGATCTCCAGGATCTCGTACGGCAGATCCGCCAGGATGCGTGCGACCAGCATCTCCGGCGTCTCCCCGGCGGCCAGGAGCCCTGACAGCGGTGGCAGCGTCTCGAGCCGCCGCATCACCTGCTCGATGGCCGCCTCGTCGACGGGGGGAAGCGACTGCAGGATGAAGCCGCCTGCGGCTGCGATGCCGGTGGAGTCGACGCCCACCCCGACGGAGACCGCCGACGGGATCTGCTCGGAGTCGGCCAGATACCAGGCGAGATCCTCTCCGATCTCTCCGGAGACCAGCGGCACCTTTCCGGTGTACGGCGGGCCGTGACCGGGGTCCCGGATGACCGTCAGGGTTCCCACGCGGCCCAGGGCCCCGGCCACGTCGAGGCGCCCTTCTTCGGGCTTCAACTCGACATGGGCGTCCCCCACGGCGCCGCGCAGGGTGCCGTCATGCCCGCCCTCGACCAGGATCTTCCGCAGGGGACCGTCCCCCTCGAACTTGAGGCTGATCCGCGAGGCGTCGTCCTTGAGCAGTCCCGCCATGCACGCACAGCCGGCTACGGAGCGTCCCAGCGCCACGGCCGCCGTCGGCCACAGGTCATGACGCCGCACCAGCTCGCGCAGCGTCTCGGTCACGATCGCGGCGGTGCCCCGCAGCGATCCGCTCCTGGTCATGAACTTGATGAGATAATCTTTCTTCATGGCGTGAACCTCAATGGCGTCGGTTGCCTGTTTGCCGAAGGCGCGCTCCTATGTATACAAGTATCGGGCGGCGGATTCAATTCCACATCCGGCATCGACCGACCCCGGTAAAAGACCTCCCTCGCCCACGTTCTTTCAATTCGTCGGGGAAAAACTCTTTTTTCATGCTACCCTAACGAACGTCCCCGCGCCCTAGTCTATCCCGACAGCCACCGGAGGTGTCCTGATGTTTCCTTTTCGCATAATCTTTATCTTTGCCCTGTTTTTCGGCCTGACCCTGGCCGGCTGCGACGACTCATCCTCGTCGACCAACAACGTCAACAACGTGACCAACAACGTCAACAACGTCAACAACGTCAACAACGTCAACAACGTCAACAACAACACCAATCAACTGGAGATCCCCGACTGGACCGAGGCCACCCACGGCAAGATCGATCCCGACTACGATCTGGTGTTTCCGCAGGAGGCCATGCAGCGCTTCGAGATCATCGTCGCCCCCGAGCAGTGGGCGATCCTGCAGCAGGATCTGGACGACCACCTGGCCGGCACCCAGGGCGGACCGGGCATCGACCTGGGCGACTGGGAGCCGGTGTTCGTGCCCTGCACCGTACGCTACAACGGCCGGGACTGGTATCAGGTCGGGATCCGGGTCAAGGGCAACTCGAGCCTGGTGGCGACCTATAACATGAACATCGAGAAGTTCTCCTTCAAGCTCGACTTCGACGAATTCGAGGACACCTGGCCGCAGATCCAGGACCAGCGCTTCTACGGCTTCAAGCAGTTGAACCTCAACAACGGCTTCGACGACAGGTCGGTCATCCGCGAGCGCGTCGCCACCGGTTTGTTCCGCGAGTTCGGCCTCGTGGCCGCCCACACGGCCTCGGCCACGGTCACCATCGACGCCGGCGACGGCCCGGTGTTCCACGGCGTGTACGTCCTCGTCGAGGAGGTCGACAACACCGTCATCTCCCGCAAGTTCATGGAGGGCGGCAACCTGTACAAGCCCGACGGCCGGGCCGCCACCTTCGGCGCCGGCACCTACCTCGAGGCCGAGCTGGTGAAGAAGACCAATGAGGAGCTCGCGGATTATTCGGATGTGCACGCGCTCTACGACGCGCTCCATGCGTCGAGCCGCACCGTGGACGCCGCGGCCTGGCGCGCCGGCCTCGAGGCGGTGTTCGATGTACCGACGTTCCTGAAGTGGCTGGCGGCCAACACCGTCATCCAGAACTGGGACTCCTACGGCCTGATGACCCACAACTACTATCTCTACAACGATCCGGCCACCTCGAAACTGACCTGGATTCCCTGGGACCACAACGAGGCCTTCACCGACGGCAAGGACCGCGGCGTGCTGACCCTGGGCCTCGACGAGGTCGGCGCCCAGTGGCCGCTGATCCGCTACCTGATCGATGACCCTGTCTACCTGGAGGCCTATAAGGCATACATGCTGCAGTTCGCCACCGAGGTGTTCACCCCCGAGATCATGGTCGCGCGCTATACCCAACTGTCCGCCCTGGTGCGCGAGGACGCCGTCGCCGAGACCGCGCCGTACACCTTCATGCGCGCGCCGGCCGATTTCGACGCGGCCATCGACACCCTCAAGACCCACGTGCAGACGCGCCAGGACCTGGTGCTGGAGCACCTGGGACTGTAATCACAAAATATATTTATTGAGGTCTTCGTTGGCCATGACGGGGCCGAGGCGCTCGTCGACGGTGCGGTCGGTGAGCACGACGGTCTGGCCTGCGCGCTCGGGCGCCTCGAAGGAGAGATCCTCGAGCAGCGCCTCGAGCACCGTGTGCAGGCGCCGGGCGCCGATGTTCTCGTGGGTGCGGTTGATCTCGGCGGCCATGCCAGCGATGCGGCGCACGGCGGAGTCCTCGAACTGGAGCACCACACCCTCGGTGGCCATCAGCGCGCAGTACTGCTTGAGCAGCGCGTTCTGGGGCTCGGTGAGGATCCGGTAGAACTGTTCCTCGTCGAGGGACGTCAGTTCCACCCGGATCGGGAAGCGCCCCTGCAGCTCCGGGATGAGATCCGACACGCGGGCCACATGGAAGGCGCCGCTGGCGATGAACAGGATGTGGTCGGTGCGCACGGGGCCGTGCTTGGTGGTCACAGTGGAACCCTCGATGACGGGCAGCAGGTCGCGCTGCACGCCCTCGCGGGAGACGTCAGGACCGCGGCCGCCCTCGCGACCGGCGATCTTGTCGATCTCGTCGAGGAACACGATGCCGTGGTTCTCCACGCGCGCCACGGCCTCCTTGACAACCTTGTCCATGTCGATGAGCTTCTGCGCCTCCTCGGCGGCGATCAACTCGATGGCCTCGGGGACGCCGACCTTGCGCCGGCGGGTGCGGCCGCCCATGCCGCCGAACATGTCCTTGAGGTTCAGCCCCATCTCCTCCATGCCCCCGGGCGTGAAGATCTCCATGAACGGCATGGCGTTGTCGGAGACGTCGATCTCGACGGTGCGGTCGTTGAGGGAGCCGCTGTGCAGCAGCTTGCGGAACTTCTCGCGGGTGGTCCTGGCCCGTTCCTCGGCCGCGGCTGCGTCTTCTTCGCCCGTGCGCGGCGGCAGCGGCGGAACGAGCAGGTCGAGCACGCGCTCCTCGGCCGCCAGCTTCGCCTTTTCCTTGACGCGCTCGCGCTCCTCGGCGCGCACCAGGTTCACACCGGTCTCCATCAGGTCCCGGATCATCGAGTCCACATCGCGGCCGACATAGCCCACCTCGGTGAACTTCGACGCCTCGACCTTGACGAAGGGCGCCTGGGTCAGCTTCGACAGGCGGCGCGCGATCTCGGTCTTGCCCACGCCCGTGGGCCCGATCATGATGATGTTCTTGGGCAGGATCTCGTCGCGCAGGGACGGCTCGACCTGCTGCCGACGCCAGCGGTTGCGCAGGGCGATGGAGACGGCGCGCTTGGCCTTCTCCTGGCCGATGATGTAGCGGTCCAGCTCCTCGACGATGGCGCGGGGGGTCAGTTTCTGGTTCTCGTTGAGTTCCATTTCAGGCCTCTTTCCGCGATCACAGGGCCAGCTCCAGCGCCGTGATCTCGTGATTGGTGTAGATGCACATGTCCGAGGCCGTCTGGATCGCCTCGCGGGCGATCTCGAGGGCGGACAACTGGGTGTGCTTGAGCAGCATCCGCGCCGCCGCGTGGGCGTAGGGCGCCCCCGAGCCGATGGCGATGCAGTCCTCGTCGGGCTCGATGATGTCGCCGTTGCCCGAGAGCAGGTACATCAGGCGTCCGTCGGAGACGAGGATCACGGCCTCGAGATTCCGCAGGGCCTTGTCCATACGCCATTCCTTGGCCAGCTCCACGGCCGCGCGGGTGAGGTTGCCGGTATGCCCATCGAGCTTCTGCTCGAGCCGCTCGAGCAGCGCGATGCCATCGGCCGCCGAGCCGGCGAACCCGGCGACAATCTTGCCGCCCGCGAGCAGGCGGACCTTCTTGGCGTGGTTCTTGATGATGCCGTTTCCGAGGGTGACCTGGCCGTCGCCGGCGATGGCCACCCGTGCGTCCTTCTTGACGGCGACGATGGTGGTGGAGTGTGTTCTCATAGGTTTTGCCCTGTTTCAAGACTGTCGATACGTGGGAACGCATCGGACCGGCGCGCGGGACCCGCGTCAGGCGGGTGCAAAACACGCGTAGTGTCTTCCGGGTCGGAGACTATAAGTACTCAACCGGACTTGGCAACCACCCCGGAGAAGATTTTTTCCAGGCGGGCCGTCGTGACCGGCAGGGCGTACTCCAGCTCCATCTTGGCGCGGCCGGCCCGGCCCAGCTCGGCACGCAGGTCGGGGTCGCCGAGCAGGCGAGCGAGGGCGTCGGCCATGGCCACGGCGTCGCGCTCCGGGATCAGCAGCCCGGTGACGTCGGCGGCGACGCGGTCCGCTGCTCCGGCATGGCAGGTGGCCACCACCGGCTTGCCGCGGGCGGAGGCCTCCAGGATCGCGCGGCCGTGGGCGTCGAAGAAGAAGCCCGGCGACACCACCGGCGGCCAGAGCACGAGATCGGACCGGTTCCAGGCGTCTTCGGCGTCGGCCTCGGCCACCAGGAACAGGTCCCCGCGGGCTGGTGATGCGTCGATGCGTGAGCACAGGGCGGTCCGCTGCGCCTCGTCGGCCAGGATCCACAACTGGGCCTCGTGGGCGCTGCCGTGCAAAAGTTCGAACGCGGTCAGCGCGATGTCGAGCCCCCCCACGGGCGCAGGCGGGACCGGCAGCAGGATGACCGGCCGGCGGTTCTGAGGCACGGGAGGCGGAGGCTCCAGCGCAAGCCCGCTGACATGCAACTGGATCTTCTCCCGCGGGCAGCCGCATTCGGAGAGCAGCTCATAGAACGACGGACAGGGCACCACGAAGCGCGTCACCCCGGCGAACAACTCACCCTTGCGGGCTGCGTAGCGCCGGGCTGCGGGATCCGGGCCGTCGGGGCGGAACAGCCATGTCAGGTCGGCCCCGGAGAGGAAGCACACCAGCGGCAGGTTGAAGAACTGTGCCATGGGCAGCGCCGTGAGCGCCTCGGGACCCGAGGGGGCGATCACAAGTTCATGCCCGGCGCGGGCGAAGTGCCGCCAGAAGCTGCGCCGCAGCCGCCCCGCCGGATGGGTCACGGGAAGCTTGGGGATCGCGCAGGTCTGGTTGTGGCCGAACACCACCGGCAGGCCGCTTTCGAAGCCGTCGAGCCGGGCCGAGAGGGCGTACACCGTGCAGGGGTGGGCCTCCAGAAGCTCGAGTTCGCGGGCCAGGGGCCGCAAGGGTGGTTCGCAGAAGGTGTGGAAGACCGCCGCCGTGTTCGCCATCTCAGCCCTCCGCGGAGTCCGGCGCGTCCTGCAGCGCCGGCAGCTTGAGCTCGAACCGGGCGCCGCCGCCCGGGGAACTGTGCACGGCGATGGAGCCGCCGTGCTGGTTGAGGATCTGCATGCACACCGTCAGGCCCAGGCCCGAGCCGTGCGTCTTGGTCGTGTAGAAGGCCTCGAAGAGCCGCTTCTGCGCCGCCTCGGAGATGCCCTCGCCCGTGTCGGTCACCGTGATGACCACGTCCGACGCCTCGGCAAGTGCCTGAAGGCGCAGCAGGCCGCCGTCGGGCATGGCCTCGCGGGCGTTGCGCACGAGGTTGAGCATCACCTGGCGCAGCAGGCTCTCGTCGCCGGCGATCCTCGGGTCCGACGGGGCGGTCGCAAACTCCAGCTTCACCTTCCCCAGCTCGAGCTCACCCTCGAGAAAGTGACAGAAGTCGGCCAGGAACGGGTTGACCGCCAAGGGCTTCAAGTGGGGCTTGGGCAGCCTGGCAAACACCAGGTACTCCTCGGAGATGCCGGTGAGCCGGTCCACTTCCTTCAGGACCTGTGTGAGGATCTCGCCCATCTCGTCGCGCGCGTTCCCCTCTGGAAGGTCCCGGCACAGGTCCGACACCAGCTCGACCTGGAACGAGAGCGCCGCGAGCGGATTGCGCAGCTCGTGGGCTATCTGGGCCGAGAGCTTGCCCGCCGCCGCCAGCTGCTCGGAGCGGATCAGGCGCTCCTCGCGCTCGAGGATCGCCTCGGTCATGGAGTTGAACTCCGAGGCCAGCTGCCCCAGTTCGTCCTGGCCGGTGACCTCGATGCGGTGTGAGAAGTCGCCCTGCCCCAGCCGGCGCGCGCCCTGCGTGAGACGGGCCAGCACCCGCAGCGGGCGGTACGACAGGACGATGATGCCCAGCGCCAGCACGAAGGCGACCACCAGCAGGGTGATCTGCATGCGCAGCAGGTCGCGCTCGTTGTCCTCGATGCGCGTGGCCAGGTGGCGCACACGGGTGCGGGCGGTCCCCACGAGCTGGCGGATGCGCGACAGCAGCAGGTTCTCCTTGCGGAACAGCGCCTTGAGGTCGGTGCGGTCCAGGCCGGTCGACAAGCCCGCCGTCCAGAGCTCCTGGACCTGCTTCCACTCCGTGTCCAGCAGGGCCAGCATCGGTGCGAGCGTTCCCTGATAATAATCCGCCTCGTCCTCGCGCAGGTGGTCGAGGTTCTGGGCCACCGTGGCGCGGACCTTCGCATACGTCTCGTTGCGCTTCTCGGAAGTGACCTTCAGCCAGCGGTTGAGGAGCGCCGGGCTCCGGCGGGCATCGATCTCGGGCTCCTGGGTTGACAGGTTCTTGAGCAGCAGCAGCAACTGGGACTGGCTGGTCTCGAGGGCGAACACCTGATGGGAGAAGTTCAGGTGGAACCGGTTGATCTTGGCGAACTCGGAGGCCAGCCGCTGCAGGCCGAGCAGGCCCCAGACCTGCAGCCCGGAGAACAGCAGCAGCATCAGGGCAAAACCCAGGAAAAGCCGGGTGGGAAGGGAGACTCTCACGCCCCGGACCCCGTCACTTCAGGTATCCGCGATCTTGGGCCTCGGGCACGATGCAGATGAACCGGAACGTCTCCGCGCCGGTGTTCCGGAACTGGTGCTCGGCACCGGCGGGCACGAAGGCGTAGGCGCCGGCGGTCATCGGGTTCTCGACGCCGTCCAGGAACAGGGAGCCCTCCCCGGAGATGACGTAGTTGACGTGAAACCAGTCGTGCGCGTGCCGCGGCGTGTGGCCGCCCGGTCCAAGCTCGAACACGCGCATCACGTGGTCGCTCCAGCCGTCGGCCGGGCTGACCAGGATCTTCTTCACCACCGCATGCAGGTCCTCTCCGGTGAGGGGCTGGCCCGCGAGCCTGTCGAGATGTCCGATACTCATGAGGATGCCTCCTGCGTCACATGTGATGGAATTCGTCAAGCACGGTCTCGGTGACCGGCCACTGTTGCGCGGGCGCATCCAGCTGCGCCAGCCAGGGGTAGGCCTTCAGCGTGGCGTCGAGCTCGCGCCGGATCTTCACCGGGGCCGCCCTCCGCAGCCGCGTCCAGCCGCCGCCCTCGTCCCGGGGCAGTGAACTGAACAGGAAATAGGACACGATCTCGAGCATCAGCCGGGCCTGGGGCCGCGTCAGATCCGTGTCAGCCGGCAACCCGGCGACCTTCATCGCCGAAGGCTGCTCGTCCCAGAAACGGTCCTCCACCGGCGTCTGATCCAGCACATGCCAGGTGAAACTGTCACCGGTCCGCTCCATGTAGCCGCGCGCGGACATCCACAGGGCGTTTCCGACGCGGAAATCCAGAATCTCGCCGGAGGCCGAGATCTCGGTGATCCGGGCGGCACTGCCGCACACGAGGTTCCCGGCGCTGGTCGGATAGAGGGCCTGCACCGGCAGCAGCAGGGAAAAGTCGTCGCTGCTCCCGTCGGATCTCCACAGCGTCAACTTCCATCCGTCCTGCCAGAGCACGGCCAGGACCTCGGGTCCGGCGAAGCAGACCTGCGAGCACCCGTCGAAGGTCCGCCTCTCCACCGGTTCCCCGCTGCTGAAGAAGCGCGTGATCTCGCCGGACTCGTCCAGGATCGCCACCGCCCCACCCTCGGTGACGAGCTGGCGGACGCTCTCGGGAGCGGGCCACGTGTGCAGCCGGATCCAGAACGGCTCGGAGACGTCCGAGACCAGACCGACGAGGACAACCGCGGCGGGCTCGCTGAGGCCACCGGCGGTCACGTAGACCACGTGGCGCACCTGCGGGTCCACCGCGAACGGCATGGGGAAGGGTCCGCAGCGCACGGGCGGGCGGCCTCGCTCGAACACGATGAAGCAGGGCTCGGTGGACTGCAGCGCCGGCACCGCGACATGGCGTCCCCGGGTCGTGGGCGCCACCAGCGAGGCGGACAGCCAATGGGCCATCTTCTCGGGCTCGGGAAAGGCGCGAAGCTGATCGTCGACGACGGCCACCTCCAGATCACCGCTCATCGCGGCCCAGGTGGCGCCGGTCGGAATATGCTCCGGGGTCTTCATGTCGTAGTGGCAGCCGGGATCGGCCCGGCGGGCCGTGAACGCGCCTGCGGTGTCCATCAGCAGCAGACCTTCATCCAGGGCCTCCCTGGCGCGGGCGGCCACGAACGGGGCGAGCAGGGGATCTTCCAGGAAACCTGCGGCACGGCGGACCAGCTCCCATGAAAAGGGGCAGAACAGGGCCTGCTGCGAACTGATCAGGTGCGCGGCCAGTTGAAAACCGCCGGCGACTCCGGATTCGACCGGCTCCATCGGCCCCAGAAACGGGCAGGGTTCGTCACGCAGGCAGGGGGCTGACCCCTCCAGGACATGCCTCAGGAAGCAGACCCCTACGGGGCCGTGCAGATCGAACGACTCCCCGGAGGCGGTGTCGAAGCGGGTCTCCTTCCACAGCATCGCACGGCCATACCGCTTCACGAGGTTCTCGGCCGAGGGAAGGTCGGCCAGCGGCACCTGATGGAGGATTTCCTCCGCGGTTTCACGGCAGGAATACCCCGGCTCGGCCTGGAAGCGGGCCAGAAGGCCTTCGTACTCCTTG
>PHAZ01000132.1 GCA_002841825.1 Deltaproteobacteria bacterium HGW-Deltaproteobacteria-22 | reverse complement strand
ACCGCCCCGAAAAACCAGTCCAGCGGGCCGCGCACCCGCTCAACGCGGGCATCGATCTCGGCGAAGTCCAGATCGGCAGTCTGCAGGTGCAGCACCTCCAGTTTCGCTGGGGTGGAGATGGTCGTCAGTTGCGGGTCGAACTTCAGACGGGCTTCTCGCGGAACCGGAATACGATGGCCGGTCTGGTCCACCAGGCTGACCCGGTGCACCCGCACAATCTGCCGTTCGCGTTCACCGCAGACCAGACGGGGAACTTCGCCATCCTTCATCCACAACTGAGCCTGCTCCGGGGGAACGCGGATCCGCACCGGCTCGAGTCCAGGCGTGCAGGAGGCCAGCAGGGTGATCAGCACAATCCCGCTGATGCGCCTCAGCCGTCCATGGCTCATGGCAGCCTCCTCGGGGGGCCGTTCCAGCCCACGACCAGCCACAGACCGAGGCGTGTGATCGTCTCGGATATATCGAGGTGCACCTCGAATCCGACGCGCAGGCCCTGCAACCGTTGGGCCCATTGCGCGGTCAGGCGCACCCCGTATTCATCGTCCCCCGTGCTGCGATAGGCAGCCTTCAGCGGCTCGAGCTGGAAGGAGACGGGGAATGACTGCAGTGAATACCTGTAAAAAATGAAAAGCGGGTTGGTGTAGTAGTCCACACCCCACCAATGCTCGTCCAGTTCATTTGGCTTCCGAAACAGTTTTTCTTCCCCGTTTTCGGCAAACGCGCTGAATCCCACCGTGTGGCCGCAGATCGGGGACCAGCCCACGCGGAAGCTCAAAGGCAATGCGTAATAGAAGATATCCTCATCCTTGGGATGCATCTGCATCCCAAGGCCGAAGTTGGTCTCGACGACCCACTTCGGATTCACGGTGCGGTCGTTTCCATATTCGACATCAAGGAGCGTGGGGATCGACCGTACCTGAGGGTTCGACGGCAGTCCCAGCCGCAGGACCGGACGCTTGTCATTCCCGGTCAGCGGTGTGACTCGGCCGTGGGAGATCGTGAAGTCGTGGATTGGTTCGGCGAACCGGTGGCGCTGCTCGATCCGGAATCCGGGCTCTTCATGCTCGGAAGTTGTCCAAGCCACCAGGCGGCCGGTCCACACACCGTGCTTTCCGAGGGCGAACACGACCACGTCGTCGATGCGCCTGACACGATGGGGCTTGACCGGCAACGCGTACCTGATCTCCTCACCGGGCGCGTATTCGTAAATGAACTGCCGGCCGACCTGCCGAAACGTACCTGTGACAACCCGCTGACCCGGGGAAATTTCAAAAGACCATGCCTGAACCGTCACCGGATCTGCTGTCTGTGCACGTACGGGCAATCCAATGCAGCCAATCAGGATGAAGAACAGGATTCGAAACACGATTTTTTCAACTCCGAACGAAGTATCCACGGGAGCTCCGGCGTTGTCAATGCAAGCAGGAAATACCTGCGTCACCGGGCATGATCCGACGGTTCCGACGAGGGTCTCCCCTTCGGCGTGATCCGCGTGTTCAGCGGTGAAATCACGTTTTTTCTACTTCGGCGGTGCTGGATTCATCGATGGGGACGCAGGCTTCTTCGATTCCGCATCTTTTGGGTGGCGGGGCGCATACTTGAACTGGGAGTACCGGAAGCCGTGGGGCGTCGGGATCGCGTTGGTGAAGTCCCGGTGCACCAGGCCGATCCAGACCGGACGCACCAGGAACGTCATGGGCAGGTAGGCGTGCAGCATGTCCTCGAGCTTGACCGAGAAGTCGAAGCGGGACTCCAGGCGCGTGGTCCTGCGCATGGAGACCAGCAGTTGGTCGATCATGGTGTTGTAGACCACGCCGTAGTTGTAACGGCCCGTGCTGTGGAACAGGGGGGAGAAGTCCTCGTAGGGCCGGCCGGACCATGACAGCAGGGCTGCCGAGAACTGCCGCTTGCGCAGGTGGGTGCCCATGAGCTTCCAGTCGGTGGGGACGATCACGAGATCGACGCCGGCCTTCTGGAATTCGGATTTCATGATCTGCAGCATCTCGGTTCCCTGACGCGCGGCCACGGGCACGAGCACGACCAGCCGCAGCGGGGTGCCGCCCTTGTCGCGGATGCCGTCACCGTCGTGGTCGACCCAGTCGACCTGGGTGAGCAGATCGCGGCCCGCCGCCGGGTCGTAGGGCCAGTTCTCCAGCTTCGTGTCGCCGAGCCCGCCGGGCTGCCAGAAGGGCCCTGTGCAGGGCGTAGCCAGCCCCCGGAAGACCTTCTCGATGACGCGGTCGCGATCGATGAGCATCGACAGGGCACGCCGGATGCGGAAGTCGGCGAGCATGGGATTGGCCACGTTCCACAGCAGGTAGGAGAACTGTGGCGGCACAAAGCGCACCAGTTCGTAGTCCCGCGAGACCGTGTCGGTGATCTGGTCCGGGTAATGCGCCGGCGTCACCCGCGGCAGCACGTGCACCTGCTTGCGGCGGATGCCCACGAAGCTGCGGGCCGAGTCGGGAAAGCGGCGGAAGATCACGCGCCCCACGTCGGGGGTGGGTCCCCAGTAGTACTCGTTCTTCTCCAGCACCAGCTGGTCGGAGCCCTCCCATTGCAAAAGCCGGTACGGACCGGTGCCCACGGGCGAAAGCGAGCCGCGGGACTTGGGGCTGACCCCTTTGAAGAACACGTGCGCCGGCAGGATCGGCAGCTCCACGAGGTGGTCGAGGAAATAGATGTTGGGACTGCTGAGGACGACGCGCACCTCGTCGGGTCCGAACTTGTCCACCCTCGTGATGGCGTGATCGATGTCGCTGATGAACGGCCCTCGGTCGATCTTCGGCATGGTCAGCATGTTGAACGTGAACACCACGTCCTCGACGGTGAACGGGCGGCCGTCCTGCCAGCGAACGCCCGGGCGAAGCCGGAAGCGGTACGCCGAGCCCTTCTCGTCCGAGGACCAGCTCTCCGCGAGCGCGCCGACGAGCTTGCCGGTCTTCAGATCACGGTCCAGCAGCCCTTCGTAGATGTGGTGCATGGCGATGTGGTAGCCCCACTCGTCGATCTCCAGAAACGGGTTCAGGTGATTGGGCAGCGACGGCAAAGCCACGACGAGCTCCACGGTGGAGTCCTCTCCCGTGGGGGTCGGGATGGTGCCCTTGCGCGGAGGCAGCGTCATCTTCTGGATGAGATCCTCTTCGACCGTGATGCGCTCCATGGCAGCCTTGTGGGGCGTCGGTGGAGGCTCCATGCAGCCCTTGCAGCCCGAGAAGGGGCCCGCCACCGCGAGCGCGGCCATCAGGAACGTGAACAGGATCCGCAGGCTCATTCGCAGTAGGCCCCCAGGATCGAGGAGGCGCTCGGAACACAGGCGGTGCCGCAGGCAGTACAGTTCCGGGAGTGCAGCAGGCCGCCCCAGCACCAGGTCGCCGTGCCGCCGACGCATTCGCCGGTGAAGTCGAGATCCGTGCACACGTCGCGGCGGTCGCCGCAGCGCGCCTGACCACCCACGACCGCGCAGGGGCCGGTCCGTTCGTCACAGCACTCGGTGCGCGGCAGACCGCCCTCGCACCAGCGGGCGACGTCGCCGTCACACATTCCGTCAGAGGTCAGGCCGGCGCAGGCGTCGAAGGCGGGCAGCGCGTCGTCGAGGAAGTCCAGATCCCAGTCGGTGCGGGCATAGCGATCCACGTCGACGCAGCTCGGGTCGCCCCAGGAGACGGTGCCCAGCACGGACAGGACGTTGCCCTCGAGGAGATACATCGAAGGGCCGCCGGAATCGCCGTTGCAGACCGAGGAGTAGCCCTGTCCGTCGACGATCAGTTCACCGTCGGCGTCGGACACGCCGGAGACCAGCTCGGGGGTCCACCACAGCCGGGTGTTGTTGTAGGAGTTCTCGGTGGTGCCGAAGCCGGCCTGCTGCACGTAGTGGCCGATCAACGCAGACGGGCTTGTCCGCGAGATCGGGATCGGGGTGATGCCCAGATCGGTCATGGGATTGCCGTCGAGCTCGAGCACGGCATGATCGACACCGGTGGTGTCGTTGTAGCCGCCGTACTGAGGGTTGACCGTCACGGTGAGGACCTCGTAGGTGCGCAGCGGGCTGCCGGCGTCATCGCCGAAGACGAAGCGCAGCTCGGACGGATCCATGGGGTTTCCCCGGTAGTCCGAGGCGCAGTGGGCGGCCGTCAGGACGTGGCGTTCCGTCACGAGGGTGCCGCTGCACACGTTGCCCCAGGCTCCGTCGTACTGCATCAGCGCGCCCACGGCCAGCCGCTGGGAGGGCGCCATGCACAGGGCGGGGCCGGCCACGGTGCCGTTGTAGATCTTGAGGTTTCGGCTCTTGTCGAGCCAGTGGAATTCCTTGACGTCCTGGGTCCCGTCGCAGGTCTGGTTGTTGACGTTGTTGATGTTGTTGACGTTGTTGGCAGCGCAGGCGGCGTCGGGCCAGCAGTCCTGGTCGTCACAGTCGACAAACGAATCGCCATCGTCATCGATCTGGTTGTTGCAGATCTCGTCGGCGGTGTTTTTGCTGGACGTGGTGTCGTCGCAGGCAACCGCCAGCAGCAGACAGCAGAGAAGCGCATGGATTTTCATGGTGGGTTCCCCTCGGTGAAGTGTTCGGGACCAGAAAGGGCTGCAACCGCGAGTCGAACCCGCGACCGCCGGGCCGCGGCATCCGGGCGGGAGCCTCAGGACGGGACTACTTGCCGATCGGGTTGATGTACTCCAGGTCGAGGCCGCCCGGATACAGGTACGACGTGTACTGGGCAAAGCCGTACACCTCGATGCCGAACTTGATCGTGGTGTTCGGCGCGACGATGTAGTGCGAGCCGTTGGTGCCGGTGCTGGTCACGTCGAACTGGGCCACGCCGTAGCCGGTGCTGCCGATCGGGGTGTACTGCTCAGCGGTGATGGCCTGGCCGTCGAGGGTGATGTAATCCATCGTGTCGGCCGGGATCTCGGCGATGACGTTGACGTAGTTGACCGTGATCGAGGGCGGCGTGGAGAACGTGTAATCGGAGCGGTACTGCTCGACCGGGACCACGAGACCGAAGGCCGGATCGCCCATCTCGTCGAAGGATTCGGTCCAGTAGTTCTGACCCACGGTGAACTTGCCGATCATGATCGGGCCCGTGGCGTTGACCTCGAAGTGGGTGCCCGGAGGGGGCATGAACTCGACGTACTCGCCGGCGTTGAGGGTGGCGGGGTTCTCGACGGCCGGATTGAAGGAGACCTGGACGCCGTTCTCGCCGGCCAGGATCCGGATCACGTTGGTCTCCGTGGTGGACGTACGCACCGGATGGGTCAGGCCGACCATGAAGTGCTTGCCCCAGGTCTGCAGGGGGAACATCATCTCCTCGAGGTGGTCGCAGGCCCAGAAGTTGTAAGGAATGAACGTGCAGTTGTGGCCGGACCACACCGCCACGGGGTTGGTGGCCGTGATCATCGAGCCCGTCGGGTCATAGTCATTGCCCGGCTTGCAATACGAGTAGCCGTTGGAGTCGGGACCGGACTTGGCCGAGCCGGCGCCGGTGGGGCAGCCGCTGTAGGTCAGGTCGTTCTTGGAGACCAACTGGAGCACGTCGCCTTTGTTCAGCGCATACTGCATGGTGCCGCCGGGGGTGAGCGCGCCCACGCTGGGGCCGGCCGCGAAGTAGGCCTTGGAGTTGACCGTCACCTGGGTGTTGTCGGCGGTGGCCACCACGGCCATCACGCCCGGGCTGTTCATGTCGTTGAAGCCGTTGGAGAGCACCATCGTCGGGCGGGACATGACCATGTAGTTGCCGGAAAGGACCGTGGCCGGCAGCAGCAGGGAGGCGTCGTTGGAATAGGAATTCGTGCCGCCCAGCTCGAAGTCGTAGGGGCTGAACTGGTACACCGTGACGGGCAGCGAGGTCTGCACATGGTACGCGCCCTTGCTCTCGGCGGAGCGGTAGATGCCGGACTGCAGGCCGGAGAGGCCGTCGGCGGAGCTCGCCATGCGGATGTCGTTCTGGTAGTTCACGAAGATGACCTGCAGCGTGTTGGCCGGAATCTGCTGGTCGACATTGGCGCCGCCGCCGGTGATCTGCACGCGGACCGGGGAATCATTGGCATTGTCGATGGCCAGGCCGAAGTTGCCGTCGAAGGCGGAGTCCAGCTGGCCCGAAGCCATGCCCAGCGCCCAGTACTCGCAACCGCGGTAGGACTTGGTGGAGGAGGCGCGGATGCAGGGGCTGTCGCAGGCGGCCACACCGTTGACCTCGACGCACTGCTCGCCGTTGAGTGAGTCGCAGGTGGTCTGGACCAGACCCTCGGTGCCGTCGGCATTGCAGACGTGAACGGCGTTGTCGGAGCCGCAGGTGGTGCCGTTGGACACGCAGGGCTGGCAGCGCAGGTTGGTGGGATCGCACACCCGGTTGGGATCGGTGCAGATCTGATCATTGATCCACTGGTTGTCCGAGCAGACCTGCAGCGTGTTGCCGAAACACTGCTTCTGGCCGGTGGTGCAGACATTCACGTTGTTGACGTTTGGGGTGACATTGTTGCAGTCGAAGCAGGGTTCCTTCTTTTTGCTGGGCGTGCAGGACGCCAGGACCATCACAACGATGACATTGAGGAACAACGAAAGTCGAAACATGGTGCAGCTCCTTGACGAAAGGTGGCGGATCTCAAAGATCCCGGTTTCCGGACACCCTAGTTCATAAACCAGGTTCCCGGAACGCGCAAGCTGAACACAGGGGTTTTTTTGTCAAAATCAAGGTGGATTTTTCCATATATCACAGGGCCTGACCACATGGACACCCTCCCCATAACATGCGTTACGCAACAACATGCCCGCAAGATCTCATGCCGCCTGATCCCCGATTCTGGCCTACCCGGGGCGTTTCCGCTTGCCTTTGCCGTCGACTCAACTATAATTTGCACAGCTTTGAGGAGGCCCCCGATGGCACGAGTCACTGTTGAAGATTGTCTGGAAGTTGTCCCCAACCGGTTCGCCCTGGTCCTGCTGGCCGCCAGCCGGATGCGCGAACTGACGCAGCCCAACACCTTTCCCATGGTGAAATGCAAGAACAAGGAAGCCGTGACGGCCCTGCGCGAGATCGCGGCCGGCAAGATCCACTACGCCGAGAACATCGGCGAAATGGTTCGCTCTTATCACGAAGAAGTCCTGTACTCGACCTCCGCCACCTTCACCTACTAAAATCGGTTAGACGGGGTCGCTCGCATGAAACCCATCCAGATCGACTGGGAAGAATTGGAACTCGCCTGCGAACGCAACGCGGTCAACGTGGTTTCATACCTGGATCTGGAGACCGGCGCGGTCCTGGTTTTCTATGGCGAGAGCGAGGACGAGCAGGAGCGGCACACGGCAGTGAAGGTCAACATGACCCGCTACCTCGAGGTCGCACCGGTCCCCCCGAAGGATCAATACAAGTGGATGGAGAAGTTCATCACCACGCTCACCGACGATGTGTTGCGCGAGCGCGTCCTGGTCGCCATCGACGGCAAGGGCGCCTTCCGCCGCTTCAAGGATCTGCTGGTGAACTACCCGGGCGTACGCGAGCGCTGGTTCGCCTACCGCGGCCTGCACCTGCACGCTTACATCAACGAATGGCTCCTGGCCCGCCACATCGAGCTGGCCGAACCACCCCCGTGGGGTTTCGAGGTCGAGCCGCCCCAGGACGAGCCGATGCCGGCCGCCGTGGTCACGTCCGAACTGAGCCCGGGCGAGGTGCTTCGCCGCCAGGCCAAGGAACTGGTCGACAAGATTCCGGCCGTTGAACTGGAGACCGCCATCGCATTCCTCACCTTCCTCAAGGAACGGCAGGGCGGAAAGATCCCCCGGCCTCCCGGTCACTGATCATGAGCCCGTCACGCTTTTCCGGGGATTTTTTCGGATCTGACGCAACCCGGACGCGTCGGGACTGTCCCGCCCCTTCCATGAATATGAAGGACGCGATGCATGGCTGAACCCCTCGGACCCTTTGACGCAGCACCGGCAAACAACAACGCGCCGGCCCAGACGCAGGTCGACTGGAAGCGCATCTTCCACATCGTCCGCAACTACTTCTGGATCGTGCTGCTCACCTGCGGCGTGGGCGTCTCGCTGGCGTTCTTCGTCACCAA
Organism: Deltaproteobacteria bacterium HGW-Deltaproteobacteria-22; assembly: GCA_002841825.1. Lineage (GTDB taxonomy): Bacteria > Myxococcota_A > Polyangia > HGW-17 > HGW-17 > HGW-17. The sequence continues at coordinate 2,357 of PHAZ01000132.1, read as the reverse complement.
GAAACAGACCCCGCTGTACCGCACGTCCTGCTCGGTGGTCATCTCCAGCCAGCTGCCCTCCTACCTCGGCTCCACGGTGAAATCCAACCTGGCCGAGACCTCCGAGGATTTCTGGTACGAGCAGCGCTATCTGGCCACCCAGATCGAGGTCATCAAGAGCCGCAACATCGCGCTGCTGGCCGCCCGCCGCCTGGAGAACGTTGATCTGCACCAGCTGCTCGGACAGCCCCAGTTCGCCCACCGCGAGCCCACCGAAGAGGAGCTGCAGCGCGCCGCCGGCGTCATGCGCGGCATGATCCAGGTCATCCCGGTGCCCGAGAGCCGCCTGGTCAACATCAGCGCGGTCTCCACCATGCCGCTGATGGCCAAGAAGGTCGCCGACGCGATCACCGAGGCGTTCATCGACGACAACCTCGAGCGTCGCCTGTCCTCGACCAAGAGCGCCTCGACCTGGCTCGAGAGCCAGCTGCTGAGCCTGCGCAAGAAGCTCGACGAGGACGAGAAGCGCCTGTACGAGTTCAAGTTGAAGAACAACATCCTCGCGGTGAGCCTCGAGGCGCGCATCCAGAGCACCACGGGGCTGATCCTCTCGCGCTCCAACTCGGTCGAGACCCTCGACGGCATGGCCCGCGAGCTGCGCGCGAAGATCCAGCAGGTGCGGCGCATGCGCACCACCGATCCGACCCTCGACCCCTCGGCGGATTTCCTGAACAAGCCCGCCATCGTGTCGCTTCGCTCGCGCTATCACTCCGCCCAGGAGAAGCTCAAGGAGGTCCAGGTCGAGGTCATGGAGCGCCACGAGGAGGTCATACGGCAGGAGCGCATCCTCGACGTGGTGCGCGGCCAGTTGACCTCCGAGCTCGCGCTCTCCGAGGACGCGCTGGTGGCCGAATACCAGCTCAAGGAGCGCAACCTCCAGGAGTCGCGCGCGCTGATGCTGCAGGCCCAGGAGGAGGCGCTGGCGCTGGCAGCCCTCGACATCGAGCACAGCAAGCTGCTGCGCGAGCGCAACGAGACCGCCAAACTGTACGAGCTCGTGCTCTCGCGTCTCAAGGAGACGGGGCTGGCCGAGGAACTGAAGACCAACAACATCCGCCTGCTCGACGCGGCGCAGATCCCGCTGGCGCCCTTCAAGCCCGTGCTGTGGCTGAACCTCGCGCTGGGCCTGGCGCTGGGAATGTTCTTCGGCGTGGCGTTCCTGTTCCTGCTGTTCTACCTCGACAACACGATCAAGAGCCAGGAGGAGGCCGAACAGTATCTGGGCTCCTCCCTGCTGGGCTACATCCCGCTGCTGCCGTTCCAGTCGGGCGGTGATCCCAATGAACTGTACATCTTCAAACATCCGCAGAGCCCCATCGCCGAGAGCGTCCGCGCCATGCGCACGAACATCCTTTTCATGGCGCCGGACCGGAACCTGCGCACGTTCAGCCTGACCTCGGCCAGTCCGCTGGAGGGCAAGACCACGCTCTCGACGTACCTGGCGATCTCCATGGCAATGGGCGGCGAGAAGACGCTGCTGGTGGACGCCGACATGCGCCGTCCGCGGCTGCACAAGGTCTTCGGCCTGAAGCCGAAGTTCGGCCTGTCCTCCCTGATCGTCAAGAAGTCCGGTTACGACGAGAGCATCGTACACAGCCCGGTCCCGAACCTGGACCTGCTGCCCTGCGGACCGATCCCGCCCAACCCGTCGGAGCTGCTGCAGAGCAGCAACTTCAAGGACGTGTACGCCGGGCTCCTGGAGCGCTACGACCGCATCATCTTCGACTCCCCGCCCGTGGGCCTGGTGACCGATCCCGCCATCATCGGGCAGATCGTCGACGGCATCATGGTGGTCATGCGCTACGGCAAGACCACGCGCCACCTGCTGCGCAACACCTCCAAGATCCTGGCCGGCGTCAAGATCAACATCCTGGGCGGCATCATGAACTACGTCGACACCCATCGCTGGGGCGACCGCCCGTACTACTACCGCAAGGGCCGCGGCAAGCGCGGCGGCTACTACGCCTACTACTCCCACTACGGCTCGGATGAATCCGAGAACGAGGAGAAGTCCGGCGAGAAACCCACCCCTGAAGAGAAAAACTGATTGAGTGGTTTGATCAGGTCCACGAATACCGTCGGAAATCCAAGCAGGGTGCATTGCAAGGACGTGGGACATTTCTATTTTTTGATGTGGATCCGTGGACTTGACAACCGCAGGGACGGGGCTGACCTGTCGGACTTGGTTCTACAGATACGCCAGGAAGATCGTCGAAATCCCAAGAAATCCCAAAAATCCGAGGCTGTCGGTGCAGGCGGTGACCAGCACGCCGCCGCCGACGGCCGGGTCCTGACGCAGCCTCTTGAGCAGGAACGGG
>PHAZ01000131.1 GCA_002841825.1 Deltaproteobacteria bacterium HGW-Deltaproteobacteria-22 | reverse complement strand
GTGCCACCGCCACGCGGAACCAATGGGTGGTTGCCCGCGGCCGCCCACCGCACCACCGTCCGCACCTCTTCCTCGTCGCGGGGAAAGACCACGGCGGCACAGACGGGATCAGCCGGCTGGCCGTAGTAGTCCATGATTGCCCCGATGGCCCAACTGTCCCGGCTGGCGGCGCGCCGCTGGGCCTCGTCGGTGGAGAACGGGACGCCCAGACGGACAATTTCGCGTTGCAGCACGGGAGACGGACGGTTCGGATTCACGCGGGTCGCATCCTTTCGACGAACCAGAACCTAGCATATTGTAAGCGGCGGGGCTATACTGCTGGCAGGCCAGAGGACCGCGAACCGGTTTTACGCACATGCAACCAGAAGTCATCGCCGAGTTGAAGAACCTGTTTTCCCCGGATCATGTCCGGGACCACTGCCCCCTGGCGCCCTACACCACCTATCGACTGGGCGGCACCGGCGAACTGGTGCTTTTCCCGCACAGTTCCGAGGAGCTGGCCCACATGATCGGGCGCCTGAACTGGCACGACGAGCAGGTGGAACTGATCCTCGGGCACGGCGCCAATGTGCTGATCGCCGACGCGGGCATCCCCAGAGTCACGATCGTGCTTCGCTACATGAACGCGGTCCACTTCGAGGGCGACAGCCTGATCGCCGACGCGGGCCTGGCCGCCGACACGGCAGCCGAGGTCGCCCGGATCGCGGATCGCACCGGCCTGGAGTTCCTCGCCGGTCTGCCCGGCACGATCGGCGGCGCCACCTTCATGAACGCCCGGGCCTTCGATCACGACGTCGCAGGCGTGCTGGAGTGGGTGGAACTGATCGAGCCCGACGGAAAGGTCAAGACCTACTACGCCAATCCCGCCGACTTCGGCTACAAGCGCAGCCCGTTCATGGACCTCCCTTCGATCGTGTCCCGCGTGTCGCTGCGGGTGTGGAACGGCGACGGGGAGTCCATCGCAGCGGCCATGGATCGACACCGCGCCATGCGGCGCGCCCGAGGCGAGGACCGTGTGCTGTCCTGCGGCTGCGTGTTCCAGAACCCGACCACCCGCGAGGCGCCAGCCGGAAAGCTCATCGACGGGTGCGGACTCAAGGGCTTCGGAACCGAACACGCCTGGGTGTACGCCTCCCATGCGAATTTCATGATCCATGACGGCGCGGCGTCGGCAGCCGAACTGCGCGCCCTGTTCCTTGAGGTGCAGCGCATCGTGGCCGAACAGACCGGCGTGGTCCTGCAGCCCGAGGTCCGCTTCTGCGGCGAGTTCCCTGACGACGACGTCTTCACGTTCCGGCACGACCCCGCCCGGGCCAACCAGGAGCGTACGTGATCGCACCCCTTCTGTTCTGCGCCGCCATGGCCCTGACGGTACCCGAGGAGCTGCCTCCCGAGGGACTCCAGAGCCGCTTCTCCTTCGGCATCGGCACCCAGGTCGGCCTGGGCAACCAGGGCACCGCCGGCCTCATCGGAAGCCTGCGCTTCCACGGCATCGCCGGCCTCGACCTTGAGTACGACTTCAACCGCGTGACCTCCACCCCCTCGATCTCGTCGCGCGAGGTCGAGGACCTCAAGTTCACGCCCAACTTCAAGATCGAGGGCGTCGTGCACTTCTTCCGCGACCGGAAGTGGTCGCCGTTCGCCGTGTTCGGCCTGGGCATCGACCTTGGCGCGGACTTCAACCGTACGAACATGATCGGCGGCGTCGGCGTGGAGTTCCCGTTCTTCGCCAACCGGGTGGTCTTCGCCCTGGGCTTCCGCCTGTTCGTGCCACGCCCGGCCGACGTCGAAAAGCAGCGCGAGCGCCGCCTGATGGACGGCAATCCGGTCCTCCCCGCCTACACCGACTACTACAACTTCGACCAATACCAGATCACGATGAGCGTGCGGGTCTATTACTGACCTGGAGCGCCTCGAGCGCCTTGATCAGGCTTAAAACGAAGTGGAATTCAACCGCCAGACGAACACGCCCGAGTAGCTGGGCGCCACCAATCCCGCGGCGCCGCCGCCGAACCAGTCCGTCATCAGGCGGGTGACCAGGGTGGGAACACCCCCGGATTGGATCAGGGCGACGAACGGACGCGTGTCACCACCGCCGCCTGCCAATACCTTCTGCGGGCCTGCCGTGCCGTCGGCATCATATGGTATCAGCATGACCCCCGCGCCGGGACAGCCGTTTTCCAACTCCGGACAGTCCATCGTGCTTCTCAAAAAGCGTCCTGCCGTGAGCGCGCTCCCGTCAGGGCGTCCCACCACGGCCCGGGCATCGTCATAGCCCATGGATCCGGGCTGAGCCTGCCACACGATGCCGCCGTCGGCGTCGAGCCGGACCACGAAGCCGTTGGGAAAGGTGCCATCCTCCGGCGGCGACAGGCCGGGCACGTCCACGGAGCTCGTGACACCGCCGAGGATGAAGCCCCCGTCAGGCATGGACGCGGCCCACTCGATGGAATCGTTGAGGCTGCCGGCCGCATCACTCGCGGTTGTGGTCGGCCTCGATCTCGCGCTTTTTTTCTTCGTATTTTTCGGAGGAGAAGGTCCAGCGGCCCATGAGCTCTTCGAGCTTGATCTCGTTCTCGCGGAACTCCTTGAGGGCGGCGACAAACTCGGGGCGGCCGTAGACCTCGGGGTCGGCCATGAGCTTGGACAGTTCGGCGTTGCGCGTCTCCAGTTCGGAGATGCGGGCCTCCATCTGGTCCACCTTGATCTTCATGGGGCCGAGCTCCTTCTGGATGCGCTCACGAAGCTGGGCCTCACGGCGGCGGCGCTCGAGCTTGTTGTCGCGGGGCTCGGACTTCGGGGCGGCCAAGGACGCCTGAACTCTGGGGGCGGCGGTGACCGTGACACTGGTGGTGGTGGCCGTGACGGCTGCAGGGGCGGAGGATGGGGCAGTGACGGCCGGCGCAGCGTCCCGGGGAGCCGGATACTCTGAGGGACGGTTGCCCTTGGACAACTGATCGGGCGTGAAGGCGCGGTGCTCCCGGCGGGCAGCCAGGTGTCCCATGTACTCGGTGAGGTTGCCCGGGTACACATGAATCTTCCCGTCGTCGATCTCCCAGATGCGCGTGGCCAGCCGGTCGATGAACGAACGGTTGTGCGAAACGAACAGCATGGTGCCCTCATACTCGGCCAGGGCCTCGGCCAGCAGCTCGGCGCTCTCGAGGTCGAGGTGGTTGGTGGGCTCATCCATCAGCAGGACGTTGCCCGGCGTCACCAGCAGCTTGGCCAGCGCGACGCGCGCCTTCTCACCTCCGGAGAGCACGCCCACGACCTTCTCGACGTCGTCGCCGCGGAACAAGAACGCCCCCAGGATCGAGCGCACCCGCGTGTCGCCCAGATGGAGCGCGCCGCGGCGCACCTCCTCGAGCACGGTGGCATCGAGCTGGAGCGCGTCTGCGTGGTGCTGGGCGTAATAGGCCAGTTGCACGTTGGAACCCCAGGTGACCTTGCCCAGATCCGGAGACAGTTCTCCCGAGAGCAGGCGCAGCAGGGTGGTCTTGCCCGCGCCGTTGACGCCAACGATGCCGATGCGCTCGCCGCGGGTGACCGTGGCGTCGAGATCCCGGTAGAGGTGAAGGTCGCCGAAGGACTTGGCCAGCTCCTGCACCTGCAGCACGCGGTCGCCGGTGCGCTCCACGGCCGGGAAGCGGAACTTGATGCGCTGCTCATCGACGGGGATGTCGATGGCCTCCATCTTCTTGAGCATCTTGGCCTTGGACTTGGCCTGGCGCGCCTTGGTCGCCTGGGCCTTGAACCGTTCGATGAAGCGTTCGGCCTCCTTGCGGGAGCGGTCGAGGTTCTTCTTGCGGTTCTCCAGGACGACCTCCTCCTCCTCGCGCATGCGGCGGGAGTCGGAGTAGTTTCCCCGGTACTGGCGGAAGCCCTCGGTCTCCAGGCTGAAGACCCGGCGCACGTGGCGGTCGAGGAAGTCGCGGTCGTGGGAGATCATGACGTAGGCGCCGCGGAAGCCGAGCAGCCAGGTGTCCAGCCAGGCCAGCGACGGCAGGTCCAGGTGGTTGGTGGGCTCATCGAGCAGCAGGACGTCGGGCTTCAGGAACAGCAGCGACCCCAGCAGGGCGCGCATCTTCCAGCCGCCGGAGAACTCCGCCAGCGGCCGCGTGAGGTCCTTCTGGCGGAAGCCAAGTCCGTCGAGGATCTGCTCGGCCTCGTGCACGGAGTACAGGGAGTCGAACAGGATCATGCGCTCGTGCAGCTCGGCCAGGCTGATGGCCAGCCCTTCGCGACCGGCGTCATCGGCTGCGGCCTCCAGGGCCTGCTCGGTCGCGAGGATGTCAGCCTCGAGCTGGCGGCGGTCGCCGGCGGCGTGGTGCACGAAGTCCAGCAGCGGCTGGGTGCTCTCCACGCGGATCTCCTGAGGCAGGTAGCCCATGCGGGCACCGGAGGCCAGCACGATATCACCGGTGTCGGCCTTCTGCTCGCCGGACACGATGCGCATCAGCGTGGTCTTGCCCCGACCATTGGAGCCCACCAGGCCGATGCGGTCGTTGTTGTCGACCGCGAAGGACACGTTTTCGAGGATGACGCGGGCGCCGAAGGAGAGGTTGATGTTGGAACAGGAAAGTACGGCCATGGCGCCGGGTTTTTACTTCAATTCGCGGGTTTTGTCACGATGTATGGTCGTTCAGGGCCAGACCAGCGGTGGATCGAGGTGCATGGCGGCGAGCTGGGCCGCGAGTCCGGGACGGGGATCGGTCACCGGGAGCTGGACCACCAGCATCGGATAGTGCGTGGGAACCTCCATGCGGGCGATCCCGAACCGGCTGGCGCTGGCCAGGTAATACATGCGATCCGTGCCCGTCCCCAGCGCACACAGCACGGTCATTCCCCAGCGCGCAAAGAGCTCCTGGCTGAACCGCTCCTTGAGGGCCACCGGGTCCAGGACCTTCACGACAGAGGCTCCGCCACGCGTGCGGATCGCAATGGCAAAGTCTGTCAGGCGCTTCTTCAGGCGCCCACGCAGCTGGGCGACCTGCTCGTCGAGGCGGGTGAAGTCGCTGGTGATCGTCTCGAAGTGCTCGGTGCTGACGGTGAACGAGGGAAAGCGCATCAGGCTCACATCCTGGGGGAGCACCTCCTGCACGAAGCCAGAAACCAGCTGCGAGACATGCTCGGGATCGTGCACGACCGGCACGGCCAGCACCGTGGCCTTGTGCGTCGGATGCAGGCGGGCCGTCGTGATCAGGTTGCCCAGCATCTTCTGCGCGGCCGGCTCCAGATCGAAGTTCTGCCCGCCGATGCGCATGCTCTTGCATTCCCACTGGAACTCCACCGTGAGCGTGCGGTTGGGTTCGAACACATGCAGGACCCAGTCCGTCGCACACTCGACCGACTGGCGAGGCGAGGCCCATTCCAGCAGCCGCAGAGTCTCCGTGGCCTGCTCGGGGCCCTGCACCAGCACACCGGCCTCCTGCCGCTTGTTCGAGAGCAGCGGGATGTCCGCCGGGCGCAGCACGACGCGGGTCTCCCTCGCGCCGGACTTGGCGAACAACGGCACCCTCGTGGCGCTCCAGCGGCCGGACAACTCCGACAGGAACTCCTTGTGCGGGATGACCCGGACCTTCTTGCCGATTTTCTTGGGATCCGCGTTGCAGGACAGGACCAGCGCCGCCAGCAGCAGCCAGACCACGCTCAGGAAGCGTCGGGAGGGCGCGTTTCGCGCAGGGAGATGAAAAACTGTTGCAGCAATTCCGAACATGACTCGGCACAAATTCCGGAGATGACCTCCACTCGGTGGTTCAGCCGCGGATCCTCGCACAATGCGAACAGGCTGCGCACGCCGCCGGCCTTGGGGTCCAGGGCGCCGAACACGACGGTGCGGATGCGGGCGTGAACCAGCGCGGCCGCGCACATCGGACAGGGCTCGAGGGTGACGTACACGTCCACCCCGGACAGGCGCCAGGAACCCAGCGCGGCGCCGGCCTCCCGCAGCAGCAGGACCTCGGCGTGGGCACAGGGATCATGCGCCTGCTCCCGGCGATTGTGGGTCCGGGCGATGATCCGGTTCCCGAGCACCGCCACCGCGCCCACAGGGATCTCCCCCTCGGCGGCGGCCAGGCGGGCTTCCTCGAGAGCCGCCTGCATGAACGGCACGCGATGAGAGCGTGGCGTGGACATCTACCGTTGGATGGCGGCCGCTGCCGCGATGATCTTCGCGAACCCGGCGGCATCCAGCGCGGCACCGCCGACGAGCCCACCGTCGATGTCCGGACAGGCGAACAGTTCGGCGGCGTTGTCCGCCTTCACGGAACCACCGTACTGGATGATACATTCCGCGGCGGCCGAGGCGTCCCATAACTGGGCGATGCGGTCGCGGATCTGCTTGTGCACTTCCTGAGCCTGGGCGGGCGTGGCAGTGCGGCCTGTGCCGATGGCCCACACCGGCTCATAGGCCACGATGCAGCGCGCGCGCAGATCGGCCGCGACGTGGGGCAGCACTGCGTCGATCTGGCCCCCGACGACCTCCCAGGTGCGCCCGGACTCGCGCTCCTCGAGGGTCTCACCCACGCAGAACACGACCTGGAGCCCTGTCGCCAGGGCCGCCTGGACCTTCTCGTTGATGAAGGCGTCGGTCTCGTGGAAGATCTGGCGGCGCTCGGAGTGGCCGAGGATCACGCCGTCGCATCCCAGGTCCTTCAGCAGCGCAAAGGAAATCTCGCCGGTGAAGGCGCCCTTGGGGGCGGGATAGCCGTTCTGGCCGAGCACCATCAGGTGCGGATGTGCGGAAACGGTCTCGCGCACGGCGGCCAGGGAGGTGAACACGGGTGCCATGCCCGTGACCACGCGGTCGCGGGAGTCGGCGGTGGCATTCACCACCGCGTCGGCCAGGGCGCGGGAGGCGGCGATGTTGTTGTGCATTTTCCAGTTGCCGTAGACGTGGAATTTCCGGGACATGCGAGTGAACCCTTTCTGTTATTTCTCGAGGGCGGCGACGCCCGGGAGGATGCGGCCTTCCATCATTTCGAGGGAGGCGCCGCCACCGGTGGATACGTGCGAAATCTTGTCGGCGACTCCGGCCTTGTTGATCGCGGCCACGGAGTCACCCCCGCCCACGACCGACACGGCGCTGCTGTCGGCCACGGCATGAGCGACTGCCAGCGTGCCCTGTGCGAGCACCGGGTTCTCGAATACGCCCATCGGGCCGTTCCAGAAGATGGTGGATGCGCCGGCCAGCGCCTCGGCGAAGGCGCGGCGGGAGTCCGGACCGATGTCCAGCGCCATCTTCGTCATGGGCACGCCGGAGGCCACCGGTACGGTTTCGACTTCGGTCGCCTCGAGGCCGTCGGCGATCACCAGATCCGACGGCAGCAGGAACTGCACGCCGCGGGCGCGGGCCGCCTCCTCGATCTCCTTGCACAGGCCGAACTTGTCGGCCTCGACCCGGGAGGCCCCCATGTTCTTGCCGCGCGCGGCCAGAAACGTGTTGGCCATGGCCCCGCCGATGATGATGACGTTGACGAGCTCGAGGAGGTTGCGGATGACGCCCACCTTGTCAGCCACCTTCGCGCCGCCGAGGATGGCCACGAACGGCTTCTCGGGGTCCTTGAGCAGCTTGGTGAAGAACTCGACCTCCTTCATCATCAGGAAGCCAGCGCCCTTCTCCTCGAACAGCGCGACCATGCCGGCCGTGGAGGCATGGGCACGATGCGCGGTGCCGAAAGCGTCGTTGACGTAGACCTCGGCCAGCGCCGCGAGCTCCTTGGAAAACCCGGGGTCGTTGCCCTCCTCGCCGGGGGAGAAGCGGAGGTTCTCCAGCAGCAGGATCTGGTTGGGCTTCAGGTCCGTGGCCAGACGCGTCACGCCGTCGCCGGTCGGTTCGTCGGCGACCAGGATGTCGACGCCGGGCAGCTTCTCGGAGAGGACCTTGCCCACCGGCTGCATGCTGTATTTCGGATTGGGCTTCCCGTCGGGCCGGCCCAGGTGGCTGGCCAGGATGATCCGGGCGCCGCGCTCGAGCGCATGCCGGATGGTGGGCAGCGCCGCGTCGATGCGGGTGGTGTCGGAGACCTCGCCGGTCTGCTTGTTGATCGGCACGTTGAAGTCCACGCGGATGAAGACACGTTTTCCTTCGATCGGAAGCTCACGGATGCTGTAGATGGCCATGACTAGCCCTCCTTCGTTTCAGTGGGGTGAAAACGGTGAAAAACAGTGGAAAATCATACGGTTACAGTTTGGACGCGACCAGATCTGCCAGGTCCAGCAGGCGAGCGGAGTAGCCCGACTCGTTGTCGTACCAGGCGAGGGTCTTGATCATGTTGCCCATGACCACGGTGTTGCCCAGGTCGGCCGTCGAGGAGGCCTGGCAGCCGTTGAAGTCGATGGACACGAGGGGCTCGTCGCTGACGTGCAGGTAACCGGCCAGGGGGCCTTCCTTGGCGGCGCGGCGCAGCTGGTCGTTGACCTCGGCGGCCGTCGGGACCTTCTCGACCGTGCAGACGAAGTCGACCACGGACACGTTCGGGGTCGGCACGCGCATGGCATAGCCGTCGATCTTGCCGTTGAGGTCCGGCATCACGAGGCCGATGGCCTTGGCTGCGCCGGTGGAGGTCGGGATCATGGACATCGCGGCGGCGCGGGCCCGGCGCAGATCCTTGTGGGGCAGATCCAGGATGTTCTGATCGTTGGTGTAGGAGTGGATCGTGGTCATCAGGCCGTGCACGATCTTGTAGTTCTCGTGGAGCACGCGGACCACGGGGGCCAGGCAGTTGGTCGTGCAGGACGCGTTGCTCATGATGTGCTGGGTCGCCGCATCATACAGATGCTCGTTGACACCCATGACGAACGTGGGGACACCCTTCTCGCCCGGAGCCGAGATGAGCACCTTCTTCGCACCGGCGGTCAGGTGCGGCTGGGCTTTCTCCAGGGAGCGGAAGAGGCCCGTGCATTCCAGGACGATGTCCACGCCGAGTTCCTTCCACGGCAGCTCGGCCGGGTTCTTCACGGCGAAGATCTTGGCGTTGTGGCGTCCCACCTTGAGCACGTCCCCGTCCAGCGTCACGCCCTCGTAGGGCCCGTGAACGGAGTCATATTTGAACAGGTGCGCCAGGGTGGCGGGGCTGGTGAGATCGTTGATGGCAACGACTTCCAGGGAACTCTCGCGCTTGGCCAGAAGGCGAAGCACCGTACGACCGATACGACCGAAACCATTGATAGCAACTTTCGTCATCTTAAGTACCTCCTTGATGCGAAGTCGGCGACAGCTTATGCCCGATTCCATATCATTGTCAAGTCAGAGTTTCAGTGCATCACAACCTTGACCCCGCCCTCGTTTCGGGTGAGCATCAATCCATGGAAGCCGATTTCTTTGTCACACGCGTTCTCCATTATGGCCCCCTGCCCCGGCACTGGACAAAACTGGCGCTCGGCGTCCTGTCCCTGCTGCTGGTGGCGCTCTTTGCCGTCACGATGGCGGGGGGACCTGCCGAATCGTGTCGGAGACGCCCTGGACTGCGACCGTTGAGCATTCCTTTAACGTTTCCGCCGTTCGCGAGGTGCGCTGGCGCGACGCCACCAGTCCCAAGGGTGGGAAAAAAGGGGAAACCGTGCTCATCATGGCTTCGGGGCATGAAATCAGGGTCGCCACCGGGCCGCAGCCGGCTTCCCGTGCCGCCTTTGAAAGAATCAAGTATTTTTTTAACAGTCCAGGCGAGGCGACCCTGGCCGAGCGGGTGGCGCCCTCTCCATGGTTGTGGCTGGCGGCGCTGGCCATGCTGGTCGCCAGCCTGGTGCTGCTGTCCATGTTCGGCCGCGCGGTGACCGCCTTCCGGATCGAGCTTGACGACGGCGGAAATCGCCTGCGTATCCGGCCAAGCCATCACGGGGTGCCCGGCCGCTGGAGGGAGCTGGAAATCCACGATCTGAAGGATCTCGTCGTAGAGACATCCTCGTTCATTCCCTGGCACGCCAAGTCCAGCTCCACGCCGATCCCGACGGCGCGCCTCCTGCTGAAGTTCGCCGGGAATCGCACCGTGCAGCTGACCCCGGAATTCCTCGAGAACCCGGCGGCCACCATCAGCCTGAAGGACGAACTGGGAAGCGCGCTGGGGCTGTGGCATGAACCCGACGTCCCGACCGGAGAGTCCACCCGGGCCCCGGACGACGAACCCCTGCCGCCGGATCCCCACGCCGACATCGACGCGCAGCTGGCCGCCGCGTCCCAGCCTGAGCGCTTCTCCTGGAAGGTGCACGGCCGGCGGATGCTCCTGCTCGGTGGCGTCCTGCTGGTCGGGTCCCTGGCCTTCCTGCTCGTCTCCACTTACCTGACCGGGGAGACGGGCCGCCTCACCGTGCGGTGCGAGCACCGGTGCCGTTTCGGAGCCACCGAGTGCCTTCCCGGCGGCGGCTGGTCCTCCCCGATGAAGCCCGGAGCCTACACCATCGAGGTCTGGAACCCGGACGTGCCGGGCAACTGGCAAAAGATCCTCGTGGAGGTGCGCGACGGCGGGACCACGCACTTCATCTGCCGCCCCCGGTAGTTGAAGTTCAGTACACGATAAACGGGACGCGGACGTCGAACAGGACGTTGAAGCCGAAGAGGAAGTCCATGGCGAAGGACCAGCGTTCGCCGTCGCGCTTGAGGGCGTACGCCTCGTGGGTGAAACTGAAGAAGATGCGGTTGTTCAGCGCGAAATAGAGCTTGTTGGACATCTGGATCTCGTAATTGCGGGGTTCACCGTCGGAGTCCAGGACGTAGCCGTCGAGGCGGCTCTCGCCCTTGACGCCCTGGCCGAAGACCTTGAACATGTCGCCGTTGTTGAGCTGCCAGCCCGCGTACAGGGTGTTCTGGGCCTTCACGTCCTCCTCGCCGTACTCGCGGCGCATGCCCGCCCCTGCCTTGAAGAACAGGCGGCTCTCCCAGACCTCCATGCCCAGACCGAGGATGCCGGTGAACAACTTGGCGCGATAGCTCTCGTCGCGCAGCGACGGCGTGAACTCGGTGAGATAGCCGACGTCGACGAAGGGGATGGGGGCCCACCAGGAGCCCTTCCACCACGAGTTCTTCGGGCTCTTGAGCTGGTACAGGAGGTTGAGCTTGACCTCGTCGGCGGACTCGGTGTCGACGTCGACGGTCTGACCGAGCTCGTCGACCTGGGTCGTCCAGGTCTTGCCGTACAGCAGGCGGGCGCGCCCCGTCAGCGCGTGGGTGACGTTGGAGATGCCCGTGAAGATCGTGATGTCGACGTTCATCGAGGTCAGGTCCTGTCCCATCAGTTTCGGCTTGTCGGCGTACACGCCGGTGTGGAACACGTTGGAGTGACCGAAGGTGATGCCCACGTTGCCGCCGCCGTTCCACACGTAGTTCTTCCACAGGTCGGGGAAGTCGGTCGTCGCGTCGAGTCCGCGAGCCTTGCCCGTACGCCCCTCGAAGTACTCCATCATCAGGGTCCGCACACCCTTCTCCCCGGCCTTGAAACCGGCCTGCGCCGCGATGATGCCGCCGCCGCCGGACGCGACGAACTGGGTCGTGACCACGGCGTAGTGCAGGTCGTCCTCGATGTCGCGGTTGTTGATCGTGAGCCCGGTCTTGGTCTTCTCCAGCCCCAGCACCTTCAGCGCACCGGTGGTGGAGTCCGCAAAGGCGCCGAACAACGCCTTGATGTCCTTGCCCTTGATGTTCAGCACGACCAGCGCGGAGTCGGTGCGGATCAGGCGGGCGATCATCTCCCGGGTGACGGGACCTGACACGGGGAAGTCGAAATGGTTGAGCACGTCGCGGTTGATCACGGCCAGCTCCGTGCGCTCGGTCGTGCGCATGACGCCCAGCATGTAGGCCAGAAACGGCTCGAATTCCATGGGCTTCTCGATGACGTTGTTGCCCAGGGGCTTGTTGAACGCCTCGCAGAATTCCCTGACCTGGACGGCGCCGGGATCGCCGGCTGCCAGATCCTGCACGGGAACCGGAATGTCCATGGCCTCGGTGGCGGACGGATCCACGATGAAGCCGCCCTTTTCGCCGGGCAGGACCGCCAGGCGAAGCCGCGTGAGGCTGCGTCCGAACCGGGAGGATCCCACGATCAGCGCGCCCTGGTTGCGCTTGATCAACGGGATGTAGCCCAGGTTCTGGATCGACGGGCTCTGGGACTGGGAGGCGAAGACCACCGCCGGCTCAGCCACATCGAGCCCGCGGAGAAAGCCCAGGATGTTCCCGGGGTAGGACATCTCCGTGTCCAGGTGGGAGACCAGAAACACCAGATGGACGCCGTCCTTGTTCAGCTCGGCCAGCTTCGCCTTGTAGGCCTTGACCGGGTCGGTGAACTTGAACATCGCGCGGACGGCCTTGGATAACCGCGCGTTCTGGGCCTCCGGGAACAGGGCGAGCACGCCGATGCGCACGCCGTCGATGACGATGACCTGATGCTGCGCGATGCGCGCCCTGCAGGTTGCTTCCTGAGCCTTCTCGCACTCGATGTTGGTGGCCAGAAGGGGGATCTCCGCCTTCGAGAAGGCTCCGGAGGCCGCCTCGAGCACCTTGTCGGGAGCGAGGAAGTCCTGGGGACCGTAGGCGTTCACCATCATGCCCATCTTCCGGTATTCCCCGGCGATGAACGCCGCGCCGGTGGGGCTTTCAAGCAGGAAATGCCCCATCGCGTCGGGCGAGAAAAGGTTGCCGCCACCGATCAGGACGGGTTTCCCGCCGGCTGGCTTGAGGTCCGGCGCCAGCTCGTTGACCTTGGACTGAATCGCCTTCAGATAGGAGCGAGGCTTGTTTCCCAGGCAGTCGGGGGTGTAGAAGCGGCCGTACAGGTCGGAGGTGAAGAGGAAATCGAGCTGCTTCAGATTCGACTGGGGGACCGGCTCCGCTGCCGGCGGGACCGGCTCCGCTGCCGGCGGCACCGGCTCCGGAACGGGCACCGGATCGACCTTTTCGGCATCAATCGTGGCCGCCGGCGGCACCGGGGCGATGGAGGGAGGCGCACCGGGGTTCTGCGCAGCCGACACGGCAGGCAGGACCAGCAGCATCAGGAAGAATGAAATCATCGTGAACGGAATACGGATGGACATCATGACCTCCTTGACGTATTCGGAAGATTAATTCCACTAATACGTGAAGTCAAACATTTTTCTTTGATGTAAAGGCAATCTTAATCTGATGCCCATGCCACAACAGAGCAAATGGAAAAAGTCCCCTGCGCTTGAAAAGGAGTGAAGGCAGAAGCCTATTCTTCTTCTTCTTCGGGCTTGGCGGAGGAGATGATCTTGTCGGCGATTTCGTTGGGCACGCGTTCGTAATGATCGAACGTCATGGTGAACGTGCCGCGACCGGAGGTCATGGACTCGAGGTCGGCGCTGTACTTCTGGACCTCGGCCAGCGGAACCTGCGCGTTGATGGTGACCATCTTGCCCTTCTGCTCGGAGCCCAGGGGACGGCCGCGCTTGGAGGTGATGTCCCCCATGATGGCGCCCATGTAGTCCTGCGGGACCGTGACCAGCAGGTTGTAGATGGGTTCGAGCAGCACGGCGCCGGCGATCTTGACGGCCGCCTGGAAGCCCTTGGAGCCGGCCATCTGGAAGGCCGCGTCGGAGGAGTCGACGTCATGGTATTTGCCGTCGAGGAGCGTCACGCGGACGTTGATGACCTGGTGGCCGGCGATGACGCCCTTGGCCATGCGGTTGCGGATGCCCTTCTCGACCGAGGGAATCCAGTTCTTCGGAATCGCGCCGCCGAAGATCTTGTCGACGAACTCGAACTCGACGGGGGAATCGGACGGAAGCGGCTCGAGCTCGATGAAGCACACGCCGAACTGGCCGCGGCCGCCGGACTGTTTCTTGTGCTTTCCTTCGGTGACCGGGCTCTTCTTGGTGATGGTCTCGCGATACGGGATGCGCGGCAGCGTGGTCTCGACCTCGACCTTGTTGCGGCGGAGCTTCTCGATGACCACGTCGAGCTGCATCTGGCCCATGCCGCCCAGCAGCTGCTCGGAGGTCTCGGGATCGCGCCACACCTTCAGGGAGGGCTCCTCCTGCACGATGTCGTTGAGCTTGCCGCCGAGCTTGTCCTCGTCGGCCTTGGACTTGGGATGCACCGCCACCACCGCGACCGGGACCGGGGCGGGGGCAACCTCGAAGATGAAGTTGTCGCTCTCGTCGACGATGGTGTCGCCGGTGAACGTGGCCTTCAGTTTGGCCACCGCGCCGATGTCGCCGGGGCTCAGGAATTCGGCGTTGTCGCGCTTCTTGCCGCGCAGGACGTACAACTGGCCGCAGCGTTCCTTCTTCTGCTGGGTGACGTTGTTGAAGGTGCCGTCCGAGGCGATGCCGCCGGAGACCACGCGGAAGATGCTCACCCGGCCGATGTCGGTCGTGAAGGACTTGAAGACGAGTCCGGAGAACTTGGCGCGTTCGACGGTGATCTCCATCATTTCATCGCCATCCTTGGCGAGGAAGGGCTTGCGCTGCTCAGGGCTGGGGAAGAACTCGTTGATGAAGTCGAGCACGGTGTCGATGCCGATGAGCTTCTTCGAGGAGCCGCAGAGGATCGGGATGAGCTTGCCGTTGCGGACCGCCCCCGGGAACGCGCCCTTGATGTCGTCAAGGGAGAGTTCGCCCTCTTCGAGATACTTGTCGGTCAGGGCGTCGTCAGCCTCGGCGATGACTTCCATGATCGCTTCCATGGCCGTGGAGACGGCACCTTCCATGTCCGCGGGCACGGGACCCTCGGTCATCTTGCCGTCCTCGAACAGGTAGGCCTTGTGTTCCAGCAGGTTGACGAGCCCCTTGAAGCCGGCTTCCTGACCGATGGGCAGGAACACGGGCACCGCACGGCGGGTCAGCGTCTCCTGGACATCCCTGACGGCCTCGGCGAAATTGGCGCGCTCCTTGTCCATGCCGGTGACCAGCACGGCGCAGGCGATGCCGGCCTTTTCCGTGAAGGCCCACACCTTCTCGGTGCCGACCTGGACGCCGTCGGTGGCGCCCACGAGCACGAGCGCGCCGTCGGCGACCTCGATGGCCATGCGTGTGTCATTGAGGAAGTCACTGGCACCCGGAGTGTCCAGCACGTTGATTTTCCGGCCGTCCCATTCAAACCAGGCGGTGGCCGTGGCGATGGTCGAGTGGCGCTTCTGCTCCTCGGGCTCGAAATCGAACGTGGAGGTCTCTTCGTCCACGGAACACATGCGGGTATTGACCTTGGACTGGAAGAGGAAGGCCTCGCCCAGGCTCGTCTTTCCCACGCCGCGCTGGCCAACGAGGACGATATTCCGGATTTCTTTCGGCTCGTATTTTTTCATGGTTTCCTCAGTTCAGTATCGGGAAAATGACTAGTATTCTTACTCTTCCTGTTTGATGATGGCCGCCGTCGGGCAGGTGGCGATGCAGTTCTCGCACTGCGTGCACATCGACTGGTCGATCTCGTACTGGGAGTCGCCCTGGAAGATGGCGCCCTCGGGGCATTCGGGTTCGCAGGCTCCACAGGAGATGCATTCATTGGTGATAACGATTTTCATGGATAACCTCCGGTTCGGAAAGAATTCGGGCCATGCCCGGTGGGTACGCCTCGTACCTCATTTCACATGCGAAGTCAACGAAAAGCGGCACATCCGGTCCCATATCTTTTATTGAGCACCTCCGCTTTTCGCCATCGGTTGGACGCCCCGATTGTCCTGGCCGGGTCCGGGGCCTGCGTCCTGGCCCCATGCCGGAAGAGCCGTTCCCCCCCTTCGGAGGCCCCCATGAAAACCCATGTCCTGTTTGCCGTCTTATTCATCAGTGCCCTGCTGTTCACCCTGGGCTGCGATAATCCTTCATCCAAGTCCACCAACAACACCAACAATCAGACGAGCTCCGACATCTGCGCGGGCGTTGACGGGACCGCCGACTACACATGGACCGAGGGCAGTGAAATCGCCATCTCCCTGAACGGCACCTCGATCGAGGCGGGGACGGGCGTCACCGGAACTCCTATGATTCTTCAAAAAATATTCCGACCGCTACGCGGTGGCCAACCTGGATATGGAAAACGCGGACCCTACGGGACCGTCTTGCGCTGCGGCTTGACGCCTTAGCGCTTTTCCGGTCCCGATGGCCCCGCGACCGCAGAACTTAGGGCCGGACAACCCGAAAACCGACGTCGTTGAGCCGGCTGCTCGGGTTGTTGTAGCTCCGGAAGGCCACGGTGCAGCTGGACGCAGCGTTGCCCCAGTTGCCCCCGCGAGCCACGCGGTAGGTGCCCGAAGCCGGCCCCCGATAGCCCGTCTGTGTACCCGTGGGGTACGTCCCGTACCAGTCCCACGCCCACTCCCACACGTTCCCGGAGAGATCATGGAATCCCAGCTCGTTGGCCAGCGTCGAACCCACCGGATGACTTTTCCCCCCACTGTTGGTCGTGTACCATGCATAATCGTCAATGACGTTGCTCCCCGTGCTCCCGGCGAACGCCTTCGTGTATCCCGTCGTGTTCACCGCCCCCGGGTTCGCCAGGTCCGCCCCCATCGCCACCCACATCCACTCCATCTCCGTCGGCAGCCGGTATCCGTCTGCGGCCCAGTTCGCCGTCGCCGCATTCCACGTCGTGTTGCTGCTCGTCGGGATCTCGGCGTAGGTCAGCGTGCTGAAGTTCACGCCGCTGACGGCGTATACCTGTGTCAACCCCTCAGCAATGCTCAACTTGTTGCAGAACGCGATCGCGTCGTACCAACTCACCATCTGCACTGGATCGCCTGTCCCGCTCGAATACGAGACGTTGCTCGGGTCCGCCCACCCCGTCACCGCCACCCACTGGGCCCGCGTGATCTCATGTTCGCTCATGCGAAACGCCGACACCACGCTCAGGTTCGTCGGCGTCGCGTCCCGCTGGAACGTCCCCGCCGGGACGTAGATCAGCGTCCCGATGTTCGGCGACGTGTAATCCAGCGTCGTCTGCCGCGTCACCGTCACCGTGTACACCTTCTGTGTCCCGTCCTCCGCCGTCACCGTCACCGTCGCCGCGTTCGCACCCTCCACCAGCGTCATCGGCTGCGTAGGCGACACCACCACCGTCGCATAGGGTGCGTCCGCCGCCGTCCCCGCCACCGTCAGGCTGGTCACCGCCAGCGGCACCGTCACCGTGTACGTCGTCGTCGTCGCCGAAAACGCCGGCGTCAGCGTCCCGCTCGTCACCGTCAGGGTCGCCAGGTTCGCGTTCGAACTGATCGGGACACACGCGGCCTCGTTGAATTGACAAGAGGAAGTGCACGCGAGCATCCCGCCGCGGGGCGAGTACCCCAGACTCACGCACGTCGCCCCCGCCAGGTTCGATCCCTCGCACTCCTCCCCGTGGGTCGCCTGGATCGTCCCGTCCCCGCACCGCCCCGCCGCGATGCAGGATGCGTCGTTGAACGACAGACAGTCCACCGCGCACGCCAACGTCCCCCCGTACCAGCCCAGCAATTGGCAGGTCTCGCCGTCGAGGTTCGACCCGTCACAAACCTCAGGGGCGTTGATGACGCCGTTGCCGCAGTTCGTGCACCCCGTCGTGTCGAACCCCGTGCAATCTGTATTACACGCGAGAACCCCACTGACAAAACCCTGTGTGACGCACGTCTGATCGTCCAGGTCCGCCCCGTCGCACGGCTCGTACGGGCTCGCCGCCACGTCGTCCCCGCACTCGGCGGCCTGCTCGCACCGGGAGATGTCAAATTTGCAGTTGGCCTTGCACGCGAGCGTCCCGCCTCCCAACCCCAGCGTCGAACACGACATGTCGTCCAGGTTCGCCCCGTCGCACGTCTCCCCATGAATCGCCTGGATCGTTTCATCCCCGCACCGGCCCCCCGTGCACACCGACAGGTCGAACGTGCAGTCGGATCGGCACGTCAGCACCCCTTGTTGATCGTAGTACCCCAACTCCACGCAGGTCGTCGCCGTCATCTGGCTGCCGTCGCACGCCTCGCCCGGATCGAGGAATCCGTCCCCGCACGAGTCCACGGTCTTCGTCTTCGTGTCGCAGGCTCCGAGGAGCCAGGGGGCCACGACCATCAGGGTCAATAGGGTCAACAAGGTGAGCCGCATGATGAAGTCCTCCAGCGGTTGAGTTACTCAAGTAGACTACGCGTCCGAACTCGCAAGTCAAGGCAACAGTCAAATCGCTCAGAAAAATATGAATAAAAACGTTTGACAAACGAAGCCAAATTAATAAATGTATTTTTTCTGTTATGTTTATCAACCCCCTGGAAAGGAGAAAATGATGGCAACCCTGTTACGCGACAATCAATCCACCCAGACGCACCTCAACGCGGTGCGGCGGCACATGCGCCTGTGCGGCCTGCAGAAAGGCGCCGGACCTCTCGTCGCGGCCATCGAGCCCGCATACAAGGACCTCATCGAGAAACACATGTCGGCGACCCTCAAAGTCCAGCAACGGGAGGACGCGCTGGACACCGTCATCCTGCTCGACGCCGATCTGGACAACGAAGTGAGGACGGCCTTCGAGCGGTGCAACCAGCACGACCGGGAGAATCAGGGGCCGCCGGTGCTGGCCACGATCTTTCCCGAGGGGAAGTTCAGCGTCATCACGTCGGTCAACCGGAACCAGGAGCCCGACGTCGTGGAGAAGCTGGCGGTGCGCCTCGAGAGCCTCGGGAACGGACATCCGCTTTTCGGGCTCGCCGCCGGGTTGAAGCAGCGAGCCGACGCCTCCCGGCAGGCCATCACCGCCCTCTATCTCGCCATCACCGAACAAAAAAAGTCCGAAGCCGAGGAAGAGATCGCCCAACTCGCCCTGAGGCGCCAGTATGAGATCAATTATCTGGAGGCCCGCCGGACCCTGGGCAGGGACACCGCCGAGCGGTTGTTCCCGAAGCTCTCCAGCCGACCGGCGGCCGAGGATCCGACCCCGCCGCAGAGCTGAATTTCGGTCGCCCGGTCGCGCAACGCGATTGGTGAGGTCAAAATGTCGGCCGCGGCGTTTCGCAGCGGCGTTGGGGAGCGCGAGATGCCGGCTGCGGCGTTTCGCTGCGCGCTTTTGGATCTCCAAATGCCGACCGCGGCGATTTTCAGCGGCGTTGGGGAGATCGAGATGCCGCCCGCGGTGTTTCGCTGCGCGCTTTTGGATCTCCAAATGCCGGCCGCCGCGTCTTGCAAGGCGCCTTTTGACCCAAAATATTCGATTTCGAAAAGGCGCAGGTCGCCCGGCGAGCTCAAGATGCGTTTTCCGCGACGCGGCGCAGGGAACGGGCCGCCGGCGAGAACGAGGACGAAGAATCTGGAGGGATGTTCCGGCCATTTTGGCGGGAACGAGGACAGGCGCATGGAACGAGGGCGGGGCGCTCCCCCGTCACATGAATTTCTTGATGATCTTGAGGATGCCCTGGTCCCAGGCTACGCGGTGGGTGACGCCAGTGCCCGTGGCGATGGAGCCGCGGTTTTCCATGTACCAGTCGTAGGACCGGATCAGCGCCGCGGCGTTGGAATACCGCGGCATCCAGCCGAGCCTCTCCCGGATCTTGTCCGTGGAGACGAAGGAGTCCGTGTGGGCGGTGCCGTACACCCACTTGTACAGCGGCGAGAGCCCCATCGCGTCGAGCAGGGTGAGGGCGCCGATGACCGGGGCCGCCGGCAGCGGCAGGGGACGCGAGCCGGTGCCCGCGTGGTCGCACAGGGCGCCGACATCATCGATCACACGCCCGTACTCAAAGGCTCCGGCGTTGTAGACGTCGCAGGCCGCGTCGTGGTCGCCGGTCGTGATCATGCGGTAGAAGGCGTCGCACAGATCCTCGACGTCGAGCAACTGGTACCGGTTCCGCCCCGACCCAACCAGCGGGATGCGGTGTCCTCCCTCGATCCAGTCGAAGAGGATCTGGAACACGCCCAGGCGGTAGGGACCGATGAAGGTCTTGGGCCGGATCACGCCCACGGGATGCCCGTTGCGGCGGTACTCGTCGCAGACGGTCTCGGCCAGGATCTTGCTCTCGCCGTAGTCGCCCACGCCCACGCGGGGATAGTACTCATAGAGCGGATGGACCTTGGGCACCCCATACACGGCCGTGGAGGACACGTAGGCGACCCGGGAAACACCCGCGACCACGGAGCGGTCGAGC
>PHAZ01000130.1 GCA_002841825.1 Deltaproteobacteria bacterium HGW-Deltaproteobacteria-22 | reverse complement strand
TTTCGGATGCCTACACCACATCCAGCATGCAGTGGTTTGAGGAGATTCTGACCCACGAGATATCCCATCTCTGGTGGGGCATCCTTGCCTCGCCGATGGATATTTCCCGCACCGCGCTGATGAGCGAGGGCATGGCGATCACCTCGCAATATGAATACATCCGTCGCAAATACTACGACATGCTCGATGCGGACTGGGTGCTCTGGACGAAATTCCGTCGGAACCAGATCTATCTCTGGTACCTCACCGACCCGCAGACGCTTCCGCCGATCCTCCTGCCCGAAGGCGGCAGCTGGCCCGACACCGTCAATGAGCAGGTCGTATGGGCATATTATAAAACTTCGTCCTTCCTGGATCTGATCCGCGTGACCCTCGGTGACGACGCCTTCTTCTCCGCGATCACCACTTACGTGGACGCCTGCACCCATTCCGAGTGCGTGATCGATGATGTCGAGACGATCTTCGAGCAGAGCTCAGGTGTCGAACTGACGCACCTGTTTGATGCGTTCGCCCGGACAACGACCTATCCGACATTGGAACTCGGCTTCGTTCCCTGCGCGCCGGACGCGAGCCCGTGCGTTTCCCTGGTCACGCTCTCCCAGGAGACGGAGATGTCCCTGCCGGTCGAACTGTTCCTGGAGGACGAGGACGGGGTGATCATTCATCGCGCACGAGCCACCCTCTCTTCATTGAGCGCCGAATTCCCCATCACCACCGATGACCGCGCCGTCCGGGTCCGCATCAACCCCCGCCTGCAGGCCTTCTACCGCGTCGTGCCCGCGGTGATCGGCGACGTGAACTTCGACGGCGAGACCGATGGCTTCGACTGGCTCGAGGTCGTGCTGGCCCAGGGCCGGCGTGCCGTGCTGGACAAGGTCAATCCGGGGCTCTATGACATCGACGAACAGTTTGACACGCGGCTGGACACCGTGATCGACGGCGTGATCGACGATGGGGATCTGGATCTGATCTCCGCCGGCTTCGGCGCCGTTTCAGGAGGTGCAAAATGAGACACCCTGACAACTCCTCGCTGCTGACCATCCTCTCTGTCTGGTCTCTCCTGTGGTGGTCCGCCTGTGACGATCCGAAGAAGAACGAGGCATCCCCCGTGCAATGGCAGGCGCAGGCGCCGGTCGGCGAGGGAGCCGCCGTGTACTTCTCCGCAGGCCAGTATGATCATCCACGGCTGGTGGCCACCATCTCCGCCCGGGGGCTGGAGAATGTCGCCGGTTTCGCACTGCGGTTGCGGATCGATCCGCTGAAGTGGCGCTTTGTCGAGTTCCGCCCGGCTTCGGCCTGGGAGCTGCGCCCCCGCATGGCGGCTGCCGCCCGTGACGATCTGATCCTCCTGGGCATCGGCGTCCCGGCTGACACCGGCGGCACGGCGTTCTCCGACAGCCCCGTCGGCACTCTCGTCCTGGACGTGCTTGACGCCTCGCCTGCGGACCTGTCCTTCGTCACCGAAAAATCGGCCGTCCTCGACCACCTGGGCCAGCGGCTCCCCGACGTGTCGTTCTCCGGGGGCGGTCTCGTCCCCTCCGGGGCGGCCCAGCCATGAGCCAGACAATCATCGATTCCGAGTGGTCCTACCGCGAGTTGCTCGAAGGCATCGGCGTGGGCGTGCTGGTGGCCGAGGTCCGGACACGGCGTTTCCTCTACGCCAACCCGGCAGTCTGCAAACTGCTGGGCTACACGGCAGCAGAGTTGACGAACCTTTCGGTCTCCGAACTTCACCCCCCCGGGGAGCTGCCCCGGATCATCCAGGATTTCGAGGCGCAGTCCCGCGGCGAACAACTGTTGGCGGCCGATGCGCCATGCCTCCGCAAGGATGGCAGCATCGTGTACTGTGACATCAGTTCGAGCACGAAGACGATCGGTTCGGTCGACTGTCTGGTGGGGGTTTTCTTCGACATCACCGCCCGCAAGCAGGCCGAGGAGGCCCTCCGGGAGAGCGAGACGCGCCTCCAGGCGCTCAGCGACAACCTGCCCGGCGGGCTGGTGTACCAGATTGACAGCGGCCTCGATGGTGCCTCGCGCCGCTTCACCTATGTGAGCGCCGGCGTTGAGTCGATGCACGGCGTGACCGCGTCCGAGGTGCTTCAGGATCCCCTGAAGATTTACGGACAGATTCCTGAAGAAGATCAGGCCGAAGTGGCGCAGGCTGAAGCCACGGCCATCGCTTCGATGACCCCCTTCAGCGCGGAGGTCCGCGTCCGCATGCCCGACGGGAATATTCGCTGGCGCCTCTTTTTCTCCGCGCCCCGGCGCTTTGCCAACGGACACCTGATCTGGGACGGCATCGAGGTCGACATCAATTCGCGCAAGAGAATCGAGGTGGAGTTGCTGGAGAAGTCCCGCCTCGAGTCCCAGTTGAGGCAGGCCCAGAAGCTCGAGTCGATCGGTCGCCTGGCCGGGGGCGTGGCCCACGACTTCAACAACATGCTTGGCGTGATCCTGGGGCACACCGAGCTCGCCATGGAGCAGATGACCGATGACAATCCGCTGCTGTCCGACCTCGTTGAAATCAGGGCTGCTGCCACACGATCGGCCGATCTCACCCGCCAGTTGCTGGCCTTCGCGCGCAAGCAGACCATCACCCCGAGATCCCTGGACCTCAACGAGATCGCCACACGCACGCACAGCCTGCTCTCGCGCCTGATCGGGGAGAACATTGAACTGGTGTTCGAGCCGGGCAGGGACCTGTGGCGGGTGCACATGGACCCATCCCAGGTGGAGCAGATCCTGACCAACCTGTGCGTCAACGCCCGTGATGCCATCTCCGGGGTCGGAAGGATCTTTCTTTCAACGGGCAACTGCACCATCGATGCAGCCTTCCGGGAGGTTCATCCAGAGGCCATGGAAGGAGAATATGTTCGCATCATCGTGACCGACACTGGCAGCGGGATGGACAGCAGCACCCTTGCCAGGATCTTCGAGCCGTTCTTCACCACCAAGGCCTTCGGGCAGGGCACTGGACTGGGGCTCGCCACCGTGTACGGCATCGTCCAGCAGAACAACGGCTTCATCCTCGTGGAGAGCGAACCCGGCAAGGGATCGAGGTTTCGCATCCATCTGCCGCGCTCCGCCGTGCCTGCCGAAAAGGAGGCCGTCATCGGGCCGGTACCGAAGCCGGGAAACGCGCAGGAGACCGTCCTTCTCGTGGAGGACGAGCCCTCCGTCCTGCACCTCACGCAGCGCATCCTCAGCCAGGAAGGCTATGTCGTCATCAAGGCATTGACCCCTCAGGAGGCCATCCGCAAGGCGCGGGAACACCAGGGGGAAATCCACCTGCTGATCACGGATGTGATCATGCCAGAGATGAACGGACAACTGCTTGCACGGAGCCTGCACGCGCTCTTCCCCTCGCTCCGCTGTCTCTTCATGTCGGGCTACACCGCCGACATCGTCGCCTGCCAGGGCGTGCTCGAGGATGGCGTGGCCTTCCTGCAGAAGCCCTTCTCTTCCCGAATCCTGCTCAACAAGGTCCGCGAGGTTCTCTCGGGACCAGCCTGATCAACGCTTCAGACGTTGAAGGTCGTCAGCCACCAGGAACCCGTGGGGCTGCCGGGCCGCCTCCTCCAGAAGGGCGATGGCGTCGAAGTCGTAGATCCCGGCCCGGCGACCGAGGGCGATCAGCAGGGGACAAGCCAGATCGGTGCGAAACGGCAGTGTAAAGCCTTGCGGATTCACCCCGTAAAACAGGTCCCGGTGATCACGCAACAGATCCACGAGGGTGGACGCATCGAGGTCGTCCGTGATCACGTCGATGACGGAGACCGCCCCGGTGCGGATCACCGGATCCGGGTGCGTGAGAAGCTCGCAGACGGCCTTGACCATCTCCGGGTACCACTCTCCAGAATCATGCACCGCCATTCGCAACCCGTCGGTGTATTCCACAATGCTCCGGTCGTTCCATGGTCCCAATCCCTTGAGTTGTTTGATGATGAGATCCTTCAGGTCCGTATCATCCTCGTAGCCCATGCCGTGTATTTTTTTCATCGATCTTTCCACGCCTTTTCTATTTCACATTCTCCGACCTGGGTTCAGGAGGCTCGACAGAGATGATGGAGACCGGAATCGTCTTTTTCTGATAAAAATACAGGACGGCAGCGGTCACCAGGGTGATGACCCCCGCGCCGATGAGGCCGGAGCCCATGTTCTGCAGGAGCAGTGCCCGGTCCTCGCGGCTGGAGTCCCAGTCAAACGGCCGGGTTCCCTGCGTGATGATGGTGTTGTTGATATCATTTTGCAGGTCATCAATCTCGGCACGACCGACATGAACCATGGTTCCACCCGCGCCGAGCAGGACCGCCGCGGCCACGGCACCGGCGATGGGCCAGCGCATGGAATACCGTTCCACCTCCCGAAGGCCGCATCTTGTGCTCCCGCTGCAGTTGGCGGCACAGGAGGTCCGCTCCACATATCGTACGCAACCGAACGATCCCCCCAGGACCAGAAGCGAAGCAAAGATTGGGAAGGCTCGGAGTTTCATGGGGCACCTACTCTTTCATTTTTCATTCCGGTTGGATCGTGGTTTTTTCGTGCCAGATGTTGCAAAAAGTGAAGGTTCATGCACATTTTCGCCTCTTAAGATAGAGTATCCCAGCGAAAAATGATTTGTCAAGGCGTTGGTTTATAAAAGGTTAGTTGAGGAAAAAATGGCAGGGAAGGTCGGGGCGGGCCTATTCGGGAACGTGTTCCTGCAGCCGGGAGAAGCGTTTCCATGCCTGCGAGACCGCGGGCATGTCGCGGGAACCCTCGAACTCGACCACGAATGAGGCGGCGGCGGCGCCAAGCCGTGCAGCGGTGAGCGGATCACAGCCGGCGGCCAGCGCACAGGCGGTCGCGGCGGCGAAGGTGTCGCCGGCGCCGGTGGGATCGACGGCCGCGGCGGGGAAGACGCCGGCGTGAAGCGTGCCTTCGGGGGCATGGATGGTGCAGCCCAGTTCGCCCCGGGTCACGAAGACCAGGCGGGCGCGGCCGCGCAGGAAGTCGAGCAGGCCCGGACCGCCGAAGCAGGCGATGTCCTCCTCGGACAGGAAGAACGCGTCGGCGCCGTGGAAGAAGGGCAGGGAATCGAGGGGAGGACCGGCCACGACCAGCTCCCGGGCGGGATCAGCCTGCTTCATGAAGCCCTGCAGGCACACGGCGCGTACGCGGGCGTGGACGGAGGAGAACCACGGTTCGGATGGGTCGATCTCGCCGAACACGGGGGCCAGCAGCAGCACGTCGGCGTGGTCCCAGGAAGCAGGCAACGCGGCCAGCGGGATCGGCGGCGAGACGGTCTCGATCCTCTGCACGCGCGCCTGTCCCTCGGGGTAGGTGTTGGTGAAGACCGTCGTGGCGCCTGCGCGGATGGCGTGCGCCTCGAGCCCGGAAAGATCCTGGTCGAGCAGGAAGTCGGCGCCCACGCTGGTCAGGAGTCGCACCCTGGCGCCGAGCGCCTGCGCGCAGCGAGCGCCGAAGTAGGCGCAGCCACCGGCGACGATGTCCGCGCCGTAGCGGTCGTGGGTCACCTGGCCCACGCACAGCACGGTCAAATCCGCGACGCGTGCGGCAACTTCCGCGTTCTTGGGGGACAATTCCGCGTTCGCAGACATTTCAGAGTCGTTCACGCAAAGAACTCCCCGCAGGAGATGTTGTAGGCTTCCCCGGTGATGGCGCCGGCGCCCGGAGACAGCAGGAAGGCGACCAGGGCGGCAATCTCCTCGGGCTGAACGAAGCGGTGCAGCGCGATGGCCTCGCAGGCCTTCTCATATTCGATCCCGGGGGTGGTGCCGAAGGTGACGGCGTTCTTCACAAGGTCGCCGCGGGCCATGGGGGTGTCGACCCAGCCCGGGCAGATGGCGTTGACGGTGATCGCGCGTGGCGCCAGTTCCCTGGAGAAGCACTTGGTCAGGCCCAGCACCGCGTGCTTGGAGGCCACGTAGGCTCCGTAGCCGGGGCGGCCGAGCTTGCCCAGACCGCTGGAGGTGATCACGGCCCGGCCTCCGTCGGCCAGGCGATCATGAAAGGTGCGGAACAACTGCCACACCGCGTCGACGTTGATACGCATGGTCGTCCGCCAGACCTCGTCGGCGAAGTCGTCGGCCAGCGTCGCCTGCCGGCAGATCCCGGCGTTGGCCAGCAGCGCGTGGACCACAGGGATGTGCGCAAACGCCGCGGCATAGGCATCCAGGTCGGCCACGTCGAGCTCCAGCGGGACGACAGCGCCCTCCGGACAGAGCGCGGAGGTGGCACGGGCCGCGTCGAGGTTGCGGTCCACCGCATGAACGAGCCAGCCGTCGGTCGCCAGGCGCTGGGTGATGGCACGCCCGATGCCGCTGCCGGCGCCGGTGATGATGGCGACCTGTCGCGTCATGCCTGCACCCCCATCGTCTGTTCGATGGCCTCACGGATGATGCCGTTGGTGACGGGAATCACGTAGCGTCCGTTGACCGCCCACGGCCGTCCGATGTCGGTCAGCAGGGACATCTGCGTCCCCTCGGTGAGATAGCGCTTGTTGTACTTCAGCGCCTCCATCAGGCCGTCCACCGTGATGCCGGCAGGGATCGTCGTGGGCAGGCCGAACTTCGCGCACAGATCGACGTGGGCCGTCACCAGCTCCTCGCCGCAGATGTTCAGGATCCGCGAGACCCGGGCCGCCACGATCATGCCGATCGCGACGCTCTCGCCGTGGTACAACTGGTAGCCGGACATGTGCTCCACCGGATGGCCGAGGGTGTGGCCGTACTGCATGACCATGCCCACGGTGTGCTCCTTCGGATCCTGGTGCACCAGCTCGCACTTGAGACGGACGTTCTTGGAGACGACCTTCTCGAGGAAGTCGATGTCACGCACGCAGTCGCCCTCGTAGGCCATCAGGTATTCGACGTAGTCAGGCTCCTGGCAGAGCGCGTGCTTGAGCACCTCCGCCAGGCCGTCGTGGATCAGTCGCGCGGGCAGGGTGCGCAGGGTGTTCACATCGACGATCACCATGCGCGGGCTGTAGTACGAGCCGACCATGTTCTTGCCGAAGGCGCCGTTGATCGCCTGCTTGTGGCTGATCGCCGCGTCGCACTGGGCCATCAGCGAGGTGGGCAGGTGCACCAGGTTCAGTCCACGGTAGATGCACGAGGCGATGAAGCCGCAGACATTGCACACGACGCCGCCGCCGACGCTCACGAACACGGACCGCTCGTCCACGCCCAGGCGCAGCACGCGCTCGGTCAGTTCGACGAAGCTCGCCAGACTCTTGCTGGTCTCCCCGTCGGGCATCGTGATCAGATGTGCGTTGTAGCCCATCGACCGCATCTTCTCGAACAGGGGCGCGGCATACAGCGGGGTCACGGTCTCGTCGGAGAACACGAAGATCGGCGAACTGGCGCTCTCGCGGGGGATGAACTCAAACCCCTCGGGCCGGTCGAAGAAGCCGCGCATCATGACCATCTTGGTGGTGACCGGCTCGCCCACGACAAAGTCATGAACCGCGTCGGGGACCTTCGTGCTCGCAAGAATCACATGGGAGAGCACGCCGGCGCGGGCCTGATCCCGAAGCCGCATCTCGGCGCGGATCAGGTCCACGGGGGTGTCGATGTCGTCCCAGCCGGCGTCGTCGGCCTTGAGACAGGTCAACTTCCCTCGCCCGGCCAGACGTTGGAGCGCCTCGGCCAGCGTGGCGTCGGGCGCCGTGGCGATGGCTTCGGCCAGCACCGGGAACAATCCCGAAGGGTCGCACGAGAACAGGCCCATGTCGACGCCGCCGAACTCGGTCAGATCCGTGCCGATGGCCTTCACCCGGCCGTCCTCGCCGCGCACCTTGACGGAGTCGGAGGTCGCCTTCTCCGTGGGCGGATTGTGGTGCACGAGCACCGTCACGCCGCCGGCTTCGGGCGGACTGGCGGCGATGCGGGCGAAGTGGGCGCCGTCGAAGAGGTGGTCGCCCATGCTCAGGATGAACGGCTCGTCCAGGGCCTCGCGGCCGCACAGCACACTGTGGGCGAGTCCGCCGTCGAACGACGTGTTGTCGATGAAGTTCAGTTTCCACTGGCCGGCCACCCGGGAGGTGACCTCGCGTACGATGCGGTCCCGGTCGAAACCCACGACGATGTGGAACTCCTCGACGCCCACCGCGGCCAGACCCTCGATGACGTGCATCAGGATCGGTCGGTTTCCCACCTCGACCAGCGGCTTGGGCTTGCTCTTGCGATCCAGCCGTTTGCCTCTTCCCGCCGCCAGAATCAATGCCTTTTTCATGTTTCAACCTGCGCTTTCCCGCCGCGGATCCACCCCGCTGCGGCAGCTGAATGCGTATCGCGGATCGACTTAAAAAGCAAGCGGTGTCTGTCGGGTGGTCCCAGGGGCTTCCATTGGCGATGGGTGCGACGTCGGGGTAGGTGCGGACGTCGGAGCCGGCCGAAGATCCTGTGTATTTGCATCATTTACAATGTTCCGTCGCAGCGTCAGTCGGCTGCAGCGTCCGGTCATATATGGCACATAGATGAAACAGCTTGCCAAAGGAGGCCGCATTTGTAGAATCCAGCCTCGAAACGAGGTGAAACGGATGCGTGCCTTTTATTGGATGATTTGTGCGGTGACGCTGCTGACAGCGGGATGCTGGGGACGCACGCAGGTGGAGAAAGGCTTCTCGGGGGCCCTCGACGAGTACCGGGAGGCCGTGCTGTCCAACCAGCCACGGAAGGCCTACCGCCTGCTGGATTCGGACACCCAGCAGAAGCTGCCGTATGCCCAGTTCGAGCGGGAGTGGAAGACCAACCGCCGCGAGATGGTGCACGAGGCCCGCCGCATGAAGTTGAAGAACGCGCGCATGCAGGCGGTCATCTATTTACGCAAGGACGTCACCGCGACGATGGTCGCCGAGAAGCCCGGGCAGTGGCGGGTCGAGGACGCGCCAGGCCTGCGTCCTGCCCCCTCGGATCCGGCCCAGTTGATCCGCATGCTGGTTTCGGCGCTGGAGCGCCGCGACTTTGCGATGTATCTTTCCCTGCTGTCCCCGGCCTATCAGAAGGCCGTCTCCGACGAGATCGAACAGAAGATCAAGCAGATCGAGAAGGCCGCCGAGCAGATGAGCACGACCTCGGGTTCGGGCGAGGTCGCCCGCATCCCGCTGGACGCCACCGGCGCCGTGCTGCTGGTGCTGCGAAAGGTCAACGGCGCCTGGCGCGTCGACGGCTGGGAGAGCGCCCGCTCGGGCAAGGGCAAGTAGCCAACAATCACGATGGTGAAGAATTTTTACCACGGAACACAAGGAAGAAGGAAGACTGAAGAGGGAAGAATGAAGAGGGAAGAGTTCACCACGGAACACACGGAACACACGGAAAGTGGATGTGGGAAGAGGGGTTGAAAACCCTTCGGGAGCAAATCTTGTATGACCGGTAGCACTGGCACCTTGCGGCAACCTCAACCACGCCCCCTGTTCCACTTGCCTCTGATGTTCCGTGTGTTCCGTGTGTTCCGTGGTAAAAATCTTCTTTTTCTTCTTTTTCTTTTCCTTCTTTTTCCGTGGTTCCTCACCGCCTGTGATGATGCCTCGCCCCGTCCTGTGGATGAATCCGACGCCGCCGGCTGGCAGAACCACACGCCGCCCGACGACGCAGGCGTATGTCCCGACGGCTGCACGGCCAACAACTTCACCGCCCCCGCCTTTTCCGGTATCGAGATCCGCCCCGAGGGTTTCGTCCTCGACGGAGACTACCGCACGTTGCGCGGCGGCACGCTGCAGTGGTTCCGCCTGCCCCGCGGCGAGTGGGACGACCGCCTGCGCAAGTTCGCGTCGGCGGGCTTCAACACCGTCGATGTCTACGTGCCCTGGAACGTCGTGGAGCCGGAGCCCGGCCTCTTCGACTTCACCGACCTGCTGGCCTTCCTTTCAGCCTGCCGCGCCCACGGGCTGTACGTATATTTCCGCCCGGGTCCATACATCTGCAACGAGATGAACGGCGGCGGGATGCCTGCCTGGCTGGTCACGACCTCGACCAAGAAGTCCCTGGCCGCCGACGGCCTGGTGAACCTCCGCACGAACGATCCTGACTACCTGGACAGGGTGCGCGCCTATTTCGCGGCGCTCAACGAAGCGATCCTGCCGCACCTGATCACGCACGGCGGCCCGATCATCCTGTATGCCATCGAAAACGAGTACAACTGGTTCGAGACGTTCGCAGGCGTGGACAAGCTTGCCTGGTACGAGGGCGGCACCGAGCGCCCGGCCGGACAGGACATCGGCACCACCGCGTACCTGGCCGCGCTGCACGGGATGCTGCTCGAGCAGGGCGTGGACGTGCCGGTGACGACCTGCCCGGGGGACTCCAGGATCTCCGGCATGGGCGACCTTTCCGGCGTGATCCCGATGCCCAACATGTACATCTCCGGCGGGACCGAGAAGCTCGCCTATGACGTGGTCACCTCCATGCACGATCCGGCGCAGTACGGCGGGCGGTTCACCGGCATGCCCTCGGGCACGACCGAGAGCGAGCGCAAGGCCTCGCGCATGACGCGCACGCTGTTCGGCGGCATGGACGCCTACTTCGCCTTCAACGTCGCCGGCATGCACACCCCGGACCGGCACAACGCGCTGGTGCTCAACAACGCAGGACTGCAGTCGATGGTCGACGCCTCGCCCGAGCGGGCGGTGGAGACGGTCAAGCGCGTCCTCGAAGCCGTCGAGGTCCCCGTCATCGTCACCGGCCACAACCATTTCGAGCGCGTGAACGACGTCATGAAGGCCGTGGCGCAGGCGTGCGCGGGCGAGCGGTTGCTGCTCAACTGGCTCGAACAGGACAACTACCGGACGATCGCCGGCGCCGCGCTCGCCT
>PHAZ01000129.1 GCA_002841825.1 Deltaproteobacteria bacterium HGW-Deltaproteobacteria-22 | reverse complement strand
AGATCACGGCCCAGGCCCTGGTCGACGAGGAGGAACTGACCCGCGACGAGATCGCCCAGGCCCTCTCGGGCAACCTGTGCCGCTGCACGGGCTACGTGAAGATCATCGACGCGGTGGCCCTGGCGCTGTCGCGTCGGGCCGAGAAGAAGAAGGGAGGCCGCTGATGACGCATCCAGGACTCAATTCGGGCGCCCCGCGGCCGGACGCGGCCGCCAAGGCCATGGGCCGCGCGCGCTACTGCGCCGACGTGCAACTGACCGGCATGCTCCACGGCGTGATCGTGCCTTCACCGGTGTCCTCGGGCATCCTCTCCGAGCTCGACGTCTCCGCCGCCGAGGCCGCCCCCGGCGTCGTGGCCGTGCTGACCGCGTCCAACCTGCCGGGCAACAACCGCATCGGCCTGATCTTCGACGACCAGCCCCTGCTGGTGACCGACCGCGTCCGCATGGCCGGTGACCGCATCGCGCTCATCGCGGCGACCACCCCCGAAGCTGCCCAACGGGCCGCCAGGCTCGTGAAGTTCATCGTCGACCCGCTGCCGGGCGTCCACGACGTGCGCCGCGCCCTCGACGAGAAGTCGCCGCTGGTGCAGGAGCAGGGCAACCTGCTCAAGGAGTTCTTCGTCAAGCGCGGAGCGCCCCAGACCTGCCGCGACGCCGACATCGTCCTCGAGGACGAGTTCGTCATCGGCGGCCAGGAGCATGCCTACCTCGAGACCCAGGGCACCGTGGCCGAACCCCAGCCCGACGGCACCTGGGTGCTGCACTCCACCACCCAGTGTCCGTTCTACATCCGCGGGCGCGTGGCCCGTTTCCTGGGGCTGCCCATCTCCGCGGTCCGCGTGCGCCAGACCGTGACCGGCGGCGGCTTCGGCGGCAAGGAGGACTATCCCGACGAGCCCGCCATGTGCGCGGTCGCCCTGGCCAAGGTCACCGGGCGTCCGGTGTCGCTGATCCTGCCGCGCGGCCAGGACATGCAGATGTCCACCAAGCGCCACGCCATGGTCGTGCGCCACAAGCTCTACGCGAACCTCGACGGCCGCATCCGCGGGGTCGAGATCCAGGTCCTGGTGGACGCGGGCGCCTACGGCGGCCTGTCCACGGTGGTGGCCGAGCGCGCCAACATCTCCTCGGTGGGCCCGTACGACATCGAGCATGTCTCGGTCCTCACCCAGGTCATCTACACCAACAACCTGTTCGGCGGCCCCTACCGCGGGTTCGGCGCCCCCCAGGTCGCCGCCGCCCACGAGGCGCAGATGGATCGCCTGGCCCGCACCGTGGGCCTGGATCCCTTCGAGATCCGCCGCCTCAACGGCGTCAGCGCCAAGCACCCGGAGTTCACCTCGGGCGAGACCCTGGCCCAGGCGCACCTCTACGGCCAGCTCCTCGACCGCCTCGAGGCCGAGAGCGGCTGGAAGCGCGAGAAGGCGGCCATCGCGGCCTCGCGTGACGCCGACCCCGACGTGTGCGAGGGCATCGGCCTGGCCACGATCATCTACGGCGTGAACCTGCACTGGGGCGGCTCCCGCCTCGACCGCGGCGGCGCCTACGTGCTGATCCAGGCCGACGGCACGGTCAACGTCGCGGTGGGCATCACCGAGATGGGGCAGGGCGCCCTGGCGGCCATGCGCACGATCTGCGCGGCCGCCCTGGGCATCGACGAGACCCGCGTCCAGATCACCGAGGTCGACACCGCGCTGGTGCCCGACTCCGGTCCCACGGTGGCCTCCCGCGCCACGGTGTCCGGCGGCAACGCCGTGGTCGACGCCGCGCGCCAGCTCAACGAGCGCCTGCTGCCCCTGGCCGCCGGGAAGCTCGGCCGCCCCGGCATCGACGGCGTCGTGTGCAAGGGCGGCGTGTATTCCCATCCCGAGGCCGCCGGCACCGTGACCTTCGAGGAGATCGTCGCGCTCCTCTACGGGCGCCGCCAGAACCCCGGCGCCCTGGGCTGGTTCTCGGCCCCCGATCGCGTGTACGATCCCGCGACCGGCCAGGGCAGCGCCTACGCCTTCTACACCTTCGGCGGTCACGTCGTCCGGGTGCGCGTCGACCGCGCCACGGGCCAGGTGACCGTGCGCGAGGTCACCGCGGCCCACGACGTCGGTCGCGTGATCCACGGCCTCTCGGCCGAGGGCCAGGTTCACGGCGGCGTGGTGCAGGGGCTGGGCTGGGCGCTGACCGAGGAGCTCAAGCTCGACGGCGGCCACCTCAAGAACCCGGGCTTCACCGACTACCTGATCCCCACGTCCATGGATATCCCGGAGAAGATCAACATCATCTTCCTCGAGGAGCCCGAGCCCCAGGGGCCCTTCGGCGCCAAGGGGCTGGGCGAGCCGACCTTCATCTCGGTGGGCGCCGCGACCCTCAACGCCGTGGCCCACGCCCTGGGCCGCGAGGTCTCGTGCCTGCCGCTGACCCCCGAGCGCGTGGTCCAACTGACACGCCCCGAGCCTGAGGAGCGCCCATGACCACCAACTGGATCAAGCCCGACGAGCCCGACAAGGCCGCGCCCAAATTCGAGCTGGCGATCACCAACGACGAGATCTATTCCACCCCGAATTCACAGGGGAAGCCGCCCGAGGCTCCGCCGCCGCCCCCGGTGACCGACGCCCCGCCCGTGGCCGCCCCCGAGGTCGCCGAGTCCCCGCCGCCGGTCCCCGCCGGCCCTCCGGGTCTCCTGCTGGCCCGGCGCCGGAAGAGCACCACCGAGAAGCTCATCGCCCACCCGATCATCTGGCCCGCCGTCGGCGCGGTCGTCTCCCTGCTGGTGGGCTTTGTGGCCGCGTTCTGGCTCTCCGGATCGCTGCTGACCTCCAATGTGAAGCAGCTGGCCACCGAGCGCGCGATCCTGATGAAGACCCCCACCGAGCAGCGCGACGCCAAGCGCATCGACGGCCTCGACGCGAAGATCGCCGCGGCCCGGTCCTCGGTGGCCTGGAAGTGCGGCGGCCTGTGGACGCTGGTCTTCGCCGCCGGAATGTTCACCTGGTCCCGCGTGTTCCGCGAGTAATCCTTCCATCCTGCTGACGCCGGATTCCCCGCGGATCCTGCTCTCCAGTCGAAATCGAAATCGAAATCGGCTCCCGCCTGCGGCGGATCCCGCTTCACTTCGTTCGCGGATCCCGGCTTCGCCGGCCCCCATTCCCTGCGTCGGACCATTCTTATACGGATTTTATCCCAGGGTAGGGCGCACGATCCTCCGCGCGCCCTACCCCGGGAAACAAGAGGAAAGACCCGGATGAATCCGAGGAGGAAAGACCCGGACCCAGGTCACGGCCCGACGGCAAGCCGGACCAGGTATAATCCGAAGGCATGCACGGGCAGGTCATCCTTGGTCGTGGGGGGCTCCTGCGGTGAGCAGAAGTACCGGGACCGGTTGTAGACACCATAGGCGATAAAACCCGAAGGGGTGCGGAAATACCGGGGCGTGAGATTCGAGACGACGTAATCGGAGAAGACATTGTCGACCAGGTATTCGGAGTCTCTCAGGGGGATGGCCGGAGAGTAGAAGGTGGACAGGCCGGTCACTTCGCCGTCGTCGCCGACCCGGGCGATGAAAAAGTGCGGGTAACCGTAGGCTGGAGACGATGCCGCACAGGGGCTCACGTTGGTCTCCGCGAGGGAGCTGAGCAGCGCACGTCCGACGATGATCCAGCCGCCGTCATCGTGGGGCCACAGGGCTTCCACCTGATGTCGCTCGGGCATGGGCCAGTCCGTCTGGCCCAGTTTCACGCCGTCGAAGCTCCAGACCCCGCGGTGCAGCGTGCTGGTCCCGTCGCCGGGGTAGGTCGTCCAGAGGAGGGTGAGCTGCCGCGAGACGGGGTCCGCCTCCCGGTTCAGTTGGGCGCGCATCGTCGATTCCATGGGATGGAACGCGTCGAAGGTCAGGTCGGTCGGGGTCGTCGAGGTCTTCCCCATGAAGGACGTGACGGGGTTGGGTTCGTAATCCACCTGCAGGAGCCAGTCGCCGTCCCCGAGGGGGTCCGCGAAAAAGACGCCGTCGGCGTCCATGCGGTTCCATTGGGCCATCAACGGAAGGGTGCCGGAGGCCGCGCCGAGAAGCTCCTGGTTGGCCATGGAGTAGGAGGTCAGTTCAAGGCTGCGCTCCGCCCCGGAGAAGCTCCAGATGCCCAGGGTGTCCGGTGAAACCAAGGTCCCGACCGGAGGATGACTGTCCGGCGAATTGTATACGGGATAGCCATGGAGCCATTGGCCGTCTGGCGTGACGAAGATCAGGTCATGCTGCTCGTAGGTCCACTCCCTGCGCAGGAGGGCGATGGCGTCCTGCGTCGCCCAGAGCTCCTGCACGGAGTAGGAGCCCAGATCCGGATTGAGGATCTGCACGGGGCCGGTCGCAGGGATGGCCGCCAGGAAGTTGCCTTCGCAACCGGTGTATTGGTAGCCGACCAGGTAGGTGTCGGAACTGTAGGAATCAGTCCGGTAGATCGGGTTGAGGGCCGGGCAGGACGGCGCCGAGGCGCCCTGGACCGTGCCGGTCAGGACAAACGAGGTGTCGTCGACCGGCACCAGGCGTGGAACGGCCAGGTTCACCCCGACCGGATAGAGCCTGTAATCACCGCAGTACCGGTCCGAGGCCGTCCGGCAATCGGTGGTGGTCATCACGCCGCCGAAGTAGCCCGCCCCGGTGCAGGTCCGGTAGTCGACGTCCACCAGCTCCCCGTCCTCGGGCGAGACGATGCCGTCGCCGCAGAAGCGGCAGGGGCTGAGGTCGATCCCGCAATAGTTGCTACAGAGGTACTGGCCGCCGTTGTAGCGGGGGCCCGGACAGTCGAGCTGGCCGCTGAAAAGGGATTCGCACTCCTCGAAGCCCTCGTTGAACACCCCGTCGCCGCACTTTCCGGCCGCGATGCAGGGCGCCAGGTCGATCCGGCAGTCCGCCCCGCAGCCCACGGGCGTCTGGTTGTAGCCGTAACTGATGCAGTTGGTCTTCTGGGTCTCCGCGAACTGGTGGCCGTCGCAGTTCTCGCCGTTCTCCACGATGCCGTTGCCGCAGCGCGGTGAGTTATCCCACGGAAAGACCTGGGAACAGGCAGCCGAGAGGACGATGAGAAGCGCAGAGGGGAGCAGCAGGTGTCTCATGGCATGTACCTCGGTCACCAGATCGGCGCGGGGATTTCGCGGCCGCCCCACTCCACGAGGGTGAACCCGCTGCGCCCGGGGGGCGAGAAGACCTGCGGCGCGGGGAGGACCGCCGGCGGGGCCTCGAGGCGCGCCCAGCGCATCCCGAAGCGGATGGACACGTCAGGCGCGGGCGTGACCGCCAGCGGCACGGCCCGGGCCCAGGCGTCGGTCACGAAGGTGAGGAAGTTCCAGGGGTTCTGGCCGAGGATGGGGAGCCAGTAGATGATGAATTCGTCGGCCTCGGCCCAGCTCAGGCCTAGCCGCGGGAGGAGCTCCTCCAGAAAGCCCGCGACCTCGGCGCCGGCGACGATGAAGCCCTCGGCGGGGACCTCGGGCTCGTCGATGGTGCCCTCCCAGTAGAGCGCATAGTACTGACGCCCGGTCGCCGGATCCGTCAGGGTGCCGTCGGGCTGCGCGATCACGTCCCAGCCGGCCTCGGGATACAGCGGATAGGTATACGCCAGCGCCATGGAGCCCGGGTCGTCGAAGCGCACCGTGACCCGGGTGGTCTGCTCCGGATAAAGATAAATGATGGGCTTCACGTTGTTGACGTTGCCGATGTTGTCATTTACTTCGTGGCATTTCAGGAGATCCCAGGTGACGGCATATCCGGAATCGCAGTCGCACCAGGGAACGTCATCGGCGTCCAACTTGCACCGTCCATGTCCGCTGCAGTCGATGTCGGTGCAGGGCGTGATTTTTAGATCATCGTCTCCGCAGGCCGTCAGGGTGAACCCCAACACCAGGGTGAGCAGCCAGAAGATCCTGGCGTCGGAGAAGGTTCGGTGATCGCA
Organism: Deltaproteobacteria bacterium HGW-Deltaproteobacteria-22; assembly: GCA_002841825.1. Taxonomy (GTDB): domain Bacteria; phylum Myxococcota_A; class Polyangia; order HGW-17; family HGW-17; genus HGW-17. Next base: position 4,882 of record PHAZ01000129.1, on the reverse strand, counting down.
CTGCATCGGTTTCATGATGGCACTTTCGGGAAAACCCCGCCTGTAGGCAGTGTACCGGGAAAGATGTCCGGTGCAAGCGATTATTTTTTGAGGGTGGGTCGGGATCCCCCGCGCGGTCACAGATGGACGGTGTGCCCCAGGAAGAGGATCGTGCGGGTCTGGCGGTCGACGATGGCGTACAGGAAGGGGCGGTCGACGGTGAAGGGCGTCACGGTGGGCCCCGCGCAGTTGTTGGCCACGACGATGGCCGTGGCGGCGGCGGCCTCGGTGCCCTTCTTGTTGACCTCGATGAAGGCCTGGTGGAACACGGCCGAGACGCAGGCGACGGCGGACGTCATCGAGCTGAAGTCGGCGGCCGGGTCGGCGTCGCAGAAGATCGGGCCCAGGCCCATGTCCGTGAGCAGGTCGTACAACGGGCCGCCCCATTTGATCGTGAACTCCGGCATGTTCACCTCGACGGTGCCGGGCTGGCTCTGGTAGGTCTGCGCCAGCAGCGTGCCCAGGGAGGTCCCGTCGACGGTGGCCGCAAAGCTGGCGAAGTCGTCGGGCAGGAAGAGGACCATGTCGAACTGTTCGTCCTGGTAGGGGATCGCCAGGATCTGGAGCCGGTCGGCCGGCGGCGGGTCATCTCCCACCGGCACCGCACTGTCGTATAGGCGGGCTTCGGCCAGCTCCACGCGCATGGAGGTGAACGGCTGATCCCCCGCGGCGCCCCGGAAGGTCATGGGGGTGCCGTCCTCGAAGGTGGTCTTCCATTTGGCGTTGAAGTACACCGCGTTGACCAGCACCATCCAGGTGTTCGAGCCGATGCTGTTGGGCGGGAGCAGGTCCTCGATCTTCCCGGCCGTGTGATCCTCCACCCACCGGTTGATCTCGGTGCGCATGAAGTCGGGCTGGTTCAGGAAATCAGCCGTGAAGAGGTCCGCACCATAGTAGTGGGTCATGGTGTCGAGGTAGTCCTGGTACACGGGGAAGGTCGTCTCCAAAAAGGATGCGTTGGCGACCTCGAGGCGGGCCCGCTTGGTGGAGTGGGCGCGGATGGTCTGGTCCAGGGCCCCCTGGCCCGCGAAGATGTCGGCCGCGGGCCCCTCCAGGAAGAATCCGGCGCGCATGGCCGCCTCGGTGTGTCCGGCCGCGCCCGGGTAGAGCAGGTTGAAGGCCGAGAAGATCGAGTAGGGGGAGACGACCAGGTTCTCCGTGTCCTGGCCCGGTAGCGCGACGATGTGGTGGTACAGATCGGCCGTGAAGGCCCGCTGGGCGTCGGCCGCCGCGCCGGTCAGGGCGGGATCCACGGTGGCCGGGTCGATCACCGGCAGGCTCCCCGACAGCGCGGAAAAGGCGTAGGATGGACCCTCTTCGCCACCACCGCAGGCGGAGAACAGGGACAGGACCAGCAGCATCATCGTCAGGAACCATCGCTTCATGGGGGACTCCTTCGGGCCATTCTGAAAGGCGGCCCATAGGGGTTTAGCATGTTTGCTGCCGGATGCAAGTCCGGGTGTACACGAACAATCGGGTGGCGGATTCAACGGGCAAGAAAACCGCGGATCACTCGTCGGCACAATGGGACGTGAGGATTTCGTCGCAGGTGGTGGTATCGCGGGTAAAATGACCGCCTGTATCGCCTTGGTCCAGCAGCCATTCACCCTCGTGCGGCAACGTTTAGCACCTTGTAACTTGGCGGTGATGCCCTCGTCTGCGGTTATAATAATACCTTAGGAAAAAGCCTTGCGATGAATGATGTGAGAGGGGTATGATTTGTTCTGGCCATAGCCATGGCGATGGCGTGATGGCAAGTGGGGTGAGATATTGGGCTACAACAAGTGGGGTCTCAGCCAAGGCGACAAATATCAGTACGCATTCGCACGCTATCGAGTGGCCATGCTTCTCGAAGCTCACGCAAGTCAAATCGGAGGGCCGGTGGCTTTCGGTGTCGAGACACCTGTCGAGGGATGGGACGACATTGCTGAGTTCAGCACAGTAGACGGCCATCTTTCGGTTATTCACTACCAAGTGAAGCGTCAATACAGCAATTTTAAAGCCGGAGATTTGGCTGCAGTCTTCCAGAACCTATTTAAAACTGCATTAGAAATTCTCCAGAAAACGGATCCATACAACGGTTTTAGTGTCCCTGCGGAAAGCCGGAAATTTGTGTTTGTCTTCCCCACCCCTGATCTCAAGGTTGGTAAGATTGGAATATCTCAATTAAAATCGCTTCTCGAGAATTGCACGAATGACAGCGCAGCACGGACGATTGTGTCAAACAAAGGTCAGAATCTAGACAAATCACAATGCCAGTGGCTCGCAGAAGTGAGGAAGGCAGCCGGCTCGCCCGAAATGTGTAGGCAAGTGCTCAGCCAAATGAGTGTACAAATTTTACCGGAGGCAATTCTCGATGAACAGGCCTCAGCACTCTTCGCAAAGCACTATGATATCCACGACCTCGTTAAGCCCCTCTTAGACGATATACTTCGAAATTCCCCACCCGAAGGGCTTCTGGATGTTGAGGAACTGCTCGAAAAATTGGCTCAAGCGGGACCAAAACGGGAGTTGCAGCACATCAGTCTAGGGCAGGACTTGAAAGGTTGCTTCATTCATCACCACGAAAGGCAATCGGACATAACGAATGTTGCTGGAAGTATTGTCAAAAAGGTGTGGCAACCGCATGATGCTGTTGTCCTGCACGTTTGCTACCAGCCTCCAGACGATTCCATGCCACTCCGCCTTGCTTGTGTGAGACTCCTCCTTCACGCAAACCTGTCACCTGTTTACGTGTCTGGCCGGTGTCTCTGGTGGGAACGATGCAAAACTGAGGTTGCAGGAACCGTCGGGTACAACGAGTGCAAAGGAGCACTTGAGGAAGGGCACTTCAAAGAAAAGGCTGTTCCGAAGACACTTCCTCCGAAAACAACGTGGCTCCATGGCGATTTCGGCGCCTCGCTTCAGAATGCCATGGATGATTTCGTCTGGGAATGCGTGCTTGAGGAAGGAAAATGCCTGCTGAGTTCAATAGTAGGGGTTCCTTTCGAGAAACAAGCGAACTCGATGAGGCATTTGGCCGGATTCTTCAATCATGTTCTGCACGGGTGGTGGGGGGAAGAGAAAGGCGCCTCGGGTGTCGCACGGGCGGGACCGAAAGTTGCTCGGAATGTTGCAGAGATTATTCTCGCTATAGCGATTCTGGAGAAGCTTGGGCACAAAGTAACTGCGCCAGACGATGCTGAGACCATTGGTATGCTTGGAAACCTCAGTGTACGTGCATTGGCCATCAAGGAGGTTGGGGGAATTGACGACAAGCTAAAAAAGCCGGTCAAGCTCGATGACTGTGCGCGTGACCTACTTGCTTGCCAATCCGTAGTTTTGATCAGTTGCAACGTTGACGACATCTACAGGACCGCAAAAATGCCGCCGTTTGGCGAGACGGGAGAAGGCACTGGCATTCAGGAATGGACGGCTTCGGCCTTTTTAATCAACCCGGAATCATTAATCAGTGCCATCAAGAGAAGTGAATGTTGCGCACGAAGTTTAATCGATAGTTGGCGCGAACAGCGCAGCCGCCATAATAGCGATGCCCTCAACGCCGAGCTTGAAAAATGGAATGAGAACTGTAATGCCTGATACGTCACTTATTGCAATACTTCGCGATTCCCTCCATGCCAAAATGAAGCGTTGCCGATCATCGGTCGAACTGATGACCTATCCAACACAAAAACTGAAACGCTACGCGCATGAGATTGCCTTCGAAGCCGAGGGGGTCGAGGTTCCCGCCGCCGGTCAATCCAATCAGATTCAAATCGATTGTTGGGTCGCCCGAGAGAGCGACAGAAATGGAGAATCGAGGTCACGACGGTACTACCTCATAGCCGAGGTCATTCTTGATACTGCCTCAGAGTGGTTCCCTGTTCTACTGAAGAGTGCTGCGAGGCTCCGGTCGCATCTTAACCCGGATGAGCAGGCAGATGTGATGGTGTTAATTATCACCGAACCGGGAGCAGAAGCGGAAGGTATTGTCTCGGTGTTGGAGCGCAACGAGGCCTTTGCACAAGTGTTTGTTTGGAACCCTGGAAAGGACCAACAGCAGTGGTCCACCGAGGCTGACCATTTTACCGCTCGCTTATGGCTCGGGCCAATCCAGAGATTAGTTGGTGAGGCGAAAGGGGACCTTTCACCAGTGGACTCCATCTTCGATGGTATCAGTGCAGGCTCCGACGTCCGTTCACGATGGTTGCGTATTCTTAATCACGCCGAATTGGGGAATGTTGAGCGAGCACGGCGCCTGCTTTTGGCCGTGGAGGAAGCTGCGGGAGAAACCCATGACCAATGATCTATACCTTTCCCGTTTTCGCGTCAGGAATTTCCGCTCTTTTGGAGACGTCGATCTTGTATTGCCAGCCAAACCAGGACTCGTGTTGCTTGAAGGTCCAAACGGACTTGGAAAGACGAGTTGGTTGGAGGCGATCGAATGGGTGTTGAGTGGTCGAGTATATCGGTGGGAGAATCAAGATGAACAGCACAAAATAAAGACGGAAGACTTTATTGTCCGCCGCGGTGTCAGCGAAGAAGAATGTCGCATCGACGTGGTGATCGGCGAGCACGAGGCCTATTGCCAGCCCTGCGTCTCGCCGGTATGGGATACAGCGTTGGCGGCTCTGGCCCTGATCGAAAGCGGCGAGCCAGCGGCCACGCCGGCCATCGACCGTGGGCTGGAATGGCTGGCCGCACAGCAGATTCTCGACGCCCCCGGCGATTGGCAGCGTAGCCGCCCGAACCTGCCGGGCGGTGGCTGGGCGTTTCAGTTCACCAATGACGCCTACCCTGATCTGGATGATACGGCGGTGGTGGCCTGGGCCATGCAGGTGCATGATCCCCACCGCTACCAGCA
>PHAZ01000128.1 GCA_002841825.1 Deltaproteobacteria bacterium HGW-Deltaproteobacteria-22 | reverse complement strand
AACCGCTACAACCATGAGCCCCTGCGCCGCCGCAAGCTGCTGATGAACCGCATCGAGATCACCCGCATCACGGTGAAAACCCGGGAAAAGGGGTTGACCCTCATTCCTCTGACGGTATATTTTAACGATAGAGGCAAGGCGAAACTGGAAATCGCGCTCGTCCGGGGCAAGCGTCAGTACGACAAACGCGAGGATCTGCGACGCAAGGACGACGAACGCCAGATGGCCCGGATGCGCGACTGACCTTCGCCGGACGGGAGTTGACCATGATCCTTTCCACTCGAATGATTGAACTGATAGAACGCAAGGCGCCCGCGCTCGGGGCCCGATGGAGCAAGGTGGTGCTGGAGAACCCACTGACCACCTCCTACCGGCGGCTGTCCGAGGTCGAGCTGGGCAGGCGCGCCGAAAACGTCTACGCCTCCCTCGGGCACTGGCTGGACCACCGCATCTCCCGCGAGGAGGCCAAGGACCGTTACTTCCAGTTGGGCCGTCGTCGCTGCGCCGAGGGCTTCGAGTTGCTCGAACTCGTCGTGGCGCTGTCCCTGGAGAAGACCATTCTCATGGAGGTGCTCGAGGAGGAGAGCCTGTTCTCCGATGCCCTCCAGATGCACGGCGTGTTCGAATTGATGGTCATGATGATGGACTTCTTCGACCGAGCGCTGGTGTACACCATCCAGGGCTACCAGACCGAATGCGCGACCGTGGAGCCGGGCGATCGCCGGCCCCCCGAGCCAAGGGATTCTCCCCGCCGGATCCGCCCCACCCAGACCTGGTTCGCCATCTCGGATCTCAAGGACAAGTAGGCCGGACCCGGAGAGGTCCGAATCCAGATTTAGTTCCTCTTGGGCCTACCCAAGTTCCTCTTGGGCCTACCCAAGTTCCTCTTGGGCGAACCCAAGTTCCTCTTGGGCAAGTTCCCGGGCGCGCCGCTTCTCGGCCTTGGTCATGAACGCCACGGCGACCAGGATCAGGGCCAGTCCGACCCAGTCCATGTAGTGCGGATACTTGCCACCGAACATCACCGCGAACAGCAGGGTGGCGATGGTGCCGGCCACCAGGCTCGTGAGGCGGTTGACCAGACCGGCGAAGGTGGCCGTGCGGCCCTTGAACATGAAGATGAACACGGAGAAGAAGGCCACGACGCCGTAGGCCGCGCCGGCCAGCAGCGCCCAGTACCACCAGCCCGGGGTGGGGGAGAGGATCGACTCCGCTACACAGGTGGAGCGGGGGCCGGAGACGACGCCGGCGGTGTACAGTACGAGCAGCGCCAGCGTCACCAGCCCGACCGTGGTGGTGGCCGTGATCTGTTCGATGGCGAAGAACCCGTTGTTGGATCCGGTGGCGCCCTTGGGACGGGTGTTCTTGTAGTAGTTCATGATGTAGATGCGCAGGGCGTAGGCGCAGATGTAAGAGATGAAGATGACCATGACAGGGACTGAGGAGAACGGACTGGCGCCGCCCTTGGCCGGGCTCAGGATTCCGAGGGCCACCGTCGCGATGGCGATGATCACGGCGATGTTCTCCTCCATGTAGACGGTCCGTTTCAGGATGCCCTGCCGGATCTGGAGTTCGTCGACGAAGCGGGAGATGACGATGACCGAGCCCCGCATCAGGACCATGGCCACCATGACCGAGATGCCGTCAAAACTGTACAGCAGCGTGGTGGTAGGAACGACCACGGCCGTGCAGATGCCCGACGGAATGATGTACAGGAACTCCGCGGGCACATCGAACGGTCCCAGTTTGGCCCGGTTCGGGGATTCGAAGCGATACCATTTCAGGATCATCACCACGAGCATGGAGATGCCCATGCCGCCGGCCGTGGAGTACACAAGAAACTCCATGCCCTCCATGGCGGGGAACCCGGGAGCACCATTAAGAAAATACTTAACGGATACGCCGGTGATCACGTAGAAGATGAAGTAGCCTATGCACAACTGGATCAGTGCGGTCGTGGAGCCTTCTTTTGCCTTGAAGAACATCGTGGACACCTCTCTGACACGGAGCCGCCGGATCTTTGGCCGTGGAGAAAAATCCGGCGTAAAACCCGAGGCTAAACCCCTTTTCCAGTCTCGTCAAATGAATCGTTGCTATGAAGAACTGTCGCGTCAGAACGCAGAGCAGTCCACGACCTCGACGTCGTAGGAGATCGCCGGGGTCACGCCCGTGACCGAGACGTGATAGGTGTGGCCGGCTTGCGTGGACCAGCCCTGCGGGATCATGGAGATCGCATAGGAGGAGCCGTAGTTCGCTCCCAGGTGGGTGATCGTCACCGGGCGGTTCGTGGAACCGTCCATGGTGATGGTGACCACGGCCGAGCCGAGGTTGATCGAGTCGCTCTGCAGCGTCCAGCCGGTCTGGTCGATCGACGACCACGACGGATTCACCGCCTGGACCGGGAAGATGCCCGGCCCCGGGTAGGCCGTCCAGCTCTTGCCGGCGTTGCCGCTGCCGAAGGCCCACATGCAGGAGTACGAGTTCGTCGAGCCCAGTCCCGTGGGTCCGAAGGAGTTGGAGAGGATCCAGCGACGGTGGCCCATGGTCGTGGGGTTGCCCGGATCGACCATGTAGAGATCCACGGCCTGGACGCCCGGCGTGGTCGCCAGGTTGGAGGAGCCCGCGGCGTTGGCGCCGTCGGCGGAGTAGCAGGTCCAGCTGGTGGGGGGAAAGTGGTTGATCGTGTTGTTGGCGGTCATCATCAGCGCGCACTTCTCGGCCTTGGCATCGAGGGTGGGATCGGTCGTCACCGGGGGCAGGTCCACCAGGAAGCGGTACAGGTTGACCAGCTTGAGCGCGTTGGCGCGGCCGGGGGCCCCGATGTCGCCTGCGCTGCAGGTGTTCACGCTGCCCGACCAGATGCCCTCGTTCATGTCGACGCGGTCGGCGTTCCAGCGGCCGCACACGATGTCGGCCTGGCTGTCTCCGCAGCCGCTCTCATTGAAGGAGCAGGAGGCGCTGCAGGCGAGGGTGCCGCCGACGAAGCCGCGGGTCTCGCAGGTCTGCCCTCCCAGGTTGGCGCCGTCGCAGACCTCTCCGAAGGTGCCCTGGATCGTGCCGTCGCCGCAGCGTCCGGCGGCCGCGCAGGGGGCCTGATCCAGCGTGCATGCGCCCGTGCAGGCGAGGTCCCCGCCGTAATATCCGAGGGAGAGACAGGTCTGGCCGTCGAGGTCGGCGCCGTCGCACACCTCGCCGTCGCCCACATGGCCGTCGCCGCACACGGCTGCAGCCTGGCATGCGGAGGTGTCGAACTCGCAGGAGGTGTTGCAGGCGAGCTGCCCGCCGGCGAAGCCGAGGCCGGTGCAGGTCTGACCGTCGAGATCCAGGCCGTCGCACAACTCGGAGCCCTGGAGCAGGCCGTCACCGCAGACGGCAGGATTGGAGCAGCCTGAGTCGTCGAGGCGGCAGTTGGCCGTACACAGGATCTCACCGGTCCCCAGTCCGAGATTTTCGCATGTTGCGAGTCCCACATCGGTGCCGTCGCACTGCTCGAAGGCGGATTGGACGATGGAATCGCCGCAGCGGCCCGAGGGTTCGCAGCCCGCCAGATCCCAGCCGCACTCAGCCGAGCAGGCCAGCGCGCCGCCGTAATAGCCGAGTGTCTGGCATGTGGCACCGCGCAGGTCGGTGCCGTCACAGCTCTCGGAGCCGGTGGCGATGCCGTCGGGACACACGGACTTCCCTGCCGTGTCGTCGCAGGCGGGCAGCAGGAGGAACCACATCAATGGAATCAGGAATCTTTTCATGGGTACGGGCCTTCCTTTCATGACGGCAACGGAGTTGCCCTTTCCGCGGCGAAAGCGGACAGCTTTCTTTCGCGCCGGAATTGTAGCATATTTCCGCGACTGGAGGAGCCCCCATGATGCCTGACTGGATTCTTGATTTCGACGGCGCCGTCACGGTCTGCGATCGCGACGGCATCATCCTGTACATGAACGAACGCGCCGTGCTCTCCTTCGAGCGCTGGGGCGGCCGGGCCCTGCTCGGCCAGAGCCTGATCGACTGTCACCCGGAGCCGGCCCGCAGCAAGCTCCTCCACCTGATGGAGCACCGTCAGAAGAACGTTTACACCATCGAGAAGGCCGGTGTGAAGAAAATGATTTACCAGACCCCGTGGTTTGAAGGCGGGGAGTATGCCGGCTTTGTCGAACTGAGCCTGGTAATACCCATGGAGATGCCCCATTTCGTGCGCCGGCCTCCGGGTTGAATTCCCGCTTTTCCCCGTGTCGAAGACCATCAAAACCCTTGACAACCGACGGTGCATCCGGGACACTGTGGTTTCTGTTTGTTCCCTGTGCCTGTGAAGGCCATGGAAAGGAGAACCGACATGCCCCTTTCTCCCAAGGACCTTGAAGAAATCCGCGCCGACCTGAACATGCGCCGGCAGAAACTGCTCGACGCGGCCAAGAACCAGATGACCACGGATCTGGGTCTGGACCGGGATGAGCTGGCCGACGAGAACGATCTGGCCTCCAGCGAGTACCTGCTGTCCTTCGAGCTGCGAATCCGCGACCGCGAGAAGTTCCTGCTGCGCAAGATCGAAGACGCGATCACGCTCATGGATGAGGGACAGTATGGCATCTGCGAGTCCTGTGGTGAGGAAATCACCGCCGGGCGCCTCAAGGCCCGTCCGGTGACCACCATGTGCATCCGCTGCAAGGAAGAGCAGGAGCGCAAGGAAAAGGAATACCTGGACATCTGATGCACGGCCTGCATCCTTCCCGTCCAGCGACCTTCCAACGGAACATCATCAAACACAGGGGTTATTGCGGATGAAACGCTCCGCGACAAAAAAGACGGTCCCGACCCACGTCCGGCTCGATCCCGGCGGCTGGTTCCATCACTGGTTTCCCGAGCTTGACTTCCAGAGCGTGTTCGTCGCCGTCACGGGGTGCGCGGCCCTCATTTTGTACCTCTATCACGGCAAGCCCGAGGACTTCGTGCGCATGTTCCCGCATTTCGCCAAAACCCTGCCTGCGGCGAAGGTGGGCCTGTACTCGTATCTGTACTCCCATGTCGCGGCCTTCGCGCTGCTGATGTGCCTGCCGGTCGCGTTGTCGTGGTTCTTCCTGAAGTTGACCCCGGCGGATCTGGGGATCCGGTTCGCCGGCGCCGGCCGGGAGTTCCGCATCGTGCTGCTGTTGTTCCTGGCGTTCGTGCCGGTGGTCATCCTCATGTCCCAGACGGCCGGTTTCCAGGCGAAGTATCCGAAGCTGCCGCTGATCAAGAACAGTTTCGACTATTTCGTGATGTACCAGGCTGCGTACCTGATCAAGTGGCTGGCCTGGGAGTTCTTCTTCCGTGGATATCTGCTGTTCGGTCTGTACAAACGCTATGGTGAGGGGGCGATCCTGTTCTCGACGATGCCGTTCGTCGTCGCGCACTGGGGCAAGCCCGAGGCCGAGATCTTCGCCGCCATCGCCGCGGGCTTCATCCTGTGTCGCCTGAGCCTCAACGGCCGCTCCATCATGCCCGGCATGGTGCTTCATTTTCTGGTTGCCGGCAGCATGGATTTCATGAATTGCACGTTCTGGCGCTGAGGCGCCGTCAACTGCCCTTGAAGGAGGCGTAAAATGAAAAATTCTTTTGTGCGTGGGTGTCTGTTCCTGTTGATCCTGGCGGTCGCGGTTTCCTGCGGCGGCAAGAAGGGCGTTCCGGACGGACAGGCCAAGGGGCAGTATCCCGGGACCGAGGAAGGCCTGAAGAAACTGATGGGCGAGTTCATCGCCGACGGCGGCTCCAACGCCGAGAAGCTCTCCAACCTGCTGCGCCCTGTGGCCGAGGACTACGCCGCCGTGTTCGAAGGTGACTTCGCGAAGAAGGCCGCGGAGACCTACAAGGAACCCTGGGACAAGGGCCTGCTCACGCTGAAGACGAAACCCGGGCAGACCGAGATCAACGTGCTGTCGGTCACCTCCGAGGATCTGAAGACCAAGTCCGAGAAGAGCCGCGAGTTTCCGGGCGGCTGGATGGAGATGGCGCCCAATCTGAAGGCCGGTCTGACCATATACATGGTTCGCTTCACCGAGCCTGGCAAGGAGCGTGGCATGCGCTTCGACGGACTCATTTACGTGAACGAGCGCTGGCGCATCTTCCCGAAGCCCTGGCGCATCAAGTAGCATCCTCCGGTTTCCGCTTTTCGCGAAAGATTTCACCAACTCCCCGGAGCCTTTCGGGGTCCGCTCCGAAGAGCGCGGAAAAAGAAGAAAAAATCGGCGTCATATCTGCACTTTTCAAATGCTGAAAAAGCAGGTTTTTTTTCTTGACCGAAATTGATCTTTCGTTCAATTCTCGCTGGCAGGAGGTGTTCATGTCACAGGCCAAACAAACTCCGTACACCGGTATTCATGCGAAAATGGGTGCCAAGTTAGTCGACTTCGCCGGTCACCTGATGCCCATGCAGTACGAAGGCATCCGCAAGGAGCACATGGCCGTCCGTCAGGAGGCCGGGCTTTTTGATGTCGCGCATATGGGTGAGATCCTGTTCCAGGGCCCCGGCGCGCTCGAGACCATCAATTACATGGTGAGCAACGACGTGGCCGCCATCCCCGACAACCACGCCATCTACACCCCGATCTGCCATCCCCACGGCGGCATCGTGGACGACTGCATCGTGTACAAGCGCACCGCCACCGACCTCATCGTCGTGGTCAACGCGTCCAACAAGGACAAGGATTTCGCCTGGTTCAGCGAGCATGCCAGGATCGTCAAGCCCGTGGATGTCAGCGAGGACGTGGCGCTGCTGGCGCTGCAGGGCCCCAGGGCAGCCCAGATCCTGGCGCTGGCCGCCGGCGCGGATCATCTCGGCACCATCCCCGGGTTCGGGCTGGGCTGGATCGATCTGTGCGGCAGAAAGACCATGATCGCCCGCACCGGCTACACCGGCGAGGACGGCTTCGAGATCTTCCTCCACCCCGACCAGGCCGAGGCCGCCTGGGAGCGCCTGTTCGAATTCGGGCGTCCGCTGGGACTGGCTCCGGCCGGACTCGGTGCGCGCGACACGCTGAGGCTGGAGGCCCGCCTGTGGCTGTACGGGAACGACATCGACGACACCACGACCCCGTGGGAGGCCGGCATGAACTTCACCGTGAAGCTGGAGAAGGGTGACTTCATCGGTCGTGAGGCCCTGGTGCGCCAGAAGGAAGAGAAGCCCAAACGGAAACTCGTGGGCTTCGTAGCCACGGGAAAGGGCATCCCCCGCGAGCACCATGACGTGTACCTGCCGGGCGGGACGCCCGAAGCTCCGGGCGCCAGGATCGGCCACGTGACCTCAGGGACGCGCACGCCGTTTTTGAACCAGTCCATCGGCATGGCCTACGTGCCGACCGAGAACAGCAAGCCCGAGACCGCAATCGTGGTCGACGCCGGCGGCAAGTGGGTCCCAGCGACCCTGGTGAAAGGACCATTTTACAAACGTTCCTGAGTATGGATGCGTTTTCATCGAGGATTCTTTCGAGAGAATCAGTGAAGGAGAGATTGGTAATGAGTGAATATCCCAACAATCTTCGTTATTCCCGCACGCACGAATGGTTCGATCCCGAGTCCAACCGCATGGGCATCTCCTCGTTCGCGGTGGGTCACCTGGGTGACGTGGTCGAAGTCGACCTCTCCGTGGATGAAGGCGATGTCGTCGATGCCGGCGACGAGGTGGGCACCATCGAGTCCGTGAAGACCGCCAGCCCCATCTATGCGCCTGTTTCCGGCAAGATCGTCGGATTCAACGAAGATCTGGCCGATGCACCCGAGCTCGTCAACGACGCCCCCTACACCGACGGCTGGATTCTTGAAATCGAACCGTCCGGCGGTGACGACGCCAGCGACCTCCTGGACGCCACGCTGTACTCGGATCACTGCGCTTCAGAAGAATAGATCCCCTGTTCTTCACCGGGGCCGGTGAACGCCTTTTTGGTTTCCATACCTCCCAGAAAAGGAGTGTGCATGCGATATTTGCCCCATTCCCCCCAGGACATCCAACACATGCTGAAGACGATCGGGGTTGAGGACGTCGAGGAACTGTTCCGTTCCATCCCGCGGGATCAGCGCACCGAGAAGCCCGACGAGTCGCCGGGGCTTCCCGAGTGCCAGTTGCGCCGTTACATCGAGGGCCTGTCCTCGAAGAACAAGGTCTTCTGCGTGATGCTCGCGTCGGCGGGTGCACCCTTCCACGCCGTTCCCAAGGCCGTGGAGACCATCATCGGCCGCTCCGAGTTCCAGACAGCCTATACGCCGTACCAGCCCGAGGTGAGCCAGGGAACCCTGCAGGCGGTGTTCGAGTTTCAGACCATCGTCACCGAACTGATGGGTCTCGACGTGTCCAACGCCTCGTTGTACGACGGAGCCTCGGCCGTGGGCGAGGCCCTGCTCCTGGCGCTTCGCGTCCACAAGGGAAAGCGCCGCTCGGTGTGGGTCTCCGAGGGCCTGCATCCCCACGCCCAGACCGTGATCCGCACCATGCTGCACGCCTTCGGCGAGGTGGAGATCCGCTGGCTCCCGCTGGACGGGAAGACCGGCGCGACCCTCCTGCCGGGACCGGTGACCTCCGATGTGGCCGCCGTGGCGGTGGGGTATCCCAACTTCCTGGGCGTCGTCGAGGACGTGGCCGCGGTGGCAGGCGCCGCTCGCCAGGGCGGTGCGCTTTCGATCGTGAGCGTGTCCGATCCGTCGCACCTGGCGGTGCTGGCCTCTCCGGGTCAACTCGGCGTGGACATCGCCGTGGGCGAGGGCATGGGCATCTCCGGCACCGGCGGCATGGGCGGCCCGGGACTGGGGCTGATGGCCGTGCGTGACGAGTACGTCAAGCAGATGCCCGGACGCATCGTCGGACAGACCGTCGACAGCCGCGGCAACCCCGGCTATGTGCTCACGCTTGCCACGCGCGAGCAACACATCCGCCGCGAAAAGGCGACCTCGAACATCTGCTCGAACCAGGCGCTGGTCGCCCTCGCGTTCACCGTGCACATGTCGCTGCTCGGGCCTGCCGGCCTGAAGGACATGGCCGTCCTGTCGCGCAACCGCGCCATGGAGCTGCGTCGCGGCCTGCTCGGGATCCCGGGCGTCCGCGAGCTGGTGTCGGGACCCGTCATGAACGAGTTCGCGCTGGTGTTTCCGAAGAACGCCGAGGGACTCCGCTCGCACATGGCCGACAACGGCATCTTCTTCGGCGTGCCGCTGGGTCGCTTCTATCCGGGCAAGCCCGAGTACAAGGACGCGATCCTGCTGTCTGCCACCGAGACCGCGTGTCGCGACGACATCGCGCATGCCATCCTGCTGGCCAAAGAGTTCTACCGGGAGGGAAAATAAGATGACCACCCAGATTCACTCCGGTCTTCTCCATCGGGAGCCCCCGATCTTCGAACTGAGCTCGCCGGGCCGCACCGGTCACGCGCTGCCCGCGCCCGAAAACCTGGACTGCGAGGGTCTTCCCGGCCATTTCCTGCGTGAAAAGGCTCCCGGCCTGCCCGAGCTCTCCGAGGTCGAGGTTGTCCGCCACTTTGTGCGGCTGTCACAATGGAACCACTGCATTGAGACGGGCATGTATCCGCTGGGCTCGTGCACGATGAAGTACAACCCCAAGATCAACGACGCGATGTCGGGGCTTGCGGGCTTCACGGCCACCCATCCGCTGCAGGAGGACGAGTTCGTCCAGGGCTCGCTGGAGTTGATGTACCAGCTCGAGAGCGCCCTGTGCCGCGTCTCGGGCTTCCACTCCGTCACCCTCCAGCCATCGGCCGGCGCCAACGGCGAATTCACGGGCCTGGCCCTGATCAAGAAGGCCATCGACCTGCGTGGACAGGGCGCGCGGCGCAAGAAGGTGCTGATCCCGGACACCGCCCACGGCACCAACCCGGCGTCTGTCGTGCTCAACGGCTTTGAACCCGTGCCCATCGTCACGGGGCCCGAGGGCGTGCTGCTGCCGGACGCGGTGCGTCCGCACCTGAACGACGAGCTGGCCGCGATCATGGTGACCAACCCCAACACGCTTGGCATCTTCGAGAGCCACCTCAAGGAGATTTCCGAGTTGGTGCACGGCGCCGGTGGTTACGTCTACATGGATGGAGCCAACTTCAACGCCATCATGGGAAAGGTCCGTCCCGCCGATCTGGGCGTGGACACGATGCACTTCAACCTGCACAAGACCTTCGCCACACCGCACGGCGGCGGCGGTCCGGGCGCGGGCCCGGTGGGCTGCACCGAAGAGCTGGCCCCGTACCTGCCGGTGCCGCGGGTGTTGCGCACCAACGAGGGCCGGTATCGCCTGGTCTCCGAGCTGCCCAACACGATCGGCCGCGTTCATCCGTTCTTCGGGAACTTCTCGATCCTGGTGCGCGCCTTCACGTACATCATGGAAAACGGCGGCTCCGGCCTGAAGAAGGTCACCGAGATGGCCGTGCTCAACGCCAACTACGTCCGCTCGCTGCTCAAGGACACGCTCACGGTCTCCGTGGACGTGGACACGCTGCACGAGGTGGTGTTCACCGATCGCGACCTGAAGAAGGAGACGCACGTCTCCACCATGGACGTGGCCAAGCGCCTGCTCGACTTCGGCTTCCATCCGCCCACGGTCTACTTCCCGCTGATCGTGCCCGGTGCCTTCATGGTCGAGCCCACCGAGACCGAGAGCCGCATCGAGATCGAAAACTTCGTGGAGACGGTGAAGACCATCGTGTCCGAAGCCCGCACCGACCCCGAGAAGGTGATCGGTGCGCCGTACCGGACCGGTGTTGGCCGTCTCGACGAGACCACGGCCGCCCGCAAGCGCATCCTGCGCTGGACACCCCCGCAGCCCTGAAATCCGCGAACCGGGAAGAAACGTTCCCACTGTCCGGCGCGCCTGGCGCGTTGAGGAGGTTCTGCCATGGAA
>PHAZ01000127.1 GCA_002841825.1 Deltaproteobacteria bacterium HGW-Deltaproteobacteria-22 | reverse complement strand
TCGGCGCAGTCGATCAGGGAGTCGCCATCATCGTCGGTGCCGTTGGTGCAGTTCTCGGTGGCGGTCTGGCATGCGGAGTGGGAGGCGCAGTCGAGGTCGGCGCAGTCGATGGCGGAGTCGCCGTCGTCGTCGATGCCGTTTACGCAGTTCTCGGCGCCGGCCTGGCAGAGCACATTGGAGGCGCAGTCGGAGTCGGCGCAGTCGGTGTTGCCGTCGCCGTCATCGTCGAGGCCGTTGGAACAATTCTCCGGAGAGGTGGTGCAGGCCGAGTGGGTGGCGCACTGGGGATCGTCGCAGTCGACCAGGGAGTCGCCGTCGTCGTCGACGCCGTTGTTGCAGATCTCGAGCCCGCTGGCGCACACCGGCGAGGAATAACAGTCGGGATCGAAGCAGTCGAGCATGTGATCGCCGTCATCGTCGAGGTCGTTGTCGCAGATCTCGGTCTTGGGCTGGTTCGACGTGGTGGTTCCGCCTGCGCAGCCGAAGCCGGCCAGGAGAATGGAGAAAATGGCAAGGAAAGGTAGGGTTTTCATCTTCTTTCATCTCCGTTTCCGGGGATCAAGGACCGGCTCACGCGGTCACCTGTCAATGACGCATGATAATATAGCAGAAACAGCCCGGATTACGAGAAATGGTTTTACCGGATTGTCAAGGGGAAACGAGAGAAGGGAGAGGGCGATTGCGAAAATTACAGGTTGAAGTAGCCGACGAAGCCGAAGTAGCCCAGACCGAAATCGGTCACGGAAATGTCGACGGAATCGCCACCACCGTCCATGGAGCCCATCATATAAGAGAACTTCAGGCCAGCTTCCAGCGCAACATGCGGATTGAACGGGAACAGGATGCCCACGCCCAGGCGAAGGCCGTAGGCCGTAGTGTCCGTGTCCGTGGCATCTTCAGACACCATCAGGAGGCCGAGCTCGCCGGAGCCCCACAGGTAGAACTTGCCCATGGGCATGTGGTAGCGGGCGCCCGCATAGAACCCGATGGTGGACTGGGAGTTGTCACCGTCGTCTTCGCTGCGATAGATCAGGGTGCCCATGGCGGCGATCTCGGGGGTGACGAAGTAGCCGACACTCGGGGCAAACTCGATCGTGGTCATTTCTATGTCATCCATGCCATTGACATCAATTGACATGGTTTGCTTGCTGAATCCGACCGTGCCGCCGGCGAAGATCGTGCCGACCTTGAGGTCCAGTCCGCCGGCGGGGGCGGCCACGGGATCCTGCGCCATGGCGGAACCGGCAAAAGCCATCGAGAACAGAACGGTGAACAGGGTAATGAACTTCTTCATGACAACACTCCTTATGATTTGTTAAATAACGCACACCATGTGCCCGCACTTGCGGAACCTCTGCGTATCATATTCGGAATTGAAATGCAACATTCGGCTGAAAATTGTTGGAGACGACAGCCGATGCCTTGTGTCGAGGGATTATCGGCGCTTGGGAGGCGTCATGCTGTCCTTGGGGGGCGCCATGTCCGGCGTCTTGGGCGGCTCGGGCTTGTCGGTGACGGTCTTGACGATGGGGTTGATGCCCAGGTCGACGAAGCCCGCCACTTTCACGCCGCGCTCCTTGCGGGAGGTCAGGACCTGCTCATGGGTGGGGTTGTCGATGACCATCAGGATGAAGTTGCCGTACACGCCGGTCTTGTCCATGGCCCACAGGTGCAGGTTGCCCGAGGTCGACTTCCACAGCAGGTGGTGCAGCTCGGACTCGCCGGTGATGCCCTCCTCGAACTCCTCGAGGGCCTTGCCGTAGATCTGCTCGACGGTGGTCTGGAACTTCAGGAAGGTGAAGCCGGTGTACTGTTCGGCCGGCAGAGCGATGAAGACCTTGTACAACTTGTCGTTGTAGAAGAAGAAGAACTTCTGCTGGTCCTCGCCGAGGCTGGCGATCATGGATTCGTTGTTGCGGTGGGCGTACTGGTCGTCGATGATCGACGTGTTCCAGGACGACTCCTTGCCGGTGAAGTCCATGGTGTTCTTGGTGACCTTGGAGAGGGCGGTCTTGAGGCGGCCGCGCACTTCGTCCTTGCCGGCGGCGGTGCGCTCCTTGGCCATCAGGCCGTCATAGTACTTCTGGATTTCGGCCTTCAATTTCAAGGTGACCTCTGCCTTGGTCATGCCCATGGTGTATTCCCCGAGCAGGGCCTTGATGGAGGCTTCGGTGTCCACCTTGACGGCGGCCGGCTTGGGCGGAGCCTTGCGGCCCTTTTGTGCCATCGCGGTCGGGGCGATCAGGGAGAGGGCGGCGACAAGGGTGAAAAGGAAGGTGGTGAGTTTCTTCATGTCAATCCTCCTGGGTGCGGGTCCCTCGTTCATACGTCCGGCTTGGAACGGTATTCAACGACAGGTACCGCGCGGTTCACATTATGTGCCGAAAAAGCTGCTGGCATGCAAGTCTTCAATTGATTAAAACGCGAAAAATCAGCTAGGCGGCGCGGTTTTTTTCTGCTACATGATAAAGGCCGGGCGCAACTCGCGGCCGGCATTGATTTTCCCCATACATCTCCCGGGGCTAAAGATTTCCGGGAAGGGGCCGATACCTGCTTCAACCATGGGCAGTTGCCTGTTGCCCGCCTTCGACGAACGGAATGCGATGAACCAGATCGAAACAATACGAACAGAGGAAATCCAGAAGCGCCGGGATCGTGGCCGTGCCGGAGCGTTCGAAATCCGGAACGACCGTGGTGACCATCCCTTTTTCCAGCGGTACCGTGTCCGGTCGGAGACGTTCTTCCCTTATTTTGTCGAGATTCATGCGCTGTTCTCCGATGAGAGCAACACCTGCACCTGTCGCGACCGGCGCACCTCGGAGCTGGGAACCTGCAAGCACATCGAGGCGGTTCTGTACAAGTTGCAGCAGGAAAACCAGACCGCGTTCCAGTGGACGCTGCAGAAGCAGCCGTACCTCGAAGACGCGGTGTTCGCCCATGAATACGAAGGTCGTCCCTGTCTGAGGGTGCGCCTGTCCACCGAGGCCCGTGCCTCGGGGCCGCGCCTGGCCGACGACTTCGGCGCCCGCATCGACGGGGAGACCTGCCGGGTCTTCTCCCCGCCCCAGTTCGACCGATTCATCAAAAAAGCCCAGGAGAACAAGTTCGTCGTGCTCGAATCCGCCCGCCGTCTGGTCCAGAATCTGAAGCGGGAACCCCAGTGCCTGATCGGGGATCCCCAGTTGCTTGAATTTCCTGCACCGCAGAGCTGGCTGGCCAAGCCCCTCAAGCCGCAGCAGGTGGAGTCGGTTCGTCACCTGCTCTCTTATCCTTCGGCCGTCATCGCCGAGCCCGCGGGCACCGGCAAGCGTGTCAGCGCCCTGGCCGCGGCCGCGCAGATCCGCCGGCTGGAGCCGGTGTCTCCGGTGGTCATCATCACCGACCCCGTCTGGATGGCCCACTGGAAGCGGCTCATCCAGGTCTTCGATCCCGGGACGGTCTACCAGTTCGGCGAACCCAAGGGCCGCGCCGAGGTCAGTTTCGAGGAGCGCTATCAATATTATATCGCCAACGTGCACACGCTGGCGCGCGACGCCCGCTGGATTCAGAGAATACGTCCCCAGGTCCTGATCCTCGACGAGTTCTGGATGCTGCACAACTGGCACGGGCCCATCGGCAGCCTGATCAAGACCGTTTCCGCGCCGCACACTTTCTGGCTCAGTTCGGCGCCCGTCGTAGACAATCCCGATCTGATGCTCCAGTTGGCCCAGTGCATGGTGCCGGAACAACTTGGACCGCTGTGGCAGTTCCGAAGCACGCATGGGGTCACCTCCGCCAACGGCGCATGGGAGATCGGTGACGATCTCGCCGTCTTGCGCTCCTGGCTGGAGCCGCGGATTCAGGCCAGGCCCCCCGAGAAGTGCCAGGCCCTGCGCCGTCCCAAGCTGCGCGTGATCGCCTCGCCGACCAGGGCACAGGCCCGCCTCGCCAACGAGGAACTGAGCAAGCTCGTCGCGCTGGCCGCCACGAACTTCACCTGGGGAACCCGCGAGATTTCGCAGGTCGTCGAGAAGATTCACCAGTTGCGTCTGGGCATGAGCGTTCCGGCGTTCCTGGGGCTTGAGCGCGAGGCCAACTCCATCAAGCTGGCCGCGCTGGTCCAGTTGGTGTCCATGGAGGTGTCATGCGGACGGCGCGTGGTCGTGTTCACGCACTGGCAGGAGCTGGGCTCCTTCGTGCAGGAGCAGGTGCGGCGCGCCGGCGTGCGTGTCCGGCTGCTGCACACACCCAAGGACGCCGCCGAGTTGGACAGTGAAAAGTACCCGGTGGCGCTGGTCTCCGACGAGTTCCTGGACTTCAAGATTCCCGACGTGGACGTGGTGATGAACATCGACCTCCCGTGGGAGACGAGCCTGTATGCCGCCCGCAAGGCCGTGTGCGACATTCCCGACAGCCGCCACATGGTCGAGTACAACTTCGTGGTGAACAACTCCGTGGAGGATCGCGGGCTGATCGTGCTCGAGTCGCTGCCCCACCTGGTGGCCGGCATCGACGAACGCACCCTGGACCCGTCGAAGATCGACCCGCAGAACCTTCGCAACCTCATCCGCAAACTGGCGGGCCGGCGCGAGGAGCGGCTGTCCTCAAGCCAGTCGCAGATCAAGGTGGACCGAGTCTCCCAGCGGGAGCGCAAGGTGATCAGCCGCAAGGGCCTGCACGAGATCGAGCGGCCCATGTCCCGCGGTCGCACCATGGTCTCCTCGGCCCAGTTGGATCGATCGTCCACGCCCAGCACCCAGCTCAAGCGCCGCGGACGCCTGTACGTCGAGGGCGAGTCCCTGGCCGAATTTGAGAACACGGCCGTGCTGCTGCACCTTGAGGTCGTGTCCACGGGCGGCCGGCACGAAGCGGTCTTTGCGAGCATCATCGAGCCGCGCAGTCGCCGCTACCTGGGCTGGATCTCCCGTCAGTTCGGCGAACTGGGCCGTCTGCTGGCGAAGAACCCTGTGGTCGTCGGCTCCTGCTCGGTGGGCCGGTTCTCGGAGTTGTTCGCGTCGGCCTTCGGCGCGATGGCAGCCGAGATCCCCATCGTCGACCTTCAGAGCATCGTCGAGGGGATCGCCCGCGAGGATGTTGACATCCGCAACCTGCTCGAGGCCACCTGCGGCCGCAAGGTCGTCTGGGACGCCGCCGAGGTCAACCGGCTGATGGGCAACGAGCGCTGGGCGGACCTGCTCGAGCTCGGTCATTCCGAGCTGCGGATGGTCTGGGAGCTGCTCACTTACATGGTCCGCGAGAGTCGCTTCTACTGCAAGGTCAACAACGAGCGGCAGGTCTACCCGCTCGAGGTCTCCGAAGCCTTCCCCGAGGTCCTTGGGGAGTTCCTCAACCGCCACCCCAGCATCTAGAAGCCTGTTGGCATTTTCAATTCAGGGGATCTGTTGAAGTCTACTCTTCTTTGGGGCAGGTGAAGGGCTTGCCGTCGACGGTGTTGCCGTGCTCGGCCTTGGCCAGCTCTTCGCAGGCGGCAGCGGGGCCGCCCCAGGCCGTCTCGGCGCTCTTGATGCTGAGCTTGGTGGCCTTGGCGTTCTTGGGAATGACCGAGTCACCCTCGACCACGAGGGCGCCGTTGCCGATGGGGCCGGCCTGGCCGGCAAACTCGATCACGCACTCCTCAAGGCTGGTGCCGGTGGTCTTCTCGCGCAGGGTGATGCCGTACCAGTCACCCGCCTTCGGAGTGGGCAGGTTACTTGTGAAGGTGACCTTCCTGGCCACCAGGGCCCCGGCGCCTTCGGACGCCACGAAGATGCCCGTCTCGGCCTTGAAGCGCAGCACGGTGCCCTCGGGCAGGGTCAGCGTGGGCGGGTTCTCGTCGTCGCCGATGTCTATGCTTCCGTCCACAAAGAAGGGGATCGCCAGCTTCGGGAAGGTGACGCTGCGGTGGATCTTGCCCGAGATGGTGATTTTTTCGTCGAACTTGTTGCTGTCGGCCACCTGACCCATCAGTTGGGCCAGCAGGTTCATCGCGGTCCCGCCGTTCTTCTCGAAGGTGGTGGACTCGATCTTCACGAAGGCACCCTTCTCCTGCAGGTTGATGATCCCCTGCTTGGCGTTCTGCCGGATCGTGCAACTGGTCAGGGTGATCCGCGAGTCGCCCTGGCTTCCGTACACGATGATCGCGCCCTGGAGGCCGGTATAATTCTCATGGCCGGCGAACTCGACGGTCACGAACTCCAGGACCTGGCCGACCAGATGCTCCTCGTCGAAGACGACGCCGTTCCAGTCGCCGGGGGCCGTGGTGGTGTTGGCGCTGGTGAGCACGATGGGCTCGGCGGCCGTGCCGCGGGCCACGAGCTTGCCGTTCTTGATGTGGAGGCCGGTGTCGACCTTGAACGCCAGGCGGGCGCCCGCTTCGACGGTCAGCGTCGCGCCCTCGTCGACCTCGAGGTTCTGCTCGACGGTCAGTTTGCAGCCCTTGGGGAACGTGGTGTCCTTGACGATGCGGTTGTCCTCGGGCACGGCGCAGGCGGTGCCGCCGCCCTTGACCTCGGGCCCGGTGGTCTTCTCCGGCGCCATGGCGGGCTCGGGCGGGGTTGCCGGGGCCTTCATCGTCGCGTTGTTGGCTTCCGATGGCTTATTGTCGGCGGCCTTCTTTTTGCCGCAGGCGCCCAGGGAAAAGGCCAGGACCAGGGTGATCGTGAAAAGCAGTGTGTTGCGCATGTGATATCAGTCTCCTGCGAGGCGGGCGGAGAAAGGTTTCAATCCATGATTTCCGCCTCGGCGGCCCTGTATATTCTTGGTGCAGAGGGAAGTCAAGTTGCAGTTTTTAGAGGGGTGGCGAGGCTACAGCGGGACGGCCTCGTAGGCGGGTTCGTGCGTGATGTCGTCGACGAGCTCGGCGTGCACGACGCGGCGATCCTCATCGAGCACGAGCACAGCGCGGGCCAGCAGGCCCGCCAGGGGACCTTCGGCAATGGTGAGCCCGTAGGCGGCACCGAACGCGGTGTCGCGCAGCTCCGAGAGCGTCACGACGTTCTCGATGCCGTCGGCTGCGCAGAAGCGCGCGTGGGCGAAGGGAAGGTCGCGGGAGATGCACAGCACGGCGGTGTCCGGGGCGGCCGCGGCAAGCTCGTTGAAGCGGCGGACGCTGGCGGCGCACACGGGGGTGTCGATGCTGGGGAAGATGTTCAGCACCAGGCGCTTCTTGCCGGCGAAGTCGGCCAGTGAGACGTCGGACAGATCCGAGCGCGTGAGCTTGAAGTCCGGGGCGGTGTCGCCGACCCCGAGGAAGGATCCGGACAGCCGAACCGGTTGGCCTTGAAGTTTAGTGGATGACATGGGGATGCTCCTTTCGTAAGACCGCGTGTCGCGGTGTTGCCTCCCAAGTTAGGGCTGTCTAACACTTTGTCAAGGCTCTGCAGTAAAAAGTACAAACCGTTAAATAAAATATTAAAATTGCGCCCAGTGAAGTGATGATTGGAAAAATCAGGCGTTTCCAGTATGGTAATCCGGAATGAAGAGTTGCTTGTTTATATTTCTATTGACAATGTGGGCGCTGGTGGAAGTCAGCCATGCAGCCGTTTCCGCGCCGGTCCCGTCGGTCGGGTTTGCGCAGGCCACCGGCGCCACGCCCGTCTTCAGTTCTCCCACCTTTCCGGGGGCCCTGGGGGACGCCGGCAACCTGAACCGCCGGGTGAAGTTGTTCCACGGCCTGCTGTTCACGGCCTGGCCAGGCACCGCCTTCACCGTTGTCGTGCGTCGCTGGTACCATCCGGCGACCGCGGGAGTCAATCCATGAACATCTCGTTTCTCTTTGCGTTCCTGATTCTGGGGGCTCCTTTGCCGGCGCCGCTTCCGGGCGACCTGCCCCTGTCGGCGCAGAACGACGCTCCGCCGGCTGCCCAGGAGCAGCCTGTCGCCGTGCGCATCCGCCAGTTGCGCTCTCCCACGATCGGATTCCCGGCCATCCTGAACTCGGGCGGTCGGTTCGCGATCTGGTCCACACGGAAGCCGGCTTCTGCACGGCTGCTGCCCGCCGACGGCTGCGGTGCGCCGCAGATCCTGGTCCTGTCGATGCCGACTTCGGTCGCCGACGGACGCATGTTCCGGACCGAAGCCGGTGTTCCAGGCCTGGCGCCGCGGGCGGCCTGGCATCTGGAGGTCGTCTGGGACGACGGCACCCGCACCGAGGAGCCGCTGGCCGTGCGGCTGCTGGGCTGGCCCGTTGACGGACCGTTTCGTTTCGCGGTGATGACGGACCACCAGCTGCTTGATCCGTCATGGGAGATTGGGGACACGGTGCTGGCGCCCGGGAAACGTCCGTCCTACGGTGAGAAGAAGGCGAACCTGGTCATGACCGAGCAGATCTTCAGCGAGCTGCGCCTGCTGGATCCGGACATGGTCGTGCACCTGGGGGACCTGCTCTTCGGGCTGAAGTTCCCGGAGGAATACGAGTCCATGTTCCGGCGGATCGCGAAGTCCCGGCTCGTGTCGTACTACATCCCGGGCAACCACGACGCCTACGCCACCTACTCGGTGCGCCTGCCGGATCTCGGCGCCCTGGCTTTAGGCTTCGTGCAGTGCCGCTCCAAGATGCCGAAGAACCTCGATTTCAAGGCCTCGTGGTTCGAGATATGGACGTTTTTGAGCTGCATGTATACCGATCTGAAGGATGAACTGTTCAGTCACCTCGTCTCCGACGGCCTCGAGCACTGGAAGGCCACGCTGGGGCCGGTCAACCACGCCCAGGTGCGGGGCCGTTTCCACTTCATATTCCTGAACACCTACGGGGGCACGAACAAGCGACGGCACAGTTTCTCGATCTACGCGAAGATGTTCGACAGGCACATCGGCGCACCCATGGTCGACAACTACGGCGGCTCCCTCGGAGAGGCCGAGCTCTCCTTCGTGCGGGACCAGCTGGCGCAGGCCACCGCGGCCGGGCGCACACCGGTGGTCTTCGGGCACCATGACCCGCGTGGCAACACCGACGAGACGCCCTATCACCAGAACGAGCCGTTCCCGACGGATCCCGTGGGCATCAAACACTTCGAGGAGTGGAATTACGATGGTGCATGGGACTCCGACCCGGACGACAAGCGGGGCAGGGAGACCGCGCAGGACAACTCCGGCGTGGAGCTGGTGAAGCTGCTGGCTGCCAGCGGCGGCTACTACATCTCCGGGCACCTGCACAAGGACGGGCAGTGGAGCTACGCCGCCGGCGAGGCCGTGACACGCTCCATCCGGGCGCAGAAACCGCTGACGTTCGTCAAGGTGACCACGGCCGCGGGCTCGACCAGGGACGGCAGCCGCTGGGGGTACCGCATGTTCACGGCCCAGCCCGACGGTACCCTCGATCTCTCACCGCTGGTGCCGGGGCGCAAAAGCATCCCCGGAGGCAACTTCTGGGTGGAAACCAGGCTCGAGGACGTTCGTGGCGAGGTGCGCGTGTACAACGCGCTGCCGGTGCCGCTCACCCTGCACGTGCCGCTGTGCCTGCCCGTCGATGCCACCGGCTATCGCCTGAAGTCAGGCGCCGGCCTGGGCCAGCCTCTGGAGGCCGCCCCGTTCGCAGGCGAGGGCTTCACTCGTTTCGTGTACCGGCTGCAGGCTCCCACGGGAGCCACGGTGTTTTCCGCGCCGGGGGTACTGGATCTGGTGTTGTCACCAGCCGAAGGGAACCGTCCTCCGGAGGTGCGCCTGAGCGCCGACGGCCGGTCGGTCACCTCTGGCGCCGACGTGCCGCTTCCGCGCCGGCTGGACGCCTCCGGCACGACCGACCCCGAGCAGGATCCGCTGGGCGAGGCCCACTTCCTCATGGGAGATCAGGTCATTCCCGGGCTGCAGTGGGACCCGGGATCGGTGGGGCAGGGCGGCTTTTCGTTTGCCGTGCGCGACGACGCCGGCGCCTGGACCTTCATCAAGGGGACCCTGGTCGCGAATCGGAAACCGCCCCGGGCGCCAGGATCACGGGGTTGTGGCTGCAACTGCACCTTCGCGAGCACGGCAGGCTCGGGCTTCGGGCTGCTCTTGATCGGCCTGGCCTTTCTTCTCTTCCGCCGCAGGCTTCACAAGGCGTGATGCCTCCTGCCGGACATTTGGCAAACAAAACAGGCGCAATGCAAAAGACGTGTTCAGGGAATCTACTACTTCTTCTCGCCTCCGGCCACACTTTGTGCTACAACTCTTGCAGCTGAAACCCGAGGTGTGAGATGCGCGCATTGTTGATCTTTTCGTTGTCAGGACTGGCGTTTTTCGGTTGCCAGTTCCAGTCCGTGGAGAAAGTCTGCTTTCCCGGCACCAAGGTGTGCGTGGACGGAAATCCGACCAAATACAAAGTCTGCACGATGGACGGAATGGCCTGGGAGACCCGGTCCTGTGATCCGGATCACCAATGCTCGTCAGGCAAGTGCGTCTCCGATTTCTCCGGGGATCTCACCATTCTGACAACGGATCTGCCTGCCGGGGACAATGACCAGCCCTACGAGTTCCAGCTCGAGGTCGAAGGCGGCACAGCCCCCTATGGATGGCAGATCATCGAGGGCGCGCTCCCCGAGGGGCTCATCCTCACCAGCGACGGCCTGATCACGGGAGCCCCGGGCATGCCCGGCGACTACGCCCTGCGCTTCCGCGTGTACGATGCAGCGGACACGCCGGCCTGGGCCGAGTTCTCCGCGGTCCTCAGCATCTCGATCTCCCCCCTCGAGGTCACCGGTGACACCGTCTACGACGCCATCGTCGCCAAGGTCGTCGTGCTGCCTTTCCTGGTGCCCTATGTCGCCTACAGTTCCGACCTGCAGAGCCTCGGCGGCATGCGCCCGCACTTCTGGCGCGAGGCCGAACCTCCGGCTTCCCTGACGAACTTCATCACCTCCTGGGGGCTCCCCGCGGGCCTGACGCTCACGATGTCGCCGGGTTCCATCTCCGGCACCGTCCAGAGCA
>PHAZ01000126.1 GCA_002841825.1 Deltaproteobacteria bacterium HGW-Deltaproteobacteria-22 | reverse complement strand
CTTGTCGGTGTCGGCCAGCGAGGAGCCGCCGAACTTCATGACCACGGTGTGTTCGTGGGGAAACATGGCTACAGCCTCCCCGCCGCCAGCGCGAGCTCGGCGTTCTGGACGCTGCCGCCGGCGGCGCCGCGCACGACGTTGTTGACCAGCAGCCGCAGGGAAATCGTGTTCCCGGCGCGCTTGACGGTGCCCACCGACACGACCATGCCGCCGCCCAGGGTGGCGTCTTTCTTGGGCTGCGGACGGGCGGGATCATCGAAGACATGGATCGGGTGCCGGGGCGACGAGTGCAGGTTCCAGGCGGCCTCGTGCCCACGGAACTCCCGCAGGAGCGCGACGGCCTGCGCGGCATCGCCGGGCGTCTCCACCTCGATGAACACCGACTCCAGGTGCCCGAACGCGGTGTGCACGCGGCAGGCGCAGGCGACGACCTCCATCGGGTGCTCGACGATGCGCGCCCCGTCGAAGGTTCCCAGCATCTTGCGGGTCTCGGCGACGATCTTCTCGTCCTCCTTGCCGATGTACGGCAGCACGTTGCCCATGATGTCGATGGCGGGCACGCCCGGATATCCGGCGCCCGACACGCTCTGGTAGGTCGCCACGTGCACGGCCCGTATGCCCAGGGGCGCCAGCGCGGCCAGCACGACGACGAGGCCCGACGCCGAGCAGTTGGAGTTGGCCACCAGCGGCGCGCGGCCCTTCGGGCACACGTCCAGGTGCGGCGCGTTGGCCTCCGGGATCAGGATTGGCACGTCTGCGTCCATGCGATGGGAGCTGGCGTTGGAGAACACGGCGATGCCGGCGTCGACCAGGGTGCGCTCGATGGTGCCGGCCACGGA
This sequence comes from Deltaproteobacteria bacterium HGW-Deltaproteobacteria-22, assembly GCA_002841825.1. GTDB lineage: Bacteria > Myxococcota_A > Polyangia > HGW-17 > HGW-17 > HGW-17. Next base: position 10,179 of record PHAZ01000126.1, on the reverse strand, counting down.
GGCGGGCAGCGCCGAGAACACGGCCCGAGCGCCGGACGCACGCACGGCCTCGACGGTCATGGTCTCGACGGGCAGCCGCTCCAGATCCGCCGGTGGCGGCAGCGAGGCCACCCACGACCCCGCTGCGAGGTGCGGACGCGGACGCGACGCGAACAACCTGACGATCTCGAAGTCCGGATGATCTGCCAGAAGCGACAGGAAATGCTGCCCGACGGACCCTGTGGCCCCCAGGATGGCTACCGGTGTTTTCATGGATGCACCTCTTGGCGCCCGCGGCGACCACGGACGACTTTTCGCCGCGGCAGGATACAACAACCCAAAGAGCTGCGCCAGATACGATCCAAACGGAGGACAGGAAGGAAGAGCAGACTGCGGAGAAGACGGACGAAAAGTCAAATTGCAGCACGAGCCTGCAACGTGGACCTCGACGAGGCGATAATGGAATCGGAGGTGTCCATGGAGAAACTCATTCACGCTAACGAAAGTTACCGAATCCGAGGGGCCATCTTCGAAGTCCACGACGTTCTCGGATATGGTTTTCTTGAATCTGTCTACCAGGAATGCCTGTGCAGAGAATTTAAGGTACGCGGCATTCCGTTCAGGGAACAACCAGCCCTGGCAATCCAATACAAACGGCACATCATCTCACACACGTTCAAGCCTGACTTTATCTGCTTTGACAAGGTCATTGTGGAACTCAAAGCCGTGAACAGCCTCCTCAACGAACATCGGGCACAGTTGAGGAATTATCTGGCGACCTGTGGATTACATCTGGGACTGCTGGTCAACTTCGGACATTACCCGGGCGTGCAAATCGAGCGAATCGTCCAAACTGGATACACGCGTCCGGCTTCTCCGCTCCCCCTCAGTCTTCTCCGCAGTCTTTTTTGATCTTCTCCGTAATCTCCTATTCCAGGACGATGTCGAACGCGGGGGGGTTCGCGATGGTCTTCTTCACGGCGCAGTGTTCTGCGGCGCGACGCACGGCGGCCTTGTGCTCCTCAGGGAAGCCTGGCGGCAGCTGGATCGCGATGCGGATGGTGCCCAGGCGGCCGTCGTCGCCGGCGAGCATCTCCTGCGTCAGGGCGATGCCCTCCTCGCTGATCCCGCGGGTCTGGCAGTAGCGCTTCACATAGAATCCGGCGCAGGCGGCCAGGCTCGCCAGGAACAACTGGTAGGGCGACGGAGCACTCCCCTCCCCGCCCACGGAGACGGGCTGATCCGTGCGAATCGTCATGGGGCCGTCGATCACATCCACCTTCATGCCGTCACCGAGAACGATTTTCATGCCTTGAAATTCCATCCGAACCTCCCCGCCGACATCGCGGCGCCGTCCAGCATAATCACCTTCGTACGATACGCAACCCGCGTCCGAACCTTCGTGCCACGGGGATTTCGAATTGACAGGTACTGACACACGGATACACTGTTACCCGGAACCTGATTTCCCGGCCAACCGGGCAAAGTATTTGGAGTCTTTGATGAAATATTACACCTTTCCCCTTCTTTTTCTGACCCTGCTGACCTTCTGGAGTTGCGACGACGGTGTGACCGTGACCGAGACCTGCGGCGACAACTTCCTCGACCCTGGTGAAGAGTGCGACGGGACCGAATTCGTGGCCCCCGACTGTGCCTCACTGGGCTATTACGTACAGATGGGCGACCTCACCTGCACCGCCGCCTGCACCATCGACACCAGCGCCTGCGTGGGGCGCTGCGGCGACGGGGAAATCCAGGCCGGCGAGGAGGACTGCGACGGCACCAACCTGGACGGACAGAACTGCGAGGCCCTGGGCTACTACGGCGGCTACCTGTCCTGCGGCAATGACTGCCACTTCAACCTCGCCTCCTGCGAGGCCCTCGGGCGCTGTGGCGACGGGGAGATCCAGGGCGACGAGGCCTGCGACGGCGCCCAACTGCAGGGCGCCAATTGCCTGGATCTGGAGTTCTATGACGGTCAGGTCGCCTGCACCGACGACTGCACCCTCGACTACTCCGACTGCTACGGTGCCTGCGGCGACGACCAGCTTCAGACCACTTTCGAGGCCTGCGACGGAGACGACCTCAACGGGGAGACCTGCGAGTCCATGGGGTACTACGGCGGAACGCTGGCCTGCCAACCGGAGGACTCCTGGGACATCCCGTGCGCTTTCGAACTGACCCCCTGCGAGGACTTCGGTCGCTGCGGCGACAACCGCGTGCAGACCGCCTTCGGGGAGGAATGCGACGGCGCCGCCCTCAACGGTGCCAACTGCCAGGATGTGGGTCGATACACCGGTATTCCCGCGTGCAACGGTGACTGCACCCTCAACTTCGACGGCTGCACGGAGTATTGTGGTGACGGCGTGCTCAATGGCCTCGAATCCTGCGACGGCACCGCCTTCGGCACTGCGACCTGCCAGGACAACGGCTTCTACGAGGGGACCCTCACCTGCTCCGGGAGCTGCGACACGATTTTGAACGACAACTGCTCGGGGTTCTGCGGCGACGGCCTCGCCCAGACGGCGTTCGGCGAGGAATGCGACGGCGCCGATTTGGCCGGCCAGACCTGCCAGACCCGGGGCTTCGGGCTGGGCACCCTCTCCTGCAACAGTTTCTGCGCCCGCGATGCCCGGAACTGCGAGATGGCTCATGTGCTGGACGCCGGCTACAACCACACCTGCGTCATCGGGACCCCCCTGGCCGGCACGCCGCACTCGTTCTTCTGCTGGGGACAGGGCACCTGGGGCCAGATCGGCAACTCCAACTGGATCAACCAGCCGTACCCGGTGAAACTGAACACCTACTCCGGCGCTGAACTGATCTCGGCCGGCGGCTTCCACACGTGCGGAACCAACAACGGCGGCGCCCTGTGCTGGGGCGAGGGCACCCTGGGCCAGCTCGGGGAAGGTCTGGACGATCCTTACATGGACTTTCCATTGCCAATTGGGGTCAATATCCCCCTCCCCGATCCCCCCCCCATATCCTCCATCATCTCCATCTCTGCCGGTTTGAACCACTCCTGCGCGGTGGATACTCCTGCGGGCGACGTCTGGTGCTGGGGCGCCAACCAGGTGGGCCAGCTGGGACGCGGCAACACCAGCGTCAAGGAGGGGGTTCCGGCTGTTGTCGCAAGTGGATCGGACTACTTCAACCTCGTCAGCGCCGGCGAGGACCACACCTGCGCGATCACGACCGACAACGCGCTGTATTGCTGGGGCGGCAACGCCTACGGCCAGCTCGGCAACGGGGACACGACCAACCTCTCCATCCCGGGGGGCTCCTCTCTCAGCAACGTTGTCCAGGTCTCCGCGGGCAAGCTCTTCACCTGCGCCCGCAACAGCGTCGGGGTCTTCTGCTGGGGCCGCAACGACTACGGACAGTTGTCGGTATCCACGACGACCCCCTTCCTGTCGACGCCGCAGGCCATCACCGGTATGTCCAACAGCCTGAGCGTCAGCGCCGGCGGTCAGCATGCCTGCAACGTGACCATCACCGGCGCCGTCTATTGCTGGGGCCGCAACGACTTCGGCCAGCTCGGCAACGCCGCCCCTTCGACCCATGTCCCCACGGTGGTGGCCGGCCTCCCCGCCGTGGCCGAGGTCTCCTGCGGCGAGTTCCACACGTGCGCCCGCACCAACACCGGCGTCGTCTGGTGCTGGGGCCGCAACGACCAGCGCCAGCTGGGCAACCTCGTGTTCACGGCCCCGTTCAGTTCCACCCCGGTGATGGTCTCCCGCTGACGGTCATTTGTAGGTTCGAAGGCATGGCAAAGCCGCGTTCAAGGGAGGATCACGGGGCGATATCGAGTCCAAATACTTCGGCGGGAACGTAGGAAGAAAGAGATGATCCAAAACCTAGCTGGCCATACGTGTTCTGGCCCCAGCACCAGGCTGTTCCATCGGTCTTCACGACGCATGTATGATATCCCCCAGCGGAAACGGATGCGCCAGAAAAAAGATTAGAGACAGCCACCGAGAGATTGCTGGAAGTGGTCGTCCCATCTCCGAGCTGCCCATTGCTGTTGAATCCCCAACATTTGACGCTTCCAGAATAGCGTACGGAACACGAATGGTCCCTCCCAGCCGAAATGGTAGTACCGGAGGCGCTCGGTACCAGAGTGGGAACATTCTTGCTCACATTGGTGCCATCGCCAAGTTGACCAGCGCCATTGTTTCCCCAACAATAGGCAGCCAAATCCGATTCCCGCACCAAGCAGGAATGCAGCATACCTGCCGAAATGACCGCCACGTCACCGGATGCACCCGAGACCGCCGTAGGAACCAGCTTGTCCACGTTGGTGCCATCGCCCAGCTGGCCCACCAAGTTATTGCCCCAACACCACGCCGAACCATCCTGCTTGACTGCACAAGTATGCCGTTCACCGCAGGACACTTGAGCCGCCGCTGTAATACCGGTGATTTCAACGGGTAGTTTCCTGTCCGTCGTAGAGCCGTCGCCCAGTTGACCGTAAGAGTTGCTTCCCCAGCACCAGACCGAACCATTCGCGAGCACCGCACAGGAATGCAGGCTGCCGCAGGAAATGCCGGAAGCTTGAGATGCCAAATCCGCCACGGCGGCCGGAACGCTGCGCGTCAAGACCGACCCGTCACCGATCTGACCATAATTATTCAAGCCCCAGCACCAACTGGTTCCATCCGTCTTGATTGCGCAGGAATGATAACCGCCGGCCGAAATCAAGGCTGTGCCGGAGGATAGCCCGGACACTGGAACCGGGACATTTCGCCAGACATTCGTGCCATCTCCCAACTGGGAATAGGTATTGGATCCCCAGCACCAGGCCGAGCCGTCGGCCTTGAGCGCGCACGTGTGATACTGCCCTGCGCTGATCGCGACGAAGCGGTTGTACTGGTTGCAGACGTACTGGGTGCGGGTCACCTCGGGGTCGTCGAGGGTGCCGTTGGCGTTGAGATCCACGCCCGTCTCGAGCTTGACGCCGCCGAAGGTGCACACGCCGCCCCAGGCCGCGTTGGAGGCGCGCAGCAGCAGGTCGCTGCCGTCCTCGCCGTGGCAGACGTATTGCGTGGAGGTCACCTCACCGGCATCGAGGGTGTTGTCCCCGTCGGTGTCGGGTCCGGACTGCACCTTCGTGCCGCCGGCCGCGCAGTTGGCGCCTGCGGGTTCGATGGAGGTGGCGACCAGGGAGGTCACCCCGTCGGCGCCGTCGCTGCCTGCGATGCCATTGCAGACATAGCGCGTGGAGGTCACCTCGCCGGCGTCCAGCGTGCTGTCGGCGTCGGTGTCCAGGCCCGACTGCACCTTCGTGCCGCCAGCGGCACAATTGGCCCCTGCGAGTTCGAGCGTGAGCGCCACCAGGGAGTTGAAGCCCGCCAGGCCGTCGCTGCCGTCAACGCCGTCGAGGCCGTCGACGCCGTGGCACACGTACTGCGTCTGCGTGATCTCGCCGGGGTCGAGCACGCCGCTGCCGTTGGCGTCCAGACCGGACTCGAGCTTGAGTCCGCCATCGGCGCAGTTGGCCCCGGCCGCTTCAAGGGTCACGCGCACCAGGCTGGTCAGGCCGTCGGTGCCATCGCTGCCGTCGGCGCCGGCCGCGCCGTTGCACACGTACTGCGTCGCGGTCACCTCGCCGAGGTCGAGCACGCCGCTGCCGTTGAGGTCCAGGCCCGACTGCACCTTCGTGCCGCCGGTGGCGCAGTTGGCGCCCACTGGTTCGGCCGTCTGCCGCACCAGGCCGGTCAGGCCGTCGCTGCCGTCGCTGCCGTCGGCGCCGTGGATGCCGTTGCAAATGTAGCGCGTCTGGGCGACCTCGGCGGAGTCCAGCGTGCCGTTGACGTTGGCGTCGAGGCCGGAGTCGAGCCTGGTCCCGCCGGTGGCGCAGTTGGCGCCCGCAGGCTCTGCCGTCTGGCGCACCAGCGCCGTCAGGCCGTTGGAACCATCGCTGCCGTCGGCGCCGTTGCACACGTACTGCGTCTGCAGGACCTCGCCCGCGTCGAGCATGCCGCTGGAGTTGAGATCAAGACCGGACTGGATCCGCGTCCCGCCGGCGGCACAGTTCGCACCAGCGGATTCCACTGTCTGACGCACCAGGGACTGCAGGCCGTCGGTGCCATCCAGGCCGTCCAGGCCATCGGCGCCATCGCAGACATACTGAGTCTGCGTGACCTCCCCTGCATCGAGGATGCCGTCGGCGTCCGCGTCCAGGCCGCCCTGCACCAGGATCCCGCCGCCGGCGCAATGAACGCCCGCGGGCTCGACCGTGACCGTCACCAGGGACTGCAGGCCGTCGCTGCCGTCGGCGCCCTGGCACACGTACTGCGTCTGGGTCACTTCCCCTGAGTCGAGCACGCCGTCACGATCCAGATCGAGCCCCGCCTGAACCTTCTGTCCGCCGGTCGCGCAGTTCGCTCCCACAGGTTCCGCCGTGACCAGCACCAGGCTGGTGTAGCCATTGATTCCGTCAGTGCCGTCGAGGCCGTTGCAAACGACCTCCTGGACCTGGATCTCACCGGAGTCGAGGACGCCGTCGCCGTCGGAGTCGGGCCCGGAGAGGATCCACAGGCCGCCGGCCGCGCAGGTGGCCCCGGCGGGCTCGGGGGCGGTCTCGAACAGGTTGTTCAGACCGTCGATGCCGTCAGCGCCATCGGCGCCGTGGCAGACGTAGCTGGTGTTCTGGGCCTCCATGTCATCGAGGTAACCGTTGCCGTCGGCGTCGAGGCCGGTGAGCACGACCTGGCCGCCGAACGGGCAGTTGCCGCCGGCGGGCTCGTCCTCGCGCCGAATCAGGCTCGTGGCGCCGTCTGAGCCGTCGCACACGTACACGGTGTTCTGCACCTCGCCGGGCTGCAGCAGGAAGTCGCCGTTGGTGTCCAGGCCGGAGCGGATGCCGTACCCGCCGCTCGGACAGTTTGCGCCCGCGGATTCCTCGAGCACGCTCACGAGGCTGTTCATCCCGGATCCGGGCAGTCCGTTGCAGACGTACTCCGTCTGATCGATCTCGTCGTCGTCGAGGACGCCGTTTCCATTGTCGTCGAGGCCCGAACTGATGGCAGTCCCGCCCTCGCCGCAGTGCTCGCCGGCGGGCTCGGCGTCGGAGCGGATCAGGCTGGACTGGCCGGTGGCGCCGTTGCACACGTAGGAGACCTCGTCCACCTCCCCGTCGTCGAGCACGCCATCGGCGTCATCGTCGGCGCCGGTCTCGATGCGCTGGCCGCCCTCGGTGCAGTTGACGCCGGGGGACTCCTCGAGCACGCGCACCAGCGTGCGGCTGTCGACGCCGTTGCAGACCACGCGGGTGCCGGTGATCTCGTCCTCGTCGAGGGTCCCGGAACTGTTCTTGTCCGTCCCGGTGACGATCACGGTGCCGCCCGACGGGCATTGCGCCGAGGTCGCGTCCTGCAGCTCCACCAGGATCTGCGGTGTCTTGGCCGCGTTGGTCTCGCAGCCGGCAAAGCCCAATGCCAACAAAATGAAAATGGGAAGTGAGTTTTTCATGTTGCCTCCAGTTTTGTACAGGACGCATATATACACGATGTCAAACACCATGCAAGGAATTTCCGTCGAACCCATCCTGCCCGGCGTCATGCATTTCGGAGCAACGGTTCCATCAATAATTTCGGTTCCGACAGGAAAAAGGTTTCATTCCCGCTTAAAAATGTGATTAAATCGGCGCCCGGAATTTGGGTATGTGAAGATGGCCAAGAAGACTCAGAGCCCTGTCGAGAAGGTTTTCAAGAAGATGGCGAAGGCTGCCGCGCCCGACGGGGCCATTGCGCCCGAGGCCTGGCTCGCTGGCATCGTCTCCCTCGACGGCGATGAGGTGCAACACCTGATCCAGCTGCTCGAGGATGACGGCTATTTCGTGGTCGAGGATCAGGACATGCCCGATCCCGACGACACCGACGACGACGATCCCGGGCCCTCCGGCGACGAGGATGATGGCGAGCTGGCAGAGGAGCTCGAGAAGGTGCTCTCCACCGAGAGCTTCCCGCACTACAACGAGCATGGAATCCTGACCCGCGAGCGTGAGTTCGAGCTCGCCAACATCATGTTCCACGGCAAGAAGGAGGCCATCGTGGCGGCCCTCTCGGTCCGCTGCGTCGAGGACATCTTCAGCCGCATCCTGCAGTTCGTGCTGCGGCAGAACGGCCGCGTCTGGCAGTACTTCGAGGATCCCCGCGACGAGAGCGCCGGCGAGAGCAGCATGGTCGAGGTCGTCGAGAACCTCACGGTGCTGCTGCGCCAGTTGGAGTCCACCGGCGAGAAGCTCTCGGCCAAGGCCCAGGAGGCGGTCGCGCAGAAGGACCCGGATCTGGTCCGCAACGTCCGCGGCGCCATCCGCCGCCTGATCATGCGCCGCTCGGAGCTCATGGAGAAGCACGTCCAGTACGCCCTGCGCAACGAGTTCTTCGATGATCTCGGCGTTCATTTCCAGGCCGGCCTCGACGATCTGGCCCGCGCCCGCTCGAAGAAGACGGCCTATTTGCGGGACTTCATCGAGCGCTACGGGGCCGACCCCGAGACGTTCACGACCATCGCCAACGACTATTTCCAGAAGGTAGAGGACTTCCAGAAGGCCCGGGAGAACCTCGTGCTGGCCAACCAGCGTCTGGTCATCTTCTTCGCCCGCAAATACCAGGAGCAGGGCGTGGATCTGGCCGACCTCATCGGCGAAGGCAACATCGGCCTGCTGCGGGCGGTGGAGCGCTTCGACCCGACCAAGGGGTCGCGCCTGGCCACCTACGCGACCTGGTGGATCAAGCACACCCTCAACCGCGCCGTCGCCTGCCAGGGGGCCACCATCCGCATCCCGGGGCATGTGCGCGAGGAAAAAAACCGCATCCTGCGCGTGATGAGCGAGATGACCAGCGTGGCGGGCACCGAGCCCCCCCTCGACGAGGTCGCCAAAAAGATGGGCCTCGATCCGGCGCGCATCCACGGCATCCTGCAGCGCACCCAGAGCACGATCTCCATCGACAAGCCGCTGGGCAACGACGAGGATGAGGAGACGCTGCAGAAGATCCTCCCCGATGCGGAGGTCCGCACCCCCGAGGAGGAGGTCAGCCGCCACATGGACTTCCGCTGGCTCGAGGACCTGCTGCTGGAACTGAGCCCGCGGGAACGCAAGATCCTGGAGCTGCGCTACGGCCTTCACGGACAGGAGGTCCTGACCCTGCAGGAGGTCGGCGAGAAGCTCGAGATCACCCGCGAGCGCGTTCGACAGTTGCAGACGAAGGCCGAGAGTAAAATATTCAAGATGGCCCGCAAGCTGGGCTATAAATAAGGAACAGGAGTGAGTTGCGTAATTTATTGACGCTTTGCGCATGGGTGATTCTCTTCGCGGCTGCGGCCTGCTCGCCGGTGCGCACGAACCAGCCGACGTCCGACGCGGGGGACGACGCATCGGACCTGTCGGACCTGTCGGACCTGTCGGACCTGTCGGACGTGTCGGACGTGTCAGACGCTGACGTCGACGCCGACGCCGACGCCGACGCCGGTGTCCACGTTCCCATCGTCGACAACGCGCTGGGCGACTGGGACTGGGCCACCATGGTGCAGGTCACCGCCGACCGCGATCACCTCGCCGCGGCCTTTGCGGCTGCGGGCTACACGCCGCCCGCGGGCACCTACCTGTTCGCCGGCCTGGCCTCCGACGGCCTTGACCAACTGGACTTCACCTATTTCTCCCGCGCCGGGGAGGGCTTCACCTATTCCCCGGGCGTGTACTGGCCCGCCTCCACCGTCAAGCTTCTGGCGGCCGTGGGCGCGCTCCACGAGCTCGCGACCGTGGGCTGCACCAGCGCCGCGACCGTGGGCTTCACCGACGACGACGGCTCGTACAACGGCACCGTGCAGAACCTCATCGACCTGGCCATCCGCGTCTCCGACAACGTCGCCTACAACCGACTGATGGAGATCGGCGGCTTCGAGGAGATCAACGGCGACCTGCTGTCGGGCGCCCGCGGCATGCCCTCCCTCGTGCTGCAGCGTCGCTACACCCACCCGCTGCCGGAGTCCAACCTGCGGCACTCGCCGGCGATCTCGTACTCGCAGGGCGGCAACACGGGCACCATCCCGGCCCGCGACGGCACATCGGTCTTCCCCGAATGCATCAACGAGGCCAACTGCATCACGCTGTCCGAACTGACCGAGGGGGTGCGGCGCGTGGTCCTGCATGAGGAGATCCCGGCATCTGAGCGGTTCAACCTGACCGCGGCGGAT
>PHAZ01000125.1 GCA_002841825.1 Deltaproteobacteria bacterium HGW-Deltaproteobacteria-22 | reverse complement strand
ACGGTCCCCTTGTCCCACCGCAGGAACAGCGGATTCAGCTTCAACTCCCCGGCGAACTTCGGCGCGCGCCCGAACCAGTAGTCCTCCAGTTCGTGCTGCCAGAGGTGGGGCGCCGCCTTGGGAGCCTTCACCCCCGAGGTGCACGCCGCCGCCAGCAGGACCCACGCGCCCATCAGCCACAAGCGTCCGGCGCGTCCGCGTTCACGGCGTCCCGTCATCCCAGCACGATCTTCCTGCATCATGGCGTCTCCCTCCGCGTACGGCCTGCACCGCCCACCGATCCACCCACATCCGCCCGACTCCGTCAAGATGAATGTCAACGTTCCGCCCTTGACGAACCCGTCCGCCGGCCAGACCGACGGACGCTTTCCCTCCCCGGCCCTGGGGACAGGGCCCAGGGGACAGGGCTTGCCAATCGAGGACCATCGAACCTGACGAACAGAGGGCGCTTACGGCACCCGGGTGGGCAGCAGCCGGACGGTCGTGGTGCCGTCGCCGAGCTGGCCGAAGCCGTTGGCGCCCCAGCACCAGGCCTGCAGGTTTCGCACGCCGCAGGTGTGCTGGCCTCCGGCGGAGATCCGCAGCGGGGTCGGGGAGAAGCCGCTCACCGCGACCGGAACGGTGGACTGGGTGGAGGTGCCGTCACCGAGCCGGCCGGAGGCGTTGCCGCCCCAGCAGAACGCGACGCCGTTCTGGATCGCGCAGGTGTGTTCGAAGCCGGCGGAGAGGACCGAGACGTTCGCATCCAGGCCGACCACGTCGACGGGGAACTGACGGCTGGTGGTCGAGTTGTTCCCAAGTTGGCCCCGGTTGTTGCGCCCCCAGCACTTCCCTGCGCCGTTGACGATGGCGCAGGTGTGCGATTGGCCAGTTGTGATGGACGTGACCAGCGAAGAGAGCCCGACTGGGTTCACCGGCGTGTAACTGTTCACGAAGGCGTTGTTGCCCAACTGGCCGGTGAGGCCGGCGCCCCAGCATTTGGCAGATCCCGAGACGACCGCGCAGGAGTGCTGCCCGCCGGCGCTGATGGTCGTGACGCCCGTCGTGAGGCCCTGGACCTGGGTGGGTTCGTCTCTGTCCACATTGTAGTTGTCGCCGATCTCTCCGCTGTAGCCGTTACCCCAGCACTTCGCCGCGCCGGAGTGGACCGCGCAGGTGTGCTGCTCCCCCGCGGAGATGGACGTGACCAGCGAAGAGAGCCCGACTGGGTTCACCGGCGTCGTGCGATCGGTGTTGGTGTTGTCCCCGAGCTGGCCCTGACCGTTCTCCCCCCAGCACTTCGCCGCGCCGCGGACGATGGCGCAGGTGTGTTGCCCACCGGCGCTGATGAATGAGACGCCTGAGCCGAGTCCGGTCACCGGCACGGGCACCAGGGAGTCATTGGTCGCGCCGTTCCCCAGGCGTCCCGAGGTGCCCACGCCCCAGCACCAGGCGGAGCCGTCCTGGCGCACGCCGCAGGTGTGCTCGAGGCCGGCGGAGATTTGGGTCCAACTGTAGCAGCCCAAGGTGGAGAAGGTGCAGGCAACGTCACAGGTCAGGGTGCCTTCGCCGAAGCCCTCGGTCTGGCAGGTGAGCCCGCCGAAGTCGACGCCGTCGCAGGGCTCGCCGTCGTTGGCCACGCCGTCGCCGCACCGGGAGCAGCCGGAATAGTCGAACAGGCAACCCGGGGAGCAATCCAGGGTCCCGAAGACGTAGCCCTGGGTGACGCAGGTCTGGAAGGCGAGGTTCGTGCCGTCGCAGTCCTCGCCGGGGTTCACCAGGGCGTTGCCGCACAAGTGGCAGCCCGAGTAGTTGAAGGTGCACGCGGCGTTGCAGCCCAGGACGCCGCCGATGAAGCCCTGGGAACCGCAGGTGTGGCCGTTGAGATTTTCGCCGTCGCAGGCTTCGCCGATGTCGATGGCGCCGTCGCCGCAGCGGGTGCACGAGGACAGGTCGAACCGGCAGTTGCCCTGGCACCCCAGGGAGCCTGACGCGTAGCCCAGGGAGACACAGGTCTGGCCCGCCAGGTTCGCGCCGTCGCACTGCTCGGCGCCCGTGATGCTCCCGTCCCCGCAGTTCACGCTGTAGCAGCCTCCAAGGTCGAAGTCGCAGTCGGCGCCGCAGACCAGCGTCCCCCCGTCGAAGCCCTGCAGTGCGCACGTCTGGTTGGCCAGGTTCGCGCCGTCGCACTGCTCGGCGCCCTCGATGTTGCCGTCGCCGCAGGTGGTGCAGGCGGATTCATCGAACGCACAGGCGCCGTCGCAGGCGAGCGCGCCGGTCGTGTGCCCCAGCCCGGCGCACGTCTGGCCGCCCAGATTCGCGCCGTCACACTGCTCGCCGAAGGTCGTCTGGAGCTCACCGTCGCCGCAGCGCCCGGTGGCCTCGCAGGCGGTGTAATCCAGGGAGCAGGCCGTCGTGCAGTGCAGGTCACCCCCGTGGTAGCCCTCCGTGACACAGGTCCGCCCGCCCAGCTCCGCGCCGTCACAGACCTCGGTCCCGCGCTTCATGTCGTCGCCGCAGACCGTCGCGCACTGGGACGGCGAGCCCGTGTTGTCGCAGGTGAAACCCTCCTCGATGACGCACGTGGTACCGCAGCCGTCCCCGGCGGTGGGGTTGCCGTCGTCGCAGGCCTCGCCGGCCTCGAGCAGGCTGTTGCCGCAGGTGGCCAGGCAGCCGGTCGTGTCGTAGCGGCAGTCGGCGCCGCAGGCCAGCGTACCGCCTGAGAAGTTCAGCGTCTGGCAGGTGTTCGCGTTGAGGTTGGAGCCGTCGCACGACTCCCCGTCGGCGGCGTCGATGGTCCCGTCCCCGCAGCGGCCTCCGCAGTCCGACGTGTCAAACGAGCAGTCGGCGCGGCAGGAGAGCTGGCCGATGACGCGGTAGAACGCCAAGTTGGCGCAGGAGGCGCCAGCCAGGTCGGCGCCGTCGCACGACTCGCCGGGATCGACGAAGCCGTCGCCGCAATTGTCGCTGACCTTGACTTGTGTCTTGCAACCGGAGGAAACAAAGAAGAGAAGCGGAAATAAGAAGAGGAGGTGTTTCATTGGTTCAGTACTCCAGGTGCGACCGGACGTCATGTCGTTCAGGTGGCGTGAAGCAAAATATCAAAACTTCAGCCGCCTGCACAGCTGGAAAAACATTCCCCGGTGCGATGCATGCGCGCAGCCCGCGCCGGGCACCGGGAGTCTTTAACCGGATAGCACGGGACCATCCCGTTTCGCCCATTTGACAGGATAAATCAGGATCTCAGCTTGAGGACGCACCTCGCAAACCCCTTTTTACCCCAAAATCACCGCACCTTGACTTCAGTTGCACCCTCGGGGATAGTACCCACCGGAGGCAAAATCGTGGATGAAACTTCCTATCCCCCCAATATGGCAAATAAGCTCGGCGCACGATTTCACCCTCGTAGTCTACCTGTCGCGCTGCTGGGAGCCCTGGCTGCGGTGATAGTGTTGGCGGGCGGATGCCGCACCGAAGCTGGAAAGGCGACTATTCACGTGACAGCGATCCCGGCGGCGAGTGGCGCTACTCGCCTCTACCTCTCCCCAGCTTCCACCTACCTCGTCGCCGAGGTTCGCGGAGGCTGGCTCGAGAGGGAGTATGGTCGATACGAGGATCAGGTGCCCGGAGTGCTCAAACTCTTGGGCTCGAAGCTCGAGTTGGTCAAGGCGGTTCAGGGCTGGCCGATCGGCGCTCCCGACGACCAGGGGAGTCTGCTCTACCTCGAGGAGTTCCCCGAGGAGTACCGGTACAGGGTAGCTCGAACGAGCGACGACAGAACCGGCGCCCTCGCCCCGCCCGAGGGTTACTGGCACCCGAAAGCGACGGTCGGTGACCCCAGATCGAAGTGCGCGGTGGTGGCGATGTGGAGCCCGGTCCCTGGCAACGATTGGTCGTCAGCGCGGGACCGGCGAGAACGGCTGTGGTTGGCCTCGATCAATCGCGAGACCCTCACCGTGCAAGCAGAGCGGCTCCTCGAGGTCACCACCCCCATGCGCAACGGTTATCTGCGATACGACCATGGCGTCGCGGGAGGCGGTTCGCTGGTCGCGCTGGTCGAGGTTCCCGATCCGAGCGATGACAACCCTCGATGGCACGTCACCGCCCTCGACTGCGCCACCCTCAAGACCCAGTGGCGAACGCCCCTGCCACCAATCGATCCGCCCAAACAAGGCGCCGCACCAGCCGCTCCACCCGACAAGAATCGAAAGAAGATCGCGCCGCCCTCGAGCAGCCCTTTGCCCCGCCCCTCAGCTCGTCAGGACCGCGCTGACAGCTCGGCGGAGATCCAGTTCTCCGGCGACGGACGGCTGCTCTGCGTCGCGGTCGGACGTGATGACGTCTACGGAATCAAGAGCAGAGAGATCCATGTCCTCGCCGCCGCCAGCGGCAAGATTAAGATGTCGCTTCACCCCAACGCGCTTCCTGACCTCAATGTCTCGCAGATGACACCGGTTCCCGGCCAGCCCGCGGTGGCGATCCATCACCTCGTAATGCTTCGCGACGGCCCGGAGCGGGGGAGGACCTTCTTGAGCGTCAGCCGAGTCGATCTCATCACCGGACGTGCCGCCACGGTTCTCAGCCGGGGCGAGCTGGGCAAGCGTTGGAAGAACGGCGACTCCATGACGCCGCAATCCTCGCTGTTGGTCGCCGCCGACCAACTGTGGCTCGCTCCGGTCAGCTTCGAGTGGGTCGCCCATAGTGGCATTCCCGGCAAGTGGCCGATGAGCGATGAGGTCGACGCCCGCTCGCCTGAGGTCGCACCGTGGATCTCAATGCCTCGCGAGTGGCATCGGAGCAACCGGCCCGCGGTGGCGGCTCACGACAAATGGATGTCAACCAGCCAGTAGTCAGCCCGGCGGATGTGCGAGCGCTCGCTCGCCCCGCCACCACGTCACATCGGCCTCGAAGAAGGTGATGGGCGTCGCGCAGCTCCATCCCGGGATGGACCTGTCCAGTCCGCTACGCGACTGGCAAGTTCCGGACACGAGGCGCAGATGGGATCGTCGAGGGGAATTCACCTGACTGTCGTGGTCAATCCGCGGACTGAGGATAGGGCACCCAGGGGGCGCCGCGGAGGATCTTCAGCGTCTCCGGGCCCGGGTGGCCGTTGATGGGCTTGCTGTGGATCCACCACCAGTCGTTGAACTCCAGGTTCCAGGCCGCGTAGATCAGGTGCGTGTCGGTGACATGGAGCACGCCGAAGTCCCGGTGGTGGTGCTTGACGCTCCCGATGTTGTAGACGTCGAAGCCCTTCCAGCGGTAGAAGCCGCTCTCGTGGTAGTGGCCATGGAGGATGGCGATGATGTTGAAGCCCTCCAGGAGCCTGCCGAGGCTCTCGGTGAAGGTGTCCCGCGTGAACCAGTTATACGAATAGGGGCCCTCGAAGGGCAGGTGCAGGGCGACGATGACGGGCCGCGCCCGGCCGGTGCTGGCGAGCACACCGCGAAGCCAGACGAGGTCGTCCTGATCGGGCGCCTCCCCGAGGGCGATGAGGCGCAGGTCGCCGAGGTCCCGTACGTAGCGGGAGCCGCCCTGGCGCAGCAGGAACTGCAGGCGCGTCAACGCCGGGTGGCGCAGGTCGTGGTTGCCCGGGAAGTCCCAGACCGCGAAGGGGAGCCCGCTGCCGGGTCCGAAGAGCCTGAGGTAGGCGGCCCACTCGGCCTCTTTCCCGTCCTGGGTGACGTCCCCGGTCACGAGGAGGGCCTTGGCGGGCTGCACGGCGCCTCCGCCGACCTCCTCGGGAAAGTCCGTGCCGGCCATGGAGCGCATGCGCTCGATGAGGCGATGGTGCCACGGCTCGATGGGCCCGCAGCGGTCCAAAGCGGCGAATCCCGTGTGGTTGTCGCAGGCCTCGGCGCCGGCGTGCACATCCGAGACATGGAAGAGCGTGACGTCCAGCCCGCCGTTTCGGGGAACCTGCCGGACTTCCTGGGCGTGACCCTCCCAGGAGAGGACGGGGTGGCGCCGGGGCGGAGCCGGATGCAGCCACAGCCCTCCCAGGACCGCCGCCACCAGTCCGATCAGCAGGGCGAGCTCGAGCTTGAGGCGCAATGACAAGGGCGCTTCCTTCATGCTCACTCTGTGCAGTTGTCGAACGGGCACAGGGCCAGGGTCTCGCCGGCGGCCGTCTCGCACACGCCGTCGCCGCAGTAGCAGTCCAGCGGACAGGTGAACGTGTTCTCGCGGTGCTCGAGCAGGCAGATGTTGTCGCCACAATAGCAGTCGTCGGGGCAGAGCTGGGGCGTCTCGCCGTCGACGAACTCGCAGCGGGCGTTGGGGCAGTGCCAGCACGGACCGCAGTCGTCCGGACAGGAGAGGCAGTCCTCGGTGGCGCCGATCACGTCACAGACGCCGTCGCCGCAGGCCAGGCAGGGACCGCAGTCGGCCGCGCAGGAGGCGCAGTCCTCGTGGGCCGCACAGGTGCCGTCGCCGCACAGCGAGCAGGCGCCGCAGTCCTGCGGGCAGACCGCGCAGCTCTCGCCGTCGCCGCACTCGCCGTCGCCGCAGTCGGCCGCACCGCACTCGAAGGCACAAAAGTGGGTGGCCAGGATCACGCAGTTGAAGTCCCAGGCCACCGCGCAGCAGAACGGGTCCTGGGCGCACACGCAGTTGCGCGGGGTCACGTCGTCGAGGCCGGGGGACGTGTGCACGGCGCAGGGATCGCCGGGGTCGCAGACGTCGCAATCCTCAGGGCAGGAAAAACAGTTCTCGCGCGCGGCCGGGGTGCAGACGCCGTCGCCGCACGCGGGCGGAACGGGGCCGCAGTCGATCGCGCAGGTGACCGGCGACTCGGACTGGGCGCACAGGCCGTCGCCGCAGCGGTTGTACGGTTCGCAGTCGACGCCGCAGACGTAGGCGTTCTCCGCGTGCAGAAACGGCTCGCACACGCCGTTGCCGCAGTCGGGGGCGCAGCCCTGGCCGCAGGCCACGCAGGCGGTCACGCAGGCGTCGTCCCAGCCGAACATGCAGCAGAACGGATCGGCCTCGCAGACGCAGTCGAAGCACGTGCAGGTGGTGCAGCCCGGGGTCGCCGGATCCGCAGTGCAGCCGTCGTGGACGCCACACGCGCCGCAGTCGCCCTCGCAGGTGAGGCAGTCCTCGTCGCCGTTGCAGGCGCCGTCGCCACACGCGGGCACACAGGCGCCGCAGTCCCCGGAACAGCTCCCGCAGGTCTCGTCGGGGGCGTCGCAGGCGCCGTCGCCGCAGAAGGCCGCGCAGGTCTCCTGACACTCGTTGACGCACAGCGCCGCGCAGGTGGCGTTCCAGGCGCCCTGACAGCAGCCGGGCTCGATCAGGCACACGCAGTTGCCGCAGCCGCAGTCCGTGCAGCCGGGGGCGTCCTTGGGGAAGCACCCGCCGCCGGCGTCGCAGGGGCCGCAGTCCACAGGGCAGTTGTGGCAGCCCTCCTGCTCCTCGGCCAGACAGTACCCGTCGCCGCAGTGCGTCGGGCAGGTGCCGCACTCGTCAGGGCAGGTGCGGCAGTCCTCGCTCATGTCACAGAGGCCATTGCCGCAGGTGGGCGGGCAGGCGCCGCAGTCGGTCTCGCAGGTGCGGCAGGTCTCGTTGCTGGCGCAGAGGTCGTCGCCGCAGCGGGCCGGGCAGATGCCGCAGTCGGCCGGGCAGGACTCGCAGGTCTCCGCCTCGTCCTCGTCACAGATCGCGTCGCCGCATTCCCCGCAATAGCCGCAGTCGGCCGGACAGGTCCCGCAGGTCTCCGCCAGGGAGCAGGTGTCGTCGCCGCACACGCCGCACTCGCCACAGTCGGCCGCGCAGGTCTCGCAGGTCTCGGGATATCCGCAGGTGAAGTCGCCGCACACGGCGCAATTGCCGCTGTCGTCGCACACGCAGGCGGGATCGCCCGGACAGGCCGGCTTGGTCTCCTTCGCGGTGGTGCAACCGTGCAGCGGAAGCAAGGAGAGCAGAAGGAGAATGGGAAGAAGAAGTCTATTCGTCATCGTCGTCCGAGGCCTGCTTCTTGCCGCCGCCGAACACATCCCAGACGAAACGGATGCCCACCTGGCCGAACACGTGCACGCCCGAGCTCTGGCTGTCCTCGTCGTTGGCCGCCTTCTGGGCGAGCTGGAGGATGTGCGCGCCCACGCCGCCCTCGATGGAGAGGCGGATCAAGCTGGTGAACTTGTACTCGTAGCGGACGCCGGCGCGGACCAGCGCGATCTGGGCGTCGAGATCCTCGTGGGCGATCTGCGGCTCCTCCTTCTCCAGCCAGTCATTGTTGACGGTGCCCAGGGCAACGCCACCGAGCAGGAACAGCGTCCAGCTCTGCTCCTTGTCGACCTCGAAGTCGGCGTCGAGGCCCACGGTGAACGAAACGTAGGTCGAGCTCACGCCCCCCTGCTTGAACGACTGGTTCACCTCGAGTTGACCCTCGAGGAACATGAACTCGGCGCCGATGGCCACGCCGTAGAAGCCGCCGCGGTGGAGCATGAAGTAGTCTTCCTCGGTGTTGAGCGCGCGGTCGGTGTCGCCCCAGGGGAGCTTCTTCTGGGAGTAAACGCCGCCCATGGCGCCCACCTGCGGCTGCAGGTACAACTCGAGGATCTTCGCCGAGGCCGGAAGACTGAAGGTGAAAAGCGCAAGCAAAGTGGATAGGAACATGGTTTTTTTCATGTGAACCTCCTTCGGGCGTTCGATGGGGAAGGACAATCCAGCCGCCCCGGGGATGCAGTCGGAAAGGCCCGACGCGTTCATGACAGTGTGCCAAGGCTTTGACGTTTGTGCAACCGACTCCTTACATAAACTGGAACTTGATTTTCCCGCCGGACGTGAAATAATGCCGTATTCTCCCGGCTGACGGGGAGATTTCTTCCACCCAGCGAGGTCGACCATGATCGATGTCCCCGATGTGAAGCCCTGCCCGATCTGCATGTCCAACCAGCGCTTCGAGCTCGAATCCGAAGATGACGCCGATCGGCACCTGATCTCGTCCTCGGACACGGCCTTCCTCGGGCCGGGCAAGGATCGCTCCGTCACCGACGCATACTGCTTCGAGGTGCCGGGGTCCCCGAAGTTCATGGTGCACGTGTTTCCGCTGTGTCCCTCATGCTGCGGCACGGGCGTGGTGATCCAGGACGAGGACTTCGCCCAGATCCAGGCCGAGGTCGCCATGGCCACGGACAACCTGGAGCAGGTCATCAAGTACTATTCGGCGGATCCCTCCACCCTGCGCGAGCACACCGACCGGCTCACGCGCTTCATGATCCCGCTGATCGCCCGCAAGGCGCTGCACCTGGTGCATACCCCCGCCCGCGGCAGCTACGCCCGCTACCTGACCAACCTGTTCAACATCCGCCTGTGACCGCGCAGGATCAGCGCGCCCGGACGCTGCCGCCGCTCTCGGCTTCCTTGAATTGCTTGTAATACTTGAGGACGGCCCGCACGTAGGCCCGGGTGCTGGGATACGGGGGGATGCCGCCGTACTTCTTCACTGCGTTTGGGCCCGCGTGGTAGGCGGCGATGGTGAGCACCATGTCGCCGCGGAAGATGTTGGCGTTGTAGCGCAGCAGCCGCGTGCCGCCGAGGATGTTCTCGCGGGGATCGAACACGTTCTTCACGCCCATGTCGATCTCGACCTCGGGGATGATCTGCATCAGGCCCTTGGCGCTCTTGTAGGAGACCACCCGGGGGTCGAAGTCGCTCTCGGCCTTGATGATGGCCTTGATGAACGGCACCGGAATCTGGTAGAGGCCCGACGCCTCGGTGATGAAGCGATCGTACCGCGTGAAGCGGGTGGGCGAGGCGTCCCGGGCGGGCACCACGTCACAGGTCGGGCACTTCGGGTTGGGTGCCGGCGGGATTACGGTACCGGCGGGCTCGTCGCCGGGGTCCGTGGCGGTGGAACGGTCGCCCTTGCTGTACTCGCGCACGATGCGCTTCCAGTTCTTGCCCGGCTGCGGCTTGTTGGTGAAATGCACGACGCCGCTTTCGTCCAGATACTGATAAATGTCTGCCCACGCACGGGAGCTTCCGAGGCCGACGATCAACAGGGGGAGAATCCAGAAGACGACTTTCATAAGCACACCCTAGCACACATTGTGCGAGACCGCAAGAAGTTGGACGAAAAATCAAGAAAAATCGGCATGTATTTGCCTTCCACTGCGGATTTCCCTATATTCGCGACATGAAACGCGCACGCCTGATCGCCCTTGGACTGTTCGTATCCGGCTGGGTCGGGTGCACCACCGAACAGCGGCAGGCCGACGGCGTCAACCCACGCGAGGAACTGTTCCTGCTGTTTCCCCGCATGGAAAAGCGCCTCGTGCTCATGGTCCCCGGGACGGAGCTGCGCACGGACTTCGGACTGGACTACGATGGTCCGGCCGGCGATCTCTCGCTGACGGTCGAAGGCGCGGACCAGAGCGCCTGGAAGGGCACGCGCCTGGCCGGCTCCAACATGCGCCTGGTCGTCTGCGGCGTCCCGTCCATGGGCAAACCAATCACCATCGTCATGAAAAACCACCAGACCTCCTCCCGTCTTGCGGCGTTGCGCATCGCCGCCCACAAGTCCGACATGTGCACGCCCATGTCGCCCGTGATGGACGAGTACTGGGCCGATCTGGGCCTGCATTTCGGGGCACCCGTGGGGACGCCCGTGGGATCACCCCCTTGAAGAACCTGCAGACCTCCCGTTTCATTCTCTGGATGCTGTGCCTGACCCCGCTGCTGGGCTGGGCCATCCTGAGCCGGACCCGCGTCACGCACCATCCGCACGACTGGCTGCGCCCCCGCCTGCTGGCGCACTCGCTGATCCACTCCACCGGGGTCCTCAGCCCGACGGTGCGGCGGGTCCAGTTCCGCGACCTGGTCGAACAGACCGCCCACTGGAACCTGACCCTGATCTGGAACGATCCCGCAGGACGCCTGGTGTTCGGCGACGCGGACCCGGGCGCCGCGACCCCGTGCTGGAACCGCATCGCCCCCGACGCGACCACGGCCGAAACCGACGCCTGGATCTGCGGCCGCACCGAGCAGACGCGGTGGGCCCTGGAGAAGGGAGCCTTCACGTCCGGCGGTGTCCCGGCGTGGTGGTGGCTCACCGGCCTGCTGCCCATCC
>PHAZ01000124.1 GCA_002841825.1 Deltaproteobacteria bacterium HGW-Deltaproteobacteria-22 | reverse complement strand
GCTCGGGCCCGACGGCCGCAGCCTGATCTTCAACGACTGGTGGCTGCCCGCCGACTGGAGCCGCCAGATCTGTCTGCCCGATCGCGGGACCTTCCTGGCCGAGAACCTCAGCGTCAGCGCATCGACGGTCTTCATCGTGGGCACGCTGGGCGAGTTGTACACGCGGCTCTACGACTTCGACACCGCGGGTGAGAACGACACGCTGACCTATTCCTTCCTGATCAATGCCGCGTCCGGGGACACGCGGGCGCTGCCCGCCGAGGAGTGGCGCCGGCAGCCGGACATCACCGACGGCCTGATCACGGGCCGGGTCACCATCACCCAGGACGGGCAGGGCAACGCCGCCCGCCTCCTGCGCGTCGAGGGCGTCCGTGACGGCCGCACCGGGTTCTACTTCAAGCACATCTTCGATGAAACCTGGTCCTTCGAGGAGACGGGTCTTTCGGTCTGCGGTCCGTTCCTCAACGCGCCGGGGCGGGGCCCGCCCGCTCCCGTGGAGCCGGCTGACTTTCCGCTGCGTGGCTCCCTCGTGCGCAGCCCGCTGTTCGGTCCGAGCGTCTCCGTGGGCGTCGACATCCCGCGCTTCAATCTGATGTGCTCGCCGGCGGAGGCCCATGTCCTCGTCAACGGGATCCCCGTGACCGTCAACGGCGTACCGCTGGTGTTCCCGCTGCACCACGTGCATTCGCTGGTCCTCGAGACGCGGCCCCGGGAGTACTGGCTTGTGGGGATCGCTGCCAAGGTCCGGGCGGCGCTGCTGCTGCCGGGCGAGGTGGACGAAATCGACGATGCTCAGGCCCTGAACGCGGTGCGGGCCCTGTTCGAGGACCGGGTCGTCGTCAACTTCCAGGGGACGGTCACCCCGGCCACGCTGGACCTCGTCGAGATGACCTGGCAGGATCCCGCCGTGGGCGTCGTCCCCGGCAACGAGAAGGCCGACCCGACCAACGCCATCGTCTTCGAGGCCAGCCCCTTCTGAGCCCGTGCATACCGGCGTTGGATGGTTCCGTCATCAGTGAAAATGGATCGGTTCCCTAGCCGCGTGGGTTCGGGTCGTCGAGGACCTCCCGGAGGCGGACGGCGAGGTCCTGCTTCGAGAAGGGCTTCTGCAGGAAATGGATGCCCTCGTCGAGCATCCCGCGGTGGGCGATGACGTTGGCGGTGTAGCCCGACATGAACAGGGTGCGCAGGTGCGGGAAGCGCCGCACCAGTGCCGCCGAAAGATCCCGCCCGTTCATCCCGGGCATGACCACGTCGGTCAGGAGCAGGTCAAGGGAACCCGCGTGGTCACCGGCCACCTGCAGCGCTTCGGCGGGGGAGCCTGCGGGGAGGACCCGGTAGCCCAGTCTCTGAAGCATCGAGGAGGCCATCTTCAGGATGGACACCTCGTCCTCGACGACGAGCACCCACTCGCCGCGGCCCGCCGGGATTGTCCCCTCGGGGCCCGGCAGGTGCTCCCTGGCGGGTCCGTGGTGTCGCGGCAGGTAGATCTCTGGAAGGTGGTGCCGCTCCCGGGCTCGCTGTACACGTTGATGAACCCCTCGTTCTGGTTGACGATGCCGTAGACGGTGGCCATCCCCAGGCCGGTGCCTTCGCCGGCCTTTTTGGTCGTGAAGAACGGTTCGTAGATGTGCTCGAGGACCTCCGGCGACATGCCGCAGCCGTCGTCGCTGACGCCGAGCATGACGAAGTCCCCCGGCGTGAAGCCGAAGTGATTCTCGCAGTAGGCTTCGTCGAAGGTCACGTTGGCGGACTCGATCGTGATCCGGCCGACCCCGGCAATGGCGTCCCGCGCGTTGACGCAGAGGTTGGCCAGCAGTTGGTCCAGCTGGGACGGATCCAGTTTCACGTTCCAGAGGCCGGGGGCCGGCATCCAGGCCAGATCCACGTCCTCTCCGAGCAGGCGTCGGAGCATCTTCAGCAGATCCTGGACCGCGGCGTTGAGGTCCATGGCGCGCGGGGCGATGGTCTGCTTTCTGGAGAACGCCAGCAACTGCCGGGTGATGTCGGCCGAGCGCCTGGCCGCGGTCAGGATCGCCTCGAGATCCTCACGGAGCGCGGAACCCTCGGGCACCTGTTCGAGCATCAGTTCGCCGGTGCCGAGGATCACGCCGAGCATGTTGTTGAAGTCATGGGCCACGCCGCCCGCGAGGCGCCCCACGGCCTCCAGTTTCTGGGCCCGGGCCAGCTGGAGGCGCAGTTTCGCACGCTCATCGGAGTTGCGCTTCCTCAATGAGATGTCCCGTGCGAAGACCAGCGCGCCGTCGAGGCCGTCGTGCACGAAGGGCACGCCCGAGAACTCGGCGTCGAGCAGGGTCCCGTCGGGGCGCAGCACCTTCAGTTCGCGGCGGTCCACCGACCGGCGGTCCTCGTTGAGCAGGCGGATGCGTTCGTCCACAAGCGGGCGATCCCCGGGTGCGAAGCGTTCGACCACAGGCGTGCCGAGCAGGGTGGGGGGGTCCGCGGCGCCGAAGATCTCGGCCATCGCCGGATTGAGGTAGCGCAGGCAGCCTCCGGTCTGGATGTAGATCCCGTCGGGGGAGGACTCGACGAGCGTGCGGAACTTCGCCTCGCTCTCGCGCAGCGCCGCCTGGGCCAGCGTGCTCTCATGCTCCTTCCGCATGAGGAACAGGGCCAGCCCCAGGTCCCCGGAGACCTCCCTGAACAGGGACTGCTCCTCCTCGTCGTCGGCCATCTCCACGGGCAGGGAGACGACGAGGGCACCGTGGACCAGTCCTTCGTGCCCGATCGGGCCGGCCAGCACGGCCAGGTTCTCGTGATCGGCGGCCAGCGGGCAATCTCCGCATTCCGGCGTGCGGCAGCGCCGGACGATCGGATCGTTCGTCGAGAAGGCCTTGGTCGCGCAAGGGGTCCAGACTCCCTGGTCCTTCCTGGCACCGACCGTCCCGAACGTCGGTCCCGCCCCCGACTCGGCCGAGACCGTCTGATCGACGGTCGCGTCCCGCAGGCAGATCCAGGCCGACCGGTAGCCGCGCGTCTCGGTGAGCAGCTCGCAGGCGAGGGTGAGCAGCCGGTCCCGGTCCTTCTCGCGGACGATCAACTGGTTGACGTTGCGGACGGCCCGCAAGACCTGGGTGATGTGCCGGTTGTGCGCCTCGGCGAGGGTCCGCCCTGTGACGTCGATGAAGGTCACGACGATCCGCTCGAGGTGACCGTCCCCGTCATGCTCGGCGTAGGCGTTGATCTTCGCCCACACCACGTCCCCGGACGGAGGACGCCGTACCCCCATGGTCAGTCCCCTTAGTTCGCCCGATGTAAGGACCCGGTTGACCGGGTATTCTTCCAGGGGCATCGGGGAGCCATCTTCCCGCAGGAACGCCCAGACCGGATCCATGACCTCCCTGCCGCTCAGTTGTTCGAGGGTCAGCCCCAGGAGATCGCAGGCGGGCCGGTTGGCGGATCGGACCCGCAGATCAGGGTCGTGGATGATGACGCCCGCCTGCAGATGGTGCAGCAGCAGCGCGGGATTGAACTCGACGACGGGATCGCGCATGATGGAAAAATAGCATAAATATCAGTCACTTGGAAGGGATGAAAAGAATCTTCTGGTTCTACATGCGGCCCTTCCTGTTCCCTCGGTCCCCGCTTCGAACAGCGAATTCCATGCATGCGAATGATTTGCTTGACTGCGCTGGAAGGCTCCCCTATGAAAGGAGCATGACCCGCGTCCGGATCCTCATTTCTTTGGCCTTGATCACTTTCCTGTTTCCGGGGACGATTGAGATCATCGAGAACACGTCGCACTATGTCCGGTTCGGGCATCTGTCCATCTTCGAGACCGACGACCACCACTCCCACAAGTCGTGCTCTGAGGACGGCTGTACCACCAGCACCCACATCTGCGGGACCAACACCGCCACCCTTTACTTCAAGTTGACCACCCACGACTTCAGCCGGCACAACAGTCGGAACGTACTGAAGACCGACCGGTCCCAGCCCGAGACCCTGCGGGGCTTCACCCCCCTGCTGTATAGACCCCCCTGCGCCTGAGTTTTTCGCTTCGTTAAAAATAATTGAAACATTCTGACGATGGAAACAATCGTCGTGCCGAAGTGAGAAAACCAATGAAAACGCCGGGTTTGTTACTATTAAACTATTTATTGACCGGGATTGTTCTGGCCGGATGCAACACGGCCGCATCCAGCTCCTCCGGCCCGGCTTCCGGGAAAGAGCACGCGGCAGAGGGCTCCCATGAAGCCGGCGAAGGTGGGCACGCCGAAGAGGTGGTCCGGCTCTCCGAGAGCGAGATGAAGGAGTTCGGCATCACGCTGGCCGAGGCCACCGGCGGCGTGATCGAGCGGGTCATGGAGTTCCCCGGTGAGATCGTCCTCAACGCCGATCGCCTGGCCCATGTGGTTCCGCGGGTCGGCGGGGTGGTGCGGGAGGTGCGCAAAAATGTCGGAGACCGGGTCGACGCGGGGGATGTGCTGGCCACCCTCGACAGCCGCGAGCTGGCCGAGGCCAAGGCCCGCTTCCTGGCCGCCGTCGAGCGCGAGGAGCTGGCCCGGTCCTCATCGGGCCGGGAGAAAAAGCTCCGGGACCTCCAGGTCAACAGTGAGCAGGATTACCTTGACGCCCGGCAGGCCATGTCGCTGGCCTCCATCGCGCGCCGCACGACGCAGCAGCAGCTGGCGGCGCTGGGCTTCTCCGAAAAGGAGATGCAGAGCCTGGCGTCCGGTGGGCGCACCTCCCTGACCCTCTACACGATGGTCGCCCCCTTTTCGGGAACCATCATCGAGAAGCATCTCACCCTGGGCGAGAACGTCGGCACGGACACCGCGGCCTTCTCCATCGCGGATCTGTCCTCGGTCTGGGTGGACATGAACGTATACCAGAAGGACCTGCCCGAGCTGCGTCAGGAGCAGTCCGTCACCATCGACGCGGGTCGCGGCATCGCGCCGGTGCCCGGGAAGATCGCCTGGGTGAGCCCGCGGCTGGATCGGGTGACCCGCACCGCCAAGGCGCGGGTGGTGCTGCAAAACCCCTCCGGAAGCCTGCGTCCGGGCCTCTTCGTGATGGCCCGGGTGGCGGTGGGCGGTGGCCCCCCGTCGGTCGTGGTCGTCCCCGCCGGCGCGCTGCAGTCCTTTGAAGGACGTACCGTGGTCTTCGTCCAAACCGGACGGGGGCTGGAGCCGCAGCCCGTCGAGGTCGGACGCAGAAACGACACCGGGGTGGAGATCCTCTCCGGGCTGGCCCGGGGACAGGTCTATGTCCGTTCGGGGAGCTTCACCGTCAAGGCGCAACTGTCCAAGGGTGCCCTGAGCGATGGCCACAACCACTGAGAGGGGGTCCGTCATGCAGAGACTCATTGTCGCGGTCCTGCGCAACCGCCTGCTCATGGGCGCCCTGGGCGTGCTGGTGCTGGCGGCGGGCTGGGCCAGCTACCGGGGGCTGCCCGTGGACGCCTTCCCTGACGTCACGCCGTCGCTGGTCCAGGTCTTCACCGAGACCGAGGGGCTGGCGCCCGAGGAGGTCGAGCGGTATGTGACCACTCCCGTGGAAGCGGCCATGAACGGCCTTCCCCGACTCAAGGAGACCCGCTCGATCTCGAACTTCGGGCTGTCGGTCGTCAACATCTACTTCGAGGACGGCACGGACATCTACTTCGCGCGCCAGCTCGTCGGCGAACGGCTCCAG
Organism: Deltaproteobacteria bacterium HGW-Deltaproteobacteria-22; assembly: GCA_002841825.1. Lineage (GTDB taxonomy): Bacteria > Myxococcota_A > Polyangia > HGW-17 > HGW-17 > HGW-17. The sequence goes on along the minus strand of PHAZ01000124.1, from coordinate 5,458 downwards.
CTGGCACGGGAACAGATCCCCAAGGGCTTCGGCGATCCCGAGATGGGGCCCATCGCCACGGGTCTGGGCCAGATCCTGTTCTATGTGCTCGAGGACGCGACCGGGAAGCGCACTCCGGTGGAGATGCGCGAGAACCAGGACTGGATCGTCAAGTTCAACCTGCAGACGGTGCCCGGGGTCACCGAGGTGCTCTCCCTGGGCGGAGAGGTGAGGCAGTTCCAGGTGCGCGTGCGGCCCGCCGACCTGCTGCGCTATGACCTCACCATCGGTGAGATTGCCGAGAAGGTGCGGGCCAACAACGGCAACGCGGGCGCCCAGTTCCTGGTCAGAAACGGTGAGGAGATCCTGGTGCGCTCGGTCGGCCTGGCCGAAAAGATCGCCGATCTGGAGCACATCGTGCTCAAGGTGAAGGACGGCACGCCGGTCTACCTGGATTCGGTCGCCGACATCGTCATCGGCGGCGAGATCCGGCGGGGGCTGGCCACCATGAACGGCGGGGGTGAGGTGGTCGTCGGCATGGTCCTCAAGTTGATCGGCGCCAACACCTCCACCGTGATCGCCGCGGTGAAGGCCCGGATCGAAGAGATCAACAAGGTCCTCCCCGATGGTGTGAGGATCGTTCCGTACTACGATCAGGCCCGCCTGGTCTCCAGGTGCGTCAAGACCGTGACCGACGCCCTGATCGCCGGCGTGCTGCTGGTGACCGGCGTGCTGCTGATCTTCATGGGAGGATTGCGCGCGAGCCTGGTCGTCGCCCTGTCGATCCCGTTCTCGATCTTCTTCGCCTTCATCATGATGCGGATCTTCGGGATCTCCTCGAACCTGATGTCCCTGGGTGGTCTGGCCATCGCCATCGGCATGATGGTGGACGCCACGATCGTGATGGTGGAGAACGTCGACCGGATGCTCCGGGCGGCCGGACCCGCCGAGCCGCGCTTTGCGATCGTCGCCCGGGCGTGCGCCGAGGTGGCCCGTCCGATCCTCTTCGCGGTCACGATCATCATCATCGTCTTCCTGCCGCTGGTCACCCTGCAGGGCGTCGAGGGCAAGACCTTCCTGCCGCTGGTGCAGACGGTGGTCGCGGGCCTGCTGGGCTCCCTGCTGTATGCCTTGCTCATCGCCCCGGTCCTGTCGCATTTGCTGATGCGCCGTCCCCGGTTGGCGGATCCGGGGAAGGGGTCCCGGGAGGCCTGGATCGTGCGCGTGCTGCTCGTGCCCTACCGGCCCGCGGTCCTCCTGTTCGTCCACCATCGTGCGGCGGCGGCCGGGCTGGCCGGGCTGATGCTGCTGGCGGGGGTGCTGATCGTGCCGCGCCTGGGCTCCGAGTTCGTGCCGCGCCTTGACGAAGGTGAACTGCTGATCCGCGTCACCATGGCCCCCTCGATCTCCCTCGACGAGGCGCGGGACACCATGTTGCGGTTCGAGAAGCGGCTGATCGGGGGGTTCCCCGAGGTGACCCGGGTGGTCACGCGTGTCGGGCGCGGGGAGGTCGGTGCCCACGCCGATCCGGTCAACAGCGCCGAGGCGGTCGTCTCCCTCAAGCCCCAGGACCAATGGACCAGCGCCCGGACGCCAGAGGAGCTCTACGCCCGGATCAGCGCGGCGTTCGAGGACTTCCCCGGCGCCCGGTTCAACGTGACCCAGCCCATCGCGGCTGCGGTGGACGAACTGATCACCGGCTCGAAGGCCGAGCTGGCCATCCGGATCTTCGGGGCCGACATGGAAGTGCTTCGTGAGAAGGCGGCCGAGATCGAGGCGGTCGTCCGTGGAATCCGCGGCGCCGCCGACGTCCAGACCGACCAGGTGACGGGGACCCCCCAGCTGCGGATCAAGATCGACCGTCAGTCCATCGCCCGCCATGGCATCAACGTCGGGGATGTGCAGGACGTGGTGCGGGTGGCCGTCGGCGGGGAGAGCGTGGGACAGATCTTCGAGGGGCAGAAGCGCTTCGACATCAACGTGCGGTTCACCGGGGAGGCCCGCTCCAGCGCCGACTCCATCCGGAACATCCTGATCACGGCGCCCGGCGGTGTCCGGGTGCCCCTGGACCAGCTCGCCGACATCGACGAGATCGTGGGGCCTCGCCAGATCACCCGCCAGGACAACCAGCGTTTCATCACGGTGCAGTGCAACGTCCGGGGCCGTGACATCGGGTCCTTCGTCGCCGAGGGCCGGCGGGCCATCGAGGAGAGGGTGAACCTGCCGCCGGGGACCCTGGTGCGCTGGGGCGGGCAGTTCGAACTGCAGCAGCAGGCCAACGCCCGGCTGGCGGTCGTGGTGCCGGTGACCCTGCTGATCATCCTGTTCCTGCTGTTTATGAACTTCGGATCCTTCCGGAACATCCTGCTGATCCTCTTCAACATCCCGCTGGCCCTGGTCGGCGGCGTCGTGGCGCTCTGGATCACCGGGCAGAACCTGTCGGTCCCGTCCTCGGTGGGCTTCATCGCCCTGCTGGGCATCGCCATGGAGAACGCGATGGTGCTGGTGACCTATCTCAACCAGTTGATGCGCGACGGGGTGCCCGTCGACGAGGCGTCGGTCCGCGGGGCCTGCCTGCGGCTGCGTCCGGTGCTGATGACGGCGCTGACCACCGCCCTGGGGTTGATTCCGCTGCTGTTCAGTTCGGGGACCGGCAGCGAGGTCCAGCGACCCCTGGCCACCGTGGTGACCGGAGGGCTGGTCACCTCGACGATCCTGATGCTCCTGGTGCTGCCGGCCTTCTACAAGTGGTTCCAGGTGCCCGCAGAGAAGGAGTTGCGTTCCTGACGGCGCTGCGCCGGTTTCGCCTCCGGGGGGCCGCCACCCAAAGTGGCAAGCCTTATAACTCGTCAATATTGATGAGAAAGCATGTATTATCTGGCATAATTCGTCAAATATGACAAATATCGCTTGAAGTGGAGGTTTCGTCAGGTATAGTTCAGGCATGACGGAGATGCTTTCCACCCACACCGACAAGACCCTCCTGACGGAGATGGGCCACCGCATCGCCCGGCTTCGCGTGGAGGCCGGGATGACCCAGGCCGAGCTGGCCTATGAATCCGGGATCTCCAAGAGCACCGTCGAGCGCCTCGAGGCGGGGCGGTCCATCCAGCTCGCCGGGCTGCTCCGGGTGCTGCGCGTGCTGGGGCTCATCGGCCACCTCGAGCAACTGCTCCCGGAGCCCGTGCAGGGGCCCATCGCGCTGCTCGACGGCGAAAAACCCGTCCGGCAGAGACCCCCGCGGAAGAAGAAGCCCGACGCCGAGTCCGTGCCGTGGCGCTGGGGTGACCAATGACCGCCGTGGCCGAGGTCCGTCTCTGGGGCACCCGCATCGGCGCCGTCGCGCTGCCGCCGGGGAGCCCGACGGCGGTCTTCGAGTATGATCCGGGGTTCTCCGGAAGCGGGATCGAGGTGGCGCCGCTGACGATGCCCCTGGACCGGCGGGTGCACACCTTCCCGGGGCTGCCCCGCGCCGCCTTCCATGGTCTGCCGGGGCTGCTCGCCGACTCCCTGCCGGATCGGTTCGGCAACGCCCTGATCGACGCGTGGCTGGCCTCCCAGGGCCGCGCGCCCGAAAGCTTCAGCGCGGTGGAGCGCCTGTGCTACACGGGCAGCCGCGGCACGGGGGCCCTGGAGTTCGTCCCGGCCACAGGCCCCGAGCCCGGTCGATCCGAACTGGTCGAGGTGGCCGAGTTGGTCCGCCTGGCCTCGTCGATCCTGGTCGCGCGGCAGGATCTGAAGGTGGATCTCTCCGGATACGGCCAGGAACACGCCCTGCGGCACCTGCTCGCGGTGGGCACCTCCGCGGGCGGCGCGCGCGCCAAGGCCGTCATCGCCTGGAATCCGTCCACCGGAGAGGTGCGCTCGGGGCAGGTGGCGGCCGACGGCTTCGAGTACTGGCTCATGAAGTTCGACGGTGTGGCCGCCAACCGCGATCGCGAGCTGGCCGATCCCGCGGGCTACGGCGCGGTGGAGTACGCCTATCACCTCATGGCCCGGGCAGCGGGCATCGACATGGAGGACTGCCGTCTGCTCGAGGAGAACGGCCGGCGCCACTTCATGACCCGCCGGTTCGACCGGCAGGCCGGCGGCGACAAGCTGCACATGCAGTCCCTGGCGGCCCTGGTGCACCTCGACTTCAACGCGCCGGGCGCGCACTCCTACGAGCAGGCCTTCCTGGCCATGCGACGGCTGGGGTTCCCCATGGCCCAGCTCGAGGAGCAGTTCAGGCGCATGGTGTTCAACGTGATCTCCCGCAACCAGGACGACCACGTGAAGAACATCGCCTTCCTGATGGACCGCCGCGGGGAATGGCGCCTCTCGCCCGCCTTCGACGTGACCTACGCGTTCAATCCCCGGGGTGAGTGGACCTCGCAGCACCAGATGTCGATCCACGGGAAGCGGAAGGCCTTCGTGCGGGATGACCTGCTGGCGACCGCGGAGACGGCCTCCCTGGCCAGGAGCCGCGCCCTGCACATCATCGAACAGGTCGGAACGGCCGTGGCGTCCTGGCCGGACTTCGCGAAGTCCGCGGGCGTCTCCCACGACTGGATCGCGGACATCTCGGGCAACCATCATCGTGGATTCTGAGCGTGCCGAACGAGTTCAGTTTCAGAATGGAACCCGGGAAACCGGGTTGCTGATTGGGGACCCAACCGAAATCAGGGGGAATTGACCGAAGGTCAGGCCTTGGACTTGAAGTCCTTGCCGAGCCAGCCCTTGGTGGCGATGAGAAGAACCGGGGACACCATGGCGATGCAGCCGAAGACCAGCCACATGAACTCGGTGTTGAGGGAGCCGGCCTCAGGGCAGTACTTCATCAGGAACCAGCCCGAGTAGATGCCGGCGATCATCTTGGTGAGGAACCACGGCAGCTGGGCGACGCCCATGTAGGCGCCGGTGCGTCCCGGAGGGGCGATCTCGGCGGCGTACTGAAGGAAGCGGGGTTGCCACATGGCTTCGCCGATGGTCATGATGACGAGGTAGCCCACCAGCGTGTAGAAGTTGGCGCCCAGCGCCAGCAGGAACGTGGGGGCGGCCATGACCGCGGTGCCAAGGATCATCATGTTGTAGACCTTCTTCTTCTGGGTGAGCGCGGTGACGATGGGCACCAGGATGAAGATCAGCAGCGGGTTGAAGTTGACGGCGGTCTCGAAGTTCTTGCCGATCCACGTGCCGGCATAGGCACGCTCGACGTATTTCGGAAGCACCAGCCAGTTGTAGGCGAACAGCGTCTGCACCGGGATCAACGAGAAGATGAAGAACGAGAACTTGATGTCCGCCAGGGGGTGCTCCTTCAGCCACTGGCCGACGCTGCGGCGTCCCTTGGTGGCCTCTGCGGATTTCCCTTCCTCGGGCTTTTCCTCGCCGGGGTCCTCGCCGGCAGCGATGGCGGCGGCGCGTTTCTCCTGCGCCTCAAGCTTGCGGGCGTCGGCCATCCTGGCGATGGTCTCGTCGACGATCTTGCGGCTCAGCAGGA
>PHAZ01000123.1 GCA_002841825.1 Deltaproteobacteria bacterium HGW-Deltaproteobacteria-22 | reverse complement strand
GTGATGGTCTTGTCGACTGCGACGACGACGACTGCTTCATGAATCCGATCTGTGGCATGGTCGAGATCTGCGACAACCGCCAGGACGACGACGGTGATGGCGACATCGACTGCAACGACATCGACTGCGCGCTGGATCCCGCCTGCAACGTCGTCATGTTCTGCGACCCGATCACCCAGTCCGTCTGCGTCGACCCCGAGGCCTGCTACATCGACGCCCAGACCCCGGAAGGCTACTGCGCAACGGCCGGCACCGTGGACATCGGCTCCCAGTGCACGCTCGGCACCGACTGCGTGCCGGGCGCCACCTGCACGGGAAACAACCCGCAGAACCGCGTCTGCCGTGAACTGTGCATGCTCGACGGCAGCGTCGACTGCACGGACACTAATCTGACCTGCAACCAGTCCATGACCCTGGGTTCCGACGTCTACGGCATCTGCCGCTAATTTCCCTCAATTAATTCAAACCAATTCCCTGATTTCCAGAAGGTGGGTCTTGCGCCCGCGCCGTGGTCGTGCTTGTCTGGGCCCGGTCCGCGGGGACGCGGACTGGGTCCGCGGGGACGCGGACCGGGAGATGCTGGATGAACATTCTCAAAGATGTGCTCAAACATGAGGTTTTTCCGGCCCTGGGCTGCACCGAGCCCATCGCGGTGGCCTGGGCCGCCGCACTGGCCGGGCAGCAGCTCGACGCCGATCCGGACCGCATTGACGTCATCGTCGATCAGGGTGTGTACAAGAACGGCTTTGCCGTGGCCGTGCCCAACTCCGGCGGAGAGAAGGGCAACGCCATCGCTGCGGCGCTCGGTGCGCTGATCCGGCGTCCGGATCTCGATATGAAGATCCTGCAGGAGGCCACTCCGGCGATCGTGGCGCGCGCCCGCGAGATGCTGGCGGAGAAGGCGGTGGTGATCGAACCGGATCGCAGCCGGTCGCAACTGTATATCGACGTGACCGTGCATGCGGACGGACACCGGGCACGGGCTGTTCTGGAGGGGTCTCACAAGAACGTAGTGCTGCTCCAGCTCGACGACCAGGTGCTGCAGTCGTCGCCGCGCGGAAGCGCTCCCGTGACGCTGCCGTACCGGGAGCAGCTCAAGACCATGAACCTGATGGACTTCGTCGCCCTGGCACAGCAGATCGACGAGGAGGACGAGGCCTTCCTGCGTGAGGGCATCTTCATGAACCTGAAGATCGCGAAGGTCGGCGAGACCTGCCAGAAGGTGGGCTTCTACCTCGCGGACCTGCGGGAGCGTGGCTTCCTCATCGACGACGTCTTCTCCTCCTCACGGATTCTCACCGCGTCGGCCGCCGACGCCCGCATGGGCGGCGTGGCGCTGCCGGTGATGTCCTCCGGACAGAGCGGCAACCAGGGCATCGTGGCGATCCTGGTGCCGTACAACGTGGGAAAATACTTTCGTGTCGACGAAAAGAAGGTCCTGCAGTCCATCGCCCTGTCCCACCTGGTGAACTCCTATGTCAAGTGCTACACGGGCAGCCTTTCACCGCTCTGCGGCTGCGCCATCGCCTCCGGCGTCGGCGCGGCGGTGGCCATCGTGTTCCAGCAGGTCGGAGCTGACCGGGAACGCATGAAACTGGCGGTGAACAACCTGATCAGCGACCTGGGCGGCATGCTCTGCGACGGCGCCAAGAGCGGCTGCGCCCTCAAGGTCGCCAGCTCCACGGATTCGGCCATCCTCGCGGCCTACATGGCCATCCACCACCACGGCATCAACGAATCCGAGGGCTTCGTCGGACGCACGGCCGAGGAGACCATCTGGAACCTGAGCACCATCGGCCGCACGGGCATGGCCCTGGCCGACGACACGATGCTGCGGATCATGGAGGACAAGCTTCGCTCGTAGAACACAAGCTTCCCTCGCAGAGCACAAGCTTCGCTCATAGCTATTCGCTGCCGTCGTCGTCTCCACCCTTGTTTTCGTACATGCGTCGCGTCTGATCGGCCAGATCCTTCTTTTTCAACTCGTCAAGCCGCTTGACCTCCTCGGGGGGGGCAAGCTTGCGTGCATAGCGCAGGAACTGCACCTCGTGATCGTACTTGTGCCTCACCACCACGGTGGTGCCGGGCACCGGGCTGTCCTCGTTGACATAGACCTCCAGCCAGCCCGGCGGCACGGAAGGCTCCATCCACTCGTAGATCCACTTCGCATCGATGGGTGTGAGGTTCACGCACCCATGGGAGCGGCGGTTGCCGAAGTCGGTGTGCCAATAGGCGCCGTGCAGGGCCTGTCCGAGAAAGAAGAACATGGCCCAGGGGACATCGTCGACGGAATACTTCTCCGTCGCACCCATCCCTGACGTCATGTCGGAAATGGCCTTCTTGGCCCAGACGCGGAAGATGCCGTAGCGCGTCGGATACTTCTTCAGCCCGCTGGAGAACGGAGCCATATAAACGGGTTCCTCGCCCTCGTAGGCGACCAGCGTCTGCATGCTCACATTGATCTCGATCCATTTCTCGCAAGGCGCGAGCCCGGGGGGCACCTTCTTGGCGGGCCAGGCCGACAGCACACGCCGGGCGGGTATCCACCCTTCCTTGAGGCGGTAGAAGAGTGCCTTGTCGAGTTTTTTGCGGTCATAGAGCGCCCGGATCGAGTAATGCCCCAGCGGCTTCACACCTGCGAGCTCCGACCCGCCCGGATCGCCCGTCGGCACCAGCTTGATGCTCTTGGCGCGCACGATGGCCGCGGGCAGGTTGATGTTCAGTTTCCGCAGATCGATGCCGTGGTACTCCGGCACATGGTACCCCAGGATCTCCTCGTCCCACACCAGGAATTTCTTGCCCGTGACCCAGTAGGGCTTGCCCTTGAGGTTCTTGAACTCCATCAACTGGATCATGTCTCCGGCGTTGAAGGTGCCCGCGGCTTTTCCCGCCTCCAGATCGGACGCGTTGGCGAAGTACGACGCGCCCGTGCGCCGGATCCGGCCGTACTTGTTGGGAACGATGGCGCCAGGAGCCAGGATCGGCTGATCGCGGAGCAACGTCTCGCGCTTGTCCGGTTCGAGGTTCTCTCCGCAGATGAAGCGGTGCTTCCCCAGGTTCAGCCAGTATTTCTTGCAGCCTCCCCCGGCGGGGGCGTACCGCGTTGGCGTCAGGCGGGTGTACTGCTTGATCACGCCGGTCAACTCGGAGGTGGCGTCAGGCTTCATGTAGACCCGGGCGCGGGTCAGCACCCGCAGGCTGCGGGTGCCCTCGGGCAGGATCGACAGGACCTCGGGCAGGGCCGGATCGGGACCGGGCCATTCCGCGGGGTTGGCACGGCAGGACGGCTTGGGTTTCTGCAGCGGACCGAGGACCGAGGGCACGGGCTGTCCCTCGCCGTTGACGCCGGGTGTGTTGACGACGCCCTGGGCGGTGCCGCCATCGGTGGAGTCCTCGGACGCATCGGGATCCTCTTCGACGACGATGATGGTTTTTTCCTTGCTGCAGGCCAGGACCAGCAGCAGCGACGTGAAAACGAAAAAGTGGGTGAATTTCATCATACCAAAAACAATACGGGCAGGACGTCGAAAGACGCCCGGGAGGAACTACGGGTTCGCGGGAGCGGGGGCCGGAGCCGGGGCCGGGGCCGGAGCCGGGGCCATCGGAGGCAGGCCGGGCTGCGGACGCACGGGCACGATGCGCGGACCGATCTGCGGCGGGGTGGCGGGTATGATCCCACGATTGGGAGCGATGGGCCCCAGGGGAGCGCCTCCAGGAGTCCCCGGCACGTTGATTTTCTGGATCTGGACCGGCGCACCGGCGCCATCGGCGTCAGGCGGGGCGATCCAGATGGCCTTGGGTTCGGCTGTCTTCATGATCTCTTCGTAGACCTTGTCGCTGGTGATCGCCGGGTTGGCCTTCATCATCTCGGCGGCGGCGGTCAGGGCTTCGTCGATGGCGCGGCGGAAGATCGGCATGCCGCGTCCGAGCAGGAACTTGCCGTTGACATAGACCGCCGGGGTGCCCTGCACGCCGATGGTCCGGGCCAGCAACTGGATCTGCTCGATGAACGCCTTGTGGGTCTCCTTGTCCAGGGCTTCCTTGAATTTGGGCATGTTCACGCCCAGCTCCTGTGCCCAGGTCTCCAGGTTCGGACGGGTCAGCTGCTTCTGGTTCTGGAAGCACTTCTTCATGAAGTTGTAGAAGGCCACGGGGCCCTTCTGTTCGAACACTTCCTGGGAGGCCTGGTGGGCCATCGGCGCGGCCTTGTGGAACGGCAGCGGATAGTGCAGCAGGACGAACTTCACGCCGGTCTTGTAGCCGCCGAAGTGGTCCGCGGCGGGAGCCTGACCTGCCGGCACGGGCGTGCCGTTCATGAGCTCTTCGAGGGTGGGCAGCAGCTTCTCGCACCAGGGGCATTCGACATCGATACCCATGGTAACGACGACCTGGCCCTTGGGGTCGCCGAAGAACGGAAGCTTGTTGAACACGGCGGCGCCGCCCTCAGGGAACACACGATAGATCTTGGTGTGGTCCAGGCGGGGACGGGTGGAGCGGCGATTCGGCTTGGCGTCGCCGCCGATCCATTTGGCGGCGGGCTCGGCGGTGGTCATCAGGAACTGGTAGTAGGTCTCGGCCGTGGCCTTGCCCTCGGAGATGGCCTGGTTGGCCTTGGCGATCTCGCGGTCGATGATGGGCTTGAACTGGGCCAGGGGCCGGGCGCCGGACAGGAAATAGCCATTCACAAAGAACGCGGGCGTGCCCCGGGCGCCGAAGCGCATGGCCAGGGACTGCTGGCGGGCGATGGTGGCGTCATGGGTCTTGTTGTCCACGGCAGCCTTGTACTTGGCCATGTCGAGGCCGGCTTCCTGCACCCACTTCTGGATGTTCTCGGGATTGATGTCCTTCTGGTTCTCGAACATCTTCTTGTGGAAGGCCCAGAAAGCAGCCATTCCCTTTTGCGCGTTGACTTCCAGGGCGGCCACGGCGGCCGGGTGGGCATGGGGATGACGGCGGATGGGGTTGTTCAAGAAGACGAACTTCACGCCCTGCGGATAGGCGGCGAGGATCTCTTCGACGATGCCGTCGGCGTTCTTGCAGTGGTGGCACTGGTACTCGCTGAACTCCACGATGGTAACGAGGGCCTTGGGATCACCCTTCCAGGTGTCGGTGGATTCGATCTCCATCTTGTAGGACACGTTCGGATCGACCTCGCGGCGTGCGGCGGCCTGCGGGCCCTTGGCCGGGGCGGCCTCGGCGGTCGGACGGGCGGCGGATCCACCCGTCAACTGCTCCAGGGTGGCCATGCCCGTGGCCGTCAGCCTCTGCCAAGCCTGTCCACGCGGGATGTTCTGCTTCTTGACGGTCGCGGTCTCCTCGACGATGAGGGCGTTGAGGACCTTGTAGTTCTGATCCATGTCACGCGTCATGTTGAAGCGGCGGCCGTTGATGAGCATCGTGGGGGTGCCGCGCACGCCCAGGCTCTTGCCCATGGACATGTGGCGCTGCACGGCGGCCTGATGGGTGTTCTGGTCCAGGGCGTTCTTGAAGCGCGCCATGTCGAGGCCGATCTGCTGGGCCCACTTGTCCAGGGCCGCGCGGTTGATGCCCCGCTGGTTGGCGAACATGATGTCGTGCATCTGCTTGAACTTGCCCTGGGCGTGGGCTTCCATGCCGGCCTGGGCGGCCAGCTCGGCCTCCTTGTGCATCTGGGGCAGCGGGAAGTTGACCATCACGAACCGTGCGTCGGCGGGATGTTCCTTCAGGACGCGCTCGATGACCTTGGAGGCCTTCTCGCACCAGGGGCACTGGAAGTCGTCGAACACCACGATGGTGACCGGGGCGTCGGCGGGGCCAAAGCCCGGGGCGTCGGCAGGGATCTCCATCTTCAGGCGGGCCTGGGTGGCCTGCGGGGGGGCGCCTCCGCCCGTGCGGGCGGACTTCTCCTGGGTCTTTCCGCCCAGCTTGAGGAAGAATCCGCCCAGGACCAAACCAAGACCGAAGAAAAAGACCATCATCATCACCGCGGAGGACAGCGAAATCGAACCGCCGCCGCAGCAGGCCTCGGCCGGCTTCTCGACGGCGTAGGACTTGGCGGCGGACCGGGGCTCTTCCTTGGAAGGCTCCGCCTTCTTGGCCTCAACTTTCTTGGGCTCTTCCTTCTTGGCTTCTTCCTTCTTGGGCTCTTCCTTCTTGGCTTCTTCCTTCTTCGGTTCTTCCGTCGAAGGTTCCTCATCCTTCTTCATGGCTTCGCGACGGGCCGCGCGGGCGGAGCGTCCGCTTTCCTTCTTGTCGCTGCCGGACTCGGCATCTTCGTTCTTGTTCTCGTCATCATGTTCGTCGGTCATCGCAGTCACTCCTTGTTTGCAGAACAATACTTGCATCCCCCGGATCAGCAGGAGATGGTTGAAAACAGGTGAAACATATTATGCATGGAGGGCCTCCAAGGCAAGGAGGAAATCACGACCGCCGCGATCCCCCGCACCTCCGGCAGAAACCACTAAACCGGCAAAGGTTTTTTGTTATTCCCGGACCACTTCTGTGGCATATTCTTCCCATGAGACGTGTATTTATGTACAGCGCCACACTTTTTTCGGGCCTCGCGCTCGGGGCCTGGCTGTTCCTGGGTCCTTTTGCCGCACAGTGGCTCGCCTTCATCCTCTGGGCGGTGGTCCTGGCGACCTGCGCGCCCCCCCTGCTGGCGGAACTGTCCCCCCGCGCCCGGGACCGCCTCGCCGAGATCGGCGCCCCCACCCTGCTGGGCGGGATCACCGCCGCGGTCTATCATCCGTTCCTGCTGGGGAAGATGCCCTGGATGGCCGATCACCTGGTGCACCAGGCCAGGGCGTTCGTCTTCTCCGAGCATTTCCTCAAGCACGGACGCCTGTCCGGCTGGACGAACATGGTCGAGGGCGGCATCCCCGGCGAGACGCTGTATCCCCCGCTGACGGACCTGCTCCTGTCGATCATTCACATGATCGGCCTGGGCCGCCTCTCCTGGGAGACGACCTACGCCATCGGCTTCTTCCTCTTCCTGATGGCCTTCGTCGGCACGTTCTACTGGCTGGGCCGGCGCTTCGGGGGACCCCTGGCGGGCTTCCTGGCGGGGTTCTTCGCGCTGGTGGATCCGGGGGCCTTCCGGCAGGGCGGCTGGTCGTTCATGGTCGAGTGGGGCGTCTGGCCCATCTCGCTGTCGCTGATCCTGTCCCTTTGGGCCCTGCACTTCTTCGACCGCCTCCTCGCCACCGGTCGTGGCCTGTTCCGCGCCGCCGCCTTCGGGGCCGCCGCCCTGTGCACCCATCCGTTCGCGTTCTTCCTGGTCTTTCCCCTGTACGCCCTGACGGCGTTCTCCCACGTGCGCTCCGACGCCGACTGGCGGCCCCTGGTGCGCCACACGCTGGCGGCCTCGGCGCTCACGTTCATGGCCGCGGCGTGGTGGCTGGTGCCGTTTCTGGCGTACGGGCCCGGCTATTCCGCCCCGGTCTCGGCCATCGCGGGCAGCCTGCACCAGGTGGGCGCGGGCCTGGTCGACGCCGCACCCTGGGCCGCGGCCTGGAGCTGGGCGGCGATCCCGGGCATCGCCGGCGTGGTCTGGCTGATCCGCACCCGCGCCCATCCGATGCTGCTGGCGCTCAGCTACTTCTCCCTGGCGGTGCTGGTGCTGGGCTCCACGTCCACCCTGGCGGGCCTGGACGCCTTCTCCTGGTTTCCCCAGCTGGCCCACGTCCAGTTCCCGCGCTTCCTGATCGTCGTCAAGGCAGCGGCCTTCCTGGCCGGCGCCGTGTTCCTGGCGCGCCTGCGCTGGCCCGAGCCCGACGCTGAAGCCGCCACCCGTCCGGCACAACTGCACCGCGTGCTCTGGGTGCCCCTGGCGGTGCTGCTGGTGTTCCCGGTGGCCCAGAAGATCGTCGAGACGCAGATCCTGCCCCTGACGGAGTTCCGCACCAACCCGCCGATGAGGCGCGACCTGAAGGTCATCGCCTCGCACCTGAAGACCATCACCCGCGTGCGCCGGGACTTCTTCCGCGTGGCCATCGACGGGCACTTCCACGAGCACCGCACCTCGGCCATCGTGGCCGCCACCGGCCTGCCCTTCGTCAAGCTCTCGTACATGCCCGCCGAGACGTTCATCCACGCCGCCCACGAGCACCCCGGCGACGTCCCCCGCGATCGCGACGAACTGCAGCGGTTCAACGTGGCCTACGTGGTGTCCATGGGACCCTCGCGGCTGCCGGACCTGCGGCTGCTCACCCGCTCGGGGGAGGTGCACCTGTACGAGTTCACCGCCTTCATGCCGCAGCGCTGGGAGCTCGTCGACCACGACGGGCGCCCCGCCGGCGAGGTGTTCCAGCGGCGCTTCGACGACGAGCGCGTCGAGCTCGAGGTCGCCGGGCTCCCCCCCGAGGGCGGTGTGCTGCGCCTGCTCGTGGCGCCGTTCCCGCGCTGGCAGGCGCAAAGCGACGGTCACGCCGTGCCCATCACGCCCTACCGCCCGTCGGCACGGCAGACCTTCATGCAGATCCCGGTCCGCAACGGCCCCGTCGTGTTCTCCTATGAAAAGCGCACGCCCGACCGCCTGGGCTGGATCCTCTCCGGCCTGGCCCTGGCGCTGTTCCTGTGGCTGCGGGTCGCGCCGCGGCGCTGGCGTCCGGCGCTGGCCTGTCCCCTGCGCCGGCTCTCCTGCCCGGTGTGGGCCGTCGCCCTGCGCGGTCGCGTGCTGGGCCGCCTGCGCGCCCTTTCCACCGACCGCCGTGTGCGCATCGCCGCGATCATCGCGGCCGGGCTCGCGCTGCTGCTGGTCGCGTGGACCCTGCGCACCCACGAGCAGAAGTCGGGCTTCTCCCTGCACAAGGCCAGCGTCTGGGTGCAGGCCCGCTCGGGACCGCAGCGCTGCGTCTACGCCTTCCCCGAGCGGTTCATCTGCGGCCGCGGCCACCGCTTCGTGGGACTCGAGCTGCGCGAGATCGACAAGAAGGTGGTCCGCACGATCTGGGCCCATCCGCAGGCCGACGCCCGCATCAACGTCGAGTTTCCCCGCGTGTGGATCTCCGGTCCCCTGGCGGTCCACGCCGGCATCGCCGACTCGGGCTCGGGCGCGCCGGTCCCGGTGCGGCTGACGGTCTTCTTCGACGGCCGCAGGATCGCCACCACCACCCGCGCCCTGGTCGGCCAGCTCGAGACCCTCGAGATCCCGGTGACGGCCTACCTGGGCCGCTCCGTGGACGTCCGCTTCGAGATCGAGTCGACCCAGAACGCCGGCCGCCACTTCGTGTTCTGGCCCGAGCTGCGGTAGACGCCGGCACCGGTGGAAGAGACTGCGGAAAAGACGGAGGGGGAGCGGAAAAGACCGGATAAGGAAAAACAGGGGAGTTTTTTTTGCCACGGAGCACGCGGAACACGCGGAGCACGCGGAAGAAGAATGGTGTCTCGGGAATCAAAAAATGGTCGTGGCCGCAGTTGTCGTGTCTTCGCGTCACTGTGGAGGCGGGAGGCGCTCACCCATCACTGATGGGTGCATACGAACAGATCCTCGCATGTCATCCATCCTTCCTTGATGTCCGCCGTGTGGGGCAAGGAGATCACCTGATACTGGCCATCCTCCAGCGCACGGCAATAGTCGGCGCCGATTTGTTCGATGATGCCCGAAACGGATAGATAGCAAAAATTTATGGGATCGCTTTCTTCCGTGAAAACGCAGGACGAACCATCGGTGGTCAGGGTCCGACCCTGCACGAAGTCACAGCCCCGTGCGAAGCACTTCGTCTCATCCGTGATCCGCTCGCAGTCGGCCTGGGTCAGTTTGTCTCCGGGTTCACAGGCAACGAGGGTCGCGAACACGAGTCCGAACATGAAATATCTCACCATGGGCCCACCTTTCCGGATGAGCCCACCTGAACAGACTCATCACAATTCCGGTTATACCACAGAGCCATTCCCACGCAATCGAGAGAGTGCGGTTCCATAAGAGATTTATCTAGAGTCCGTGGACCTGCGGCCGAGTCCGATGGCGGACGAATCCGGCGCTTTTCCACGAAAAAATCCCCTTGAAAACCGAAAAAAACTTCGATAGAAATATTCCCAACCCCATCCGGGAGTGCAACCTCCCGGAACATCACCAAGGAGAATCTTCATCATGTACAAGCCCCCGTTCCAGTCGTCGTCCCGCAAGTTCATTTCCCACGGTGTGTACCACCAGGCGCGCCTCGAGGCCACGCCGCAGACCGCCCCCCTGGCCGGGGCCATGGACGTCGCCAACCGCGACGTGAGGACCGCCGCCCTGGCCGTGGAGGAGGCCGACGGACAGGTCATGCGCGCCCTGGCCCTGCGGGACGCGGCCAACTCCGGGCTGGACGACCTCGTCTCGGCGTTCGGGCGCGCCCTGCTGGACCACTTCGGCGGGGATCGCGGCTCTGCGCTGTACCAGCGGCTTTTGCCCCACGGCGTGTCGGGCATCAACGCCGCGCCGCCGGCGACCGAGGTGAAGCTGGTGGAGACCTTGGCCGCCGCGCTGGCCGAGGCCGGGCTCCCCGACGCGCTTCGGGCTCACGGACCGGCCCTGATCGCGGGGGCGCGGCAGTTGGCCGCGGCCATCGCCGGGTACGAGCAGGCCATGCGCGAGCGGACCCTGAAGACCGGGGATCTGCAACTGGCCAAGGATCGCTGGCTCACCGCCTACACGCGCTCCTATGGCGCCCTGGTCCAACTGTTCGGCTCCAGGACCAAGGCCGAGCCGTTCTTCAAGGCCACCTCCACCGCCTCCGCACAGGACGAAACGGCCCCGGCGCCGGCGCAGGACTGAAGTCGATTCTTCGCAGCTTGGATTTCGTGCGTGAAATCCTCCTTTTCATTCCTTGAAGGACCGTGGACCCGCGCGATCCCGGCGTTTTGAGCTTTCGCAGGAGCGTGAAAGTCCAGGTTTTCGGTGTTTCAAAGGCTTGCACCTTGAATTTCCCGCGGGAAATCCCCGTTTCCAATGTTCCAAGGACCGTGAACCTGTGCGATCGCGGCGCCGGGAATTCCGGAAATGACGTGCGCGCGCTCGATAAGGGGAATGTGGGGAGAGGAGGATGCGTCGGGGAGATGGCGGCCCCGTCGGACAGGTCGGACGCAGGGCAAGATCATTATGGACATAGGCGAATGATTTTTCGTAATAATGGTTGAGAATACCCATTGCGGCTAGGGGTCCT
>PHAZ01000122.1 GCA_002841825.1 Deltaproteobacteria bacterium HGW-Deltaproteobacteria-22 | reverse complement strand
GCACGGCGATGATCTTCTTGAAGTCCTCGTCAGAGACGGGGTACGGCGGACGGGCCGCCACCGGGGCGCCCTCGGCGGGCTCCAGGCGCGGCACGGAGATGGTGTGCGGCCCCATGCCGAAGTACTTCTCGAGGTGCTCGATGTGCGCCATGAGGGCGAGGACCTCGTAGCGGTAGTCGTACAGCCCGAACAGGATGCCCACCCCCACGTCGTCGAGGCCCCCCTGGAAGGCGCGATCGATGGCCGACAGGCGGTACAGGTAGTCAGCCTTGGGACCGAACGTGTGCAGCTCGTGGTAGGTGGGCTCGTGGTACGTCTCCTGGAAGATCTGGTAGGTGCCGATCTCGGCCTCCTTGAGGCGCGCGAAGTCCTCGACCTCCAGGGGAGCGATGTTGACGTTGAGGCGGCGGATGGTGTTTTTGCCGTCGCGGGCCGAATAGACCGTCGCGATGGCGTCGAGCACGTAGTCCAGGCCGTCGCGCGGATAGGCCTCGCCCGAGACCAGCAGGGCGCGCTTCTGGCCAGTCTTGAGAAGGAACTCCGCCTCGGCGCGGATCTCGTCCATGGTCAGCGCACGGCGCTTGACGCCCTTGTTGGACACGCGGAAGGCGCAGTAGGTACAGTCGTTCTTGCACAGGTTGGAGATGTACAGCGGCGCAAACAGGACCAGCCGGGAACCGTAAATATCTTCTTTGACGGATTTGGCGGCTTCGAAGATCGCCTGCAGGAGCTCCGGGTCGGTGACCGCGAGCAGCTCGGCCGTCTCCTCCATGGTCAGGCGCTCCAGACGGCGGCTCTTCTGCAGGATCTCCCTGACACGGGAGGGATCCGGCTTGCGTTCCATCAGTTCGTGAATTCGTGAATCGGGAATGAAATTGTCCATGAAAAGACCTCCGGTACAACGAGGTCATTTATAATGCGGAATATCGGAATTACAACTCCGAAAATGCTTTTTGGGTGTTTTTCGGGAATTTTTTCACTTGCCGAGTCGGGCGACGCGGGAATTTTTCAGGAAATCCTGCCAGAAGCGCGCCGTGTCGGCGATGGTGCGATCCTTGGACAGGCGCAGGACCTTGAGCGTGGTCTCCACGAGGGGGCGGGCATCGGGGGAGTCGATGAGGTAGGTGACCGCGAACAGGCGGATCTGGGCGTCGGAATCGGTCAGGCCGCGGGTGATCGCGGAGATGACCTCGGGGTTCTCGGGCGCGATGGCACCCAGGGCCGTGAAGACCGACAGTCGGGTCCCGGCGTCCTCGGCCGAGGCGTGCCAGTTGAGCAGGTCGTTGAGCCATACGACGGCGCGTCGTCCCTGGGCGGCCAGGATCTGCGCCACCAGGCTGCGGTGACGGGCCGGACACAGGCGCACCAGCTCGGGATGAAACTCCGGGGGCAGCTGCCAGATCAGGGTGCGGGAGTCCTCGCGCACGGAGTCGTCGTTGGCGTCGAGCCCGGACAGCAGGGTGGCGACGCCCTCCTCTGTGGTGAGCCGGTCGGCGGCGAAGGTGACCTGCAGATCGGTGGCGCTCAGGCGCGGCTTCTCGGTCAGCCGCAGCAGCGTCGCCAGGGTGCGGGTGCGCCGCTGGGACGGGGTGACGATCTCGGGCGCGGGGGCCTCGACCAGGGGCATCGGGGCCGGCCGGCGCGTCGCCGGCGTCGGGGAGCACGTCCACAGCAGGGTACTGCAAGCAAGCATTGGAATCACAAAACCACGCATGTTTTCGGCGGACGCCTCCCTCGTGGCAACGAACGTAACCCGCAGGGCGCGAACGCGCAAAAATCCGCATGGAATCCCCCATCGGCCTTCTTGAATTCGAAATTGAATTTTAATACTCTGTAAACGATTGCTTCCGGGAGAAATTTATGAACAAGCCCCAAATGGTTTTGATCGCCGCCCTTTCGGTTTTTCTTTTCTCTACTCAAGTACATGCAGCCGGGATGTTCTGTCCCAATCCCACCGAAAACGATCAGGAGAACAAGGACGTGGCCCGCAAGTATTTCCAGATGGGGCTGGGCTATTCCGAGCAGGCCGATCACCGCAAGTGCATCGAGGCCTTCGAGTGCGTGCTGAAGCTGATCCCGTACTCCACCAGCGCCCGGTACCAGCTCGCGAAGGCGCTCGACGACGGGGGGCAGTACACGCGGGCGAAAAAGGAATACCAACTCTTTCTGACCACGGCGGACAAGGCCGATCCGCTGCGACAGAAGGTGCAGGATCGGCTCACCGCCATCGAGACACTGGCGGACAAACCGCTGCCGCCCGAGGCCGGCGAGGTGGCCGTCGAGAAGATGAAGGAGGACCTGCGCGAGGAGCTTAACCGCAAGCTCGCCGAACTGCAGAAGGCCAACAAGGCGGCCGGCGAGCTCGAGAAGGAGAAGCAGCGGCTGCAGGAGGAGTACAAGAAAAAGGAGGCCGAGAAGCTCGCAGAGCTCAACGAGAAGATCCGCCAGTTGTCCGAGAAGGCCAAACCTGCAGATGATGACGCGAAGAAAAAGCCCGGCGATGCGCCGCAGCCGAAGAAGGCAAGCGATGACGATTTTTTGCCGCTGCTTTTTGCCGGGCTCGGCGCGACCCGTCACAGCAGCGTGCTGACGTTCAACCAGAATATGGATCTGGTGTCGGAGGCCACGTTTCCTTCCACAGAATGATCCCTCCACGCCTCAGTTTGTAAATAGCACAGTGCAAAGTAAGCTAAAGGGTTCAACACCTCGTCTAGCGATGGAAAAGGGGCTTTGATAGAGGTAAACAACGGGGAAAACCCGAGAGTTGACCCTGGCAAACAAGGGCAATGAACGCATTAGAATCGTGGTGGACACACCATGGCACGCGCGAAACGAGGGGAATCGCGATGAAGGCGGCGCTCATGGCGCCGAGGTGGCGGGAGTCGTCAGGACTGGGGGTCGATGCACACGGCCCAGTAGACGCGCATCGCAAAGGTGCCCAGCGGGAAAGGTGCGTCACGATTGCCGGCGCGGAACTCCTTCTTCGCGTTGTCGTAGGGCACGATGAAACGCTTCAGGCGAAGAAGCCAGGCGTTGCGGGCTTCATCATGCTTCGACGATACCTTCGGATTGCGGGAGAAAGGAATCCACTTCGTCTGGGGCGCGTCAAACGGGTTGATCTTCAGGCACTCCTTGCGCCCCAGCCACCGCATTCCCTTGGTCTCACGGTCCGCGGCGATGGCGGCCTCGACGTCGGCCACCCGCTGGGCCAGGTATCGCCCGTAGTCCTCCTGCCCCATCACCTCCGACCCCGGTACCGGCGTGAGGATCAGGTCCCGCGTGAGGAGCGCCGGATCGTCGGTCTTCGAGAAAAACTTGTTCGGGCGTTTCGTGGTGATGCGTCCCTTGCCGATCTGCGCGACGCAGGAAACCCCGCCAGGCCACAGGTGATGTTCCGACACGAGCCCGGCCTTCACCGGGTTGGTCAGCGTATACACGACCTTGTCGAGGATATCGCCACTCTCGGGGAGCACGCAGTAGTTGGGACGCGCGCCGCCCTCCCACATGGCGCCGAAGCGGCCCAGGGTGCAGTTGACAAAGCATGCGATGTTCTGGTTCATGGTCTGAACGAACAGCGGCGCGGTACCGTCGGGATCGGTGAGCACGATGTGGAGATGGTTCGATATCGCGCAGAAAGCGTGGATTTGGACGGGATGCTGGGCCTGGGCATCGGCGATGCAATAGAGAATCGCGTCGCGCAGTTCTTTCGAGGGCCGCAGAAAGTAGCGGCGCTCACTGGTATTTCGTGTGATCAGGTAGGATGTGAACTCATCGTAGGGAAAGGCCTGGACCATGCGACTCCCGGACGTGCCGGCTGCGGTCCCCGTCGGATGACGGAGTTTGGGCGACGTCAGGATTATTGTCGTGGCCAGAATAGGACGGTTGCAGGAAAAGCACCGCCGGAGTACATTTCATGCATTCCTTGGAGTCGAGTGCCCGAACGATTTCCAGCAGGAGTGGAAAATTCCAGTGACTGAGCCTGTCGCAGAGAAAGCAAAAAACAAAGGCGTGGAGGGTTCCTCCGGAGGGTTCCTCCGGGCGCGTTTTCGGAACCGTCACCGATCGACCATGAAACTCCCGTCGTTCCGCTTCATTTTTCTGACTACCCTGATCCTGCTTCTGGGCGCGCTGCTCGGTGTCCTCTCCTCGCGAGACTGGGAGGACGACGGTGGCGATAAATGTGACAGCGGTGAATTCGAGAATGATTAGACCGCCGGCCTGGGCCACGAGGACGGGGCCCTCGGCGACCAGGCCGAGATGTCGTGCGGCGGTCAGCGCCGCCGTGGCGCCGGTGCCGCAGGTCTGGGTAAAGCCTAGAAAGCAAAGGCGTGGAGGGATCCTCCTGCCTTCTCCACGGTGGTGGAGCAGGACGAGCCCGGGCCCGACGCGGGGTCCGACGGCGGTGACCTCGACGGCGGGGAGCAGGCATCGCCCGAAGGCGGCTGCAGTTGCAGCAGTCCTGGGGCGCCGACACAGCGCCTTTCCAGCTGTTGTTGATTGTATGGCTGGTCTTTGTCTTTCGGCAGCACCAAAGGGGCAGGGTCCGGCGTTGAATCTGGAGTTTTCTGATTTTTCAATGGAGTCCGGCGTTGATATGATGGAGTCCGGCGAAACACGATGGAGTTCCGCGAGAACATGATGGAGTTTCGCGAAAACGAAATGGAGTCGTCCCCCTCGGGGATGGACTGGGGCCGGTTCACAATGGAGCGTTGTCTTTCAGCGATGGAGTGGGGGAATAAGCGTTCTGGGGGTGACCTACGCCTCGGGCTGGGGCTCGGGCGCCTCAGTGCGCCGAGGCGCGGTAGCCGTACCGGTGCACGGGAAGGAAGGAGACGGCTCCGGAGAGGGGATCCTCCACACGCATTTTCCATGTGAGGGTGACGTCGAGGTCCCGCTCGCCCTGGCCGCTGATCTCGACGAGCAGGTAGCCGAACTCGGCTCCGTGGAGCAGGGGCACCGGCGTGTAGGGCTCGTTGGGGCCGTCGAAGTCGAAGGAGGAGACGATCCATGCACCGCCGGTGCCGGTGACCACCTGAAAGACGTCGTCGTCGGGTTCGCCGTCGCCGTCGTCGATGCGGGTGAGGTCGAAGAAGTGGTCGTGCCCGCAGAAGTAGAGGCGGGCGCCGGCCGCCGACAGACTACTCCACAGCGCGTTGCGATCCTCCGGGAAGTCGTCGAGGATGTCGGCGTGGGAGCTCTTGAAGGCCGCGGGGTGTGCGAACACGAACACATGGGGCCTGACGTTGGCGGCCAGCTGGCCGTCGAGCCAGGCCTGGTTGACGCGACGCCGGTTCACGTAGGCGTCCATGCCAATGAACAGCGCGTTGTGTCGTGCAAACGAATAGGTCAGGCCGGTCTCACCCTCCGGGCCGTTTCGGGGCAGGGCGGCGACGCCGGAGAAGGCGGCGTTCCAGAGGCGGACGCCGTCGGTCATGCCGGCCTCGCGGTTGCCGCGGACGGGGTACACCGGGATGCCGTCACCGGTCAGCGGTGCCATCACCTCCAGGAACGTGTCGAGCTGGCCCTGGATCTGGTCCGCCGTGAGGCTGCCGCCCTCGACCAGGTCTCCGGTGATGAGGACCAGGGAGGGGTCATCCCCGCGCATGGCGGCCACGAGCTGGTTCGCGACCGTGGTTCTCGTTTCGGACAGGTGCAGATCGCCCACGACGACGAACCGCCACGAGTTCGTGCGCAGCGCCGGTGGTTCCGCGCAGCCGGCGAGGCAGAAGGTCAGCAATACAAGCCACAGGAACCCGCGTACGGACCACATGGGAGCTTGGCGGGGGACAGCGGGGCAAGGGTTCATGATGTCTAATTCATGCGTTTTTGGCGCGGGCGGAGCGGCCGGGCTGGACCGCGGCGACGAACTTGACGTCCGGGAACAGTTCGGCCACCCGGTGCATGCCCCACTCGGTCTCGAACAGCACCAGGGGGCGGCCCTCGACGTCGAGCACGCAGGTGGAGGATCCGGGGCGCTCGAAGCGCTCCAGGGCCACGTCTCCCTCGACCCAGCGGGCGAACCGGAACGGGAGTCGGTCGAACCGGATCGACGCGCCGTACTCCGACTGCAGGCGGTAGGCGGCGACCTCGAACTGCAGCACACCGACGGCGCCCAGGATCGGATCGCGCTCGAGCCGGCCGCGGTCGAAGAACATCTGGACGGCGCCCTCCTCGGAGAGCTGGTCGAGGCCCTTCTTCAACTGCTTGCGCTTGCCAGAATCAATCATGACCACCCGCGCGAAGTGCTCGGGGGAGAAGCGCGGGATGCCCTCGAACTCGAAGGGCGCGCCCTCGCACAGCGTGTCCCCGATGCGCAGGATGCCGGGGTCCCAGAGCCCGATGACGTCCCCGGAGAACGCCTCCTCGATCTGGATGCGCTCCTGGGCCATGAACTGGAAGGACTTGGCCAGGGAGATGGGCCGTCCGGTGCGGGCGTGGGTGACGGACATGTCCCGGTGGAAGACCCCCGAGCACACCCGGGCGAAGGCGATGCGGTCGCGGTGACGGGGATCCATGTTCGCCTGGATCTTGAACACGAAGGCAGAGAACGCGGGGGCGTCTGGCGCCAGCGGGCCTGCCGAGGTGTCGCGGACGCGTGGCGGGAGCGCCAGGTCCACGAAGGCGTCCAGGAAGGGCTCCACGCCGAAGTTGGTCATGGCCGAGGCGAAGAACACGGGGGTCTGCTGTCCTGCCAGGAAGCGCTCCCGATCCCATGCACCGCCGGCGCCGTCGAGCAGTTCCAGCTCCTCGACCAGGCGGTCGTGGCTGCTCTCGCCCACGGTGTAGCGGAAGTTCTCGTCGTGGAGGTCGGCCACGCGCACCGGAACGGGCTTGGCGCCACCGCTGGCGCGCTCGAAGCGCAGCAGATGGTGGTTCATGCGGTCGTAGACGCCCTGGAAGCCTGGTCCCGAGCCGATGGGCCAGGTGAACGGGTGGCACGGGATGCCCAGCACGCGCTCGATCTCGTCGAGCAGGTCGAAGGGATCCTTGCCGTTGCGGTCCATCTTGTTGATGAACGTCACGATGGGGATCTTCCGGAACCGGCACACCTCGAAGAGCTTGATCGTCTGGGGCTCCACGCCCTTGACGCAGTCGATGAGCATGACGGCGCAGTCGGCTGCGGCAAGGGTGCGGTAGGTGTCCTCGGAGAAGTCGTTGTGGCCGGGTGTGTCCAGCAGGTTCATGCGGCGCCCGCGGTACTCGAACTGCAGCACGCTCGTGGAGATCGAGATGCCGCGCTGGCGCTCGAGCTCCATCCAGTCGCTGGTGGTGGCCCGCTCGCTGCTGCGCTGCTTGATCGAGCCGGCCAGGTGGATCGCACCCCCGTACAGCAGGAGCTTCTCGGTGAGGGTCGTCTTGCCCGCGTCCGGGTGCGAGATGATCGCGAACGTGCGTCTTCTGGCGA
Organism: Deltaproteobacteria bacterium HGW-Deltaproteobacteria-22; assembly: GCA_002841825.1. Classification (GTDB taxonomy): domain Bacteria; phylum Myxococcota_A; class Polyangia; order HGW-17; family HGW-17; genus HGW-17. The sequence continues at coordinate 3,724 of PHAZ01000122.1, read as the reverse complement.
TCTCGTCGGCGATTCGTGAGGTTTCCAGGTCGGTCATGGTCGCATGGGCTCCGCTCCGGCAAGGCGCCGGGCTTTCTATTCCAGATAGTCGTCGTTCATGATCTTCTCGGGCAGGTACTTCTCGGAGATGAAGGAGATGCCGCGAGAGGAGAGGGCTTCGAGCTCGAGCTTGACCTTGGAGTCCATCATCTTCTTCATCTCGTTCTGCCAGCGCTTGTCCTTGAACCACGGGTAGTTCATGATCTGGCGCGCGCGCTTCTCGTCCTCCTTGTTCAGGGCGATGGTGACCACCGAGGGAAGGTCGAACTTCTCGCGATCGAACGAGGAGAGTCCCAGGAAGCGGGCCTTGGGGATGGCCATGCGCTCGGACTCGAAGGCCAGGTTGATCGAACCGAACTTCAGCACGGAGTAGATGTAGAACCCCCACGGGTCGTTGTCGACCAGGACGTAGACCGGCAGGTTCTTTTCATCATGCAGACGGCGCAGCATCCGCCGCACGCCGCGGGAGGTCTGGCCTCCGGACTGCATCATGATGCAGTTGTGCTTCTTCCAGAACTTGTCCTCGTTGAGGCGGCGCCAGACGGCGTCCTTTTCCATGATCAGGACGAAGTCGGCCTCGCACTTCTTGAACTGGATCACGTGCTCCTCGACGATGGATGGAATGCCATAGCCGCCGGTCCCCATGGAACGGCAGTCGATGGTGTCTCCGGAGTCGATCAGCGTGAGGTTGCCCACCATGGTGCCCTTGTTGGAGGCGAACAGGTGCAGCTCCTCCCGCAGGGCGCCGAGGGTGACCTCGAGATCCTCGAGGACCGGATCGGACTCGGACTGGTCGTCGAACGTGTTCTCGCCGCGGGCCAGCGTGTGCTTGGTCATGTAGAAAAGATCACGGATGCTGGTGGTCTTCTTGACGTCGAGCAGCTCCTTGCAGGCCGTGGCCACGAGGAACGTCTGCATGAAGCGCTTGGCCTGACCCTGATGGAAGAACACGCGCTCCTGGAGCTTGTCGCCCATGCGGATGATGGAGTTCTCCTCGTCGAACACCGAGTTGGAGAGGGAGCGCTGGGGGATCATCACAGGCGGGTTGCCCTTCTCGCGGAACCCGGTGATCACCGATTCGGCCAGGTCACGCATCCGCGCCAGGATCTGTTCGTCTTTTTTTTCGCGTTTGGTAGCCATCGTACTCCTCTATGATCCGGCCACATCGCGACCCGTCTTCGGATCGCCGGCCTCAATCGACGTCACCGGCGGAATCTGGAAAATTCCGGCGGAATCTGGAAAATTCCGCTTGGCGAAGCCATCCAGGCTTCACACGTCGTCGCCGCTGTCGCTGTCGCTGTCATCGTCGCCGTCGTCGTTGTCATCGTCGTTGTCATCGTCGCCGTCGCCGTCGCCGTCGAAGGCATTGACCGGCACCCGTTCGGCCTCCAGGTCAACCATCTCGGGCAGGGCCACCTGTTCGGCGTACTCCTCAAGGGCCTCCTGGATCATGCCGTCGAGGTCCTTGGCCTTCCCCCCGGTCAGCACGGCCAGCGAGCGGGCCAGGTCGGGGATGTAGCGCTGGAAGAGGGACTTGCGTTCGCGGTTGGCCTTGATCTTGACCTTGCGCGCGAGCCACCCGGAGAGCTCGCGGGCGCAGTCCTGCAGGGCCAGCCGGATCTCCTCGAGGATCTCCTCGTAGTGGGCGACGGCCTCCTTGCTCTCTGACGTGAACGGCACCCACACCGAGGCGAAGTGAACCATGATCACCAGGGGGCCCTGGGGGAAGCCGCCGCGCGGCTGGGTGACGCCATAGCGCCGCCAGTTCATGTCCATGATGGCCTTGGAGATCGCGCAGGCCTTCAGTTGGTAGAGCAGGGGCACTCGGTTGGCCAGCCGGATGATCTGGGCCGAGGTCGTGTCGGCCTCCTGCCTGGCATAGGTGTCGTAGGCCGAGCGCAGTTGGGCGATCTCGGAGAACTCGAGGGACTTCACACGTTTGCGCGGGCTGATGCCGGACTTCTCCAGGCATTCGGCGACCTTCTTCCGGGTGAAGCCGGGCAGGTCCAGAAGCGCCGAGGCGACCGTCTTCTCCTGGTCCAGGGATACGCCGGCCACGGCGATATCGCCGGGATCGCCGTGATCGACCAGCCCCTGCAGCTCGCCGCCGTAGGCGATGGCCACCTCGACGAGGAAGGGGTTGCCGCGGTACACGCGAGGGTTCCGCGAGCGGCTGACGTAGAACTCGGCCCCGCGAATCTGCCGGGCCAGGCCCCTTCGCAGCAGCTCCTCGCCGATGGGCACGACCGCGGTCGCAGGCGGCGCAAGGATCTTCACCTGGGGGATGGCCTTGTAGAGGGCCTGGATCTCGTCGCCGGTGAGCTTCTGCGGGTTGCGCGTGATGGGCACGCCGGCGAGCTGGCAGATCTCCTCGGCGATGCGCGGGGTGACGCGGGAGAACTCATGCTGCAGCGATGCGCTCACGCGACGGTGCGGGCTCTCCCGCAGCATCTTGATGAGCATGCCCAGCTCGACCCCGTGGGGATGCGGGCGGATCTCCTCGGGCTGGCGGGGCAGATCCATCGCCACGCGAGGAAAGTGGAGCTTCTCGCCGCGCGGGTTGGTGTAGAAAATCTCGGTGTGGGGATTGGCCACCGCCGTCTGCGCAAGGTACTCGTCCAGGCTCTGGCGGCCGCTCTTGTACTGGGCCTCGAGCTCGATCTCGACGCGGGTGCCGTGCCCGACGTCCCAGTCCACGATCATGTCCTTGACGATGCGGGCCCGGTTTTTCTTGAGGTCCATCATCAGTTCGAAGTAGTGGGCAGGGTGCCGCTCCCCGATGCGGGACGTGATGCGCATCGGCTTGCCGGTGGTGAGCTGGCCGTACATGCCGGCAGCCGAGATGCCGATGCCCTGCTGGCCACGGGACTGCCGGAGGCGGTGGAACTTCGATCCGTACAGCAGTTGGGCGAAGATCTTCGGGATCTGCTCGCGCACGATGCCGGGGCCGTTGTCCTGCACGATCACGCACATGCGATTGTCCTCGAGGTTGACGATCTCCACGATGAGCGTCGGCAGGATGCCGGCGTCCTCGCAGGCGTCGAGGCTGTTGTCCACGGCCTCCTTGACGGTGGTCATCAGGGCGCGGGCGGCGGAGTCGAAGCCCAGCAGTTGCTTGTTCTTGGCAAAGAATTCCGAGATGGAAATCTCACGCTGCTGGGTCGCGAACTCCTCGGCCTTCACGCGGGGGCGCTGCCGGGGGACCCGCTGGTCGGTGCCCGCCGACGGCCCACCGTCGCCGGGACCGGCGTCTTCCCAGAGCTCGCCGAACAGGTTGTCGGTGCCGGCGATCATGAAACTGCCGGTCTCGTGGCGGTCCGGCGCGTCGGCGTCAGGGATCACGTCCGATGTATCTTCGTCGGCGGGCGGATCCTGGGGGGCGGGTTTTCCTGCCGGTGGTTCTGCGGTGAAGAGGAAAAGATCATCCATGGTTTTCTTGGACATCCCGTACTCCTTATTGTGGCGGGGAAGCAGGCGGTACCTGCTTCCGGATCTCGGCGAGCTTAAGGACCACCAGGTCCCTCAGCCGGCCGTCGGGAATGCGCTCGAGCGTCGCGGCGAGGACGGCCTGGGCGTCGGCCAGGCGCATATCCTCGACGTACAGATCCGCCAGGCGCAGGGCCAGCTCCCCGTTGCTCGGGGCCATTGAATAGGCACGCAGCCAGCTCTGCTCCGCGGCAGGCTT
>PHAZ01000121.1 GCA_002841825.1 Deltaproteobacteria bacterium HGW-Deltaproteobacteria-22 | reverse complement strand
GACCGAGATGATCTCTTGGAAATCATCTTCTTCCAGGGTGGCTGCCCACTCCCCATCAAGGTCCATGTGGCGCTTCTTCCATTCGGCCAACCTCAGAAGTTCACAGGGTTTGTACATCACCACATTTTTTCTCTCGCGTTTATCACGAATCAATACCTGCATCGTCATTACCAGTTCCTTTCAAAGATAAATAATGGCCCAAAACCTAAGTCACACCGTTTCGTCTCGTTCATCATACCATCCTCTTGGTTAGGGTTTCCGACCGCGAATTGCAGGTCGGGCTCAGCAGGCATCGGACCCCTCCTTTCAGTGGTCATCCTGCCTACAGGTGTATATAGGTCCTTTTTTCTTGTTGTCAATCACTTGCTGTATTTTCTTTATATATTCGTTTACTACTTTGTATTTCGGCGTTGTAGTTCCTCACTCATCTGGCGCGATTCGCCAATACACATCCCGCGTGTTTGCTTTTTTCCAGTTGACAGGGTGGCCAAAGATGACTTGAATAGTGGCGCTGTGTATTCACGTCTGCGTACGATTTCTCAAAGGAGTCTTGTCATGAAAACGAGATTGTCTGTATTGATGGGTTTTTTCCTGATTCTGAGCGGCTGCGGAGATAGCAAGACCAACGTCATCAAGGAGCTGCACTCGCTCGTCGAACTGCAGGAGGCGACTGCGGAGCAGTGCGCCAATGGCGGCACCGTGGTGATCACGGGCGTGGATGAGAATGAGAGCGGCGCGCTGGACCCGGAGGAAATCGCCAAGACGCAGGTGATCTGCAATGGCAGTGATACCGTGACGCTGGTACAGGTGGTGGATGAGCCTGCTGGTGAGAACTGTGCCGAAGGTGGACAGCGCATCGAGACGGGCGTGGATGCCGATGGAAACGGCACGCTGGAGGGTGAAGAAATCGCGGAGGTGCGATACGTCTGCAACGGCGGCGATGGCACCGACGGCGCCGACGGTCAGACGAGCCTGATGAAGACAGATCCGGAGCCAGCCGGTGAGAACTGCGGCGAAGGTGGGTTCAAGCTCAGCCACGGCATCGATGACAACAGCGATGGCGTGCTCGATGAGAGCGAAGTCGACGGCTTCGAGTACGTGTGCAACGGACTGCCTGGCAGTGGAACCAACAGCCTCGTAAGCGTGATGGAAGAAGCAGCAGGCGCCAACTGCGAGCACGGCGGGTACGGCATCCGCTCGGGCCTTGATGTGAACGGTGACCACCTGCTGCAGCCGGCCGAAGTCGAGAACACGGTGTACGTGTGCAACGGCAGCAACGGCATGAACAGCCTGATTCGCCGCGAAGACGAGCCCGCGGGTGGCAACTGTCCGTTTGGTGGACAAGCAGTCATGAGCGGCCTGGATACGGACGGCAACGGCTACCTCGATGACATGGAAACCCAGAACACGAACTATGTGTGTCACGGGGCGGACGGTACCAATGGCATTGACGGGGTGAACAACCTGTTTGAGACCACGGTGGAACCTGCGGGTTCGACGTGCGCTGCCGGTGGTGTGTGGGTCATCTCCGGTCCCGACAACAACCGAAACGACTTCCTGGATGCCGATGAAATTCAGGTCGAAGAGATCCTCTGCAACGGCGTCAATGGCACCGATGGCGTGGATGGCGCAGATGCCTACAACAGCCTCGTGCTGGTGACTCCGGAATCCATTGGCCTCAATTGCGCGACCGGTGGACAGAAGATTCAGACGGGCATCGACATGGATCGCGACGGCGTGCTCGATATAACCGAAGTGACTCAGACGCAGTACGTATGCCAGGGCGCTGACGGCGCCAATGGTCTGCAGTCTCTGGTGAAGATCACGCCGGAAGCAGCCGGACTCACCTGTGTGAACGGTGGCAACAAAGTGGAGAGCGGCCTGGATGTTAATGCCAATGGCACGTTGGATGTTGCGGAAGTGCAGCAGACGCAGTTCGTGTGTAATGGCACCGATGGTATCAACGGCATCGACGGATCAGACGGCAGCGACGGTGCCGATGGTCTGAACAGCCTGGTGCGCGTCACGACAGAAACAGCCGGCCTGAACTGCACTGCCGGTGGCAGCAAGATCGAGACGGGGCTGGACGTGGATGCAGACGGCGTACTCGATGCCGGTGAAGTGCTGCAGACCCAGTATGTGTGTCATGGTGTTGCCGGTGCTGATGGAGGCGACGGCACCGATGGTGCAAATGGTCTGAACAGTCTGGTTCGCGTGACCGCTGAAGCTGCAGGTCTCAACTGCACGGTGGGCGGAACCAAGATCGAAACCGGTTTGGACGCAGATGTGGACGGCGTTCTCGATCCGTTGGAGATCGCGCAGACCCGCTATGTATGCAATGGCGTCAACGGCGCCGATGGTAGTGATGGCAGCGATGGCAGCGATGGCACGGATGGCGCGGATGGACTCAACAGCCTGGTCAAAGTCACTGTAGTGGCACCTGGTGTGCCCTGCCCTGCAGGCGGACACATGATCGAGACCGGACTGGATCTGGATCGTGATAACACGCTGGATGCAGGCGAGGTCACGCAGACACAGTACGTCTGCCACGGTACTGATGGCGCTGATGGTTCCGATGGTTCCGATGGTTCCGATGGCAGCGACGGCCTGAACTCACTCGTGCGTGTGACTACAGAGCCCGCTGGGGCCCACTGCGCCAATGGCGGCAGTTTCGTGGAAACCGGAATCGACCTGAACACCAACGGCATTCTCGACTTGGGTGAAGTCACCCAGTCTCAGTACGTGTGCAACGGCGTGGACGGCACAGATGGCCTGGATGGCGCTGACGGTCTGGCCGGCATCAACTCCCTGGTGCGCATTTCCGTGGAGCCTTCGGGTCTCAATTGTGCGGTTGGCGGCAGCAAAGTGGAGAGCGGTCTTGATACAGACGCTGACAACACGCTCGATGCTGGCGAAGTGACCCAGACCCAGTTTGTCTGTCACGGTGCCGCCGGCGCAGACGGTACGGACGGTAGCGACGGCAGCGATGGTACCAACGGCAGCAATGGATTGAACTCCCTGGTGCGTATCACCCCCGAAGCCATCGGTGCCAACTGCGCAGCCGCCGGAAACATGATCGAAAGTGGCCTGGACCTCAACGCCAATGGAATACTCGACGTCGGTGAAGTGACCTCCACGCGCTACGTCTGCAACGGCACCGACGGTGCCGATGGTGGGGACGGCACCGATGGTTCTAGCAACCTCCTGCGCGCCACCAATGCAGCCTGGGGCGGCGTCTGCACTTTCGGCGGCGTGAAACTGGAGACGGGGGTGGACACCAACGCCAATGGTGTGCTCGATGATCCGGAGGTCACGCAGACGCAGTACGTGTGCAACCGCAACTTTATCATCAGTCAACTGACGACCGGTGCTGCACACACTTGTGCGTTGCGTACGGACGGTTCGGTTTGGTGCTGGGGAAATAATTATTCTGGCCAACTCGGCGACGGTTCGACTACAAACCGGCTTTTCGCATCGTTACTCGGAAGATTTCCTTCTGGTGTTTCGGGCATTTATACGGGTAATGATCATTCGTGTGCCCTCAAGACAGATGGTTCCATCTGGTGTTGGGGAAGCAATAGTGCTGGTCAACTCGGTGATGGAACAACCACGAGCAGAGAACTACCGGTTCAAGCTGGGGTATCCCTGAACGGCATTGTTAATCTCTCATTAGGCGGTTACCATAGTTGTGCATTGAAGAATGATGGTACTGTGTGGTGTTGGGGAGATAATACTTACGGTCAACTCGGCGATGGGTCCACGATGAACAGACTGACGCCGGTTCCAGTCAGCGGACTGTCTGACAGCACGAACATTACTGCGGGCAGATACCATACCTGTACATTGCGAAGCGCTGCTTCCGCTTGGTGCTGGGGTAATAATGGTTCAGGCCAACTAGGGGATGGTACTGCAACCAGCCCACGGCTCATGCCAGTTCAAGTCAGTGGTTTCTCATCGAATATTCTTCAAATTGATGCGGGAGGAGCGCACACATGTGCAGTTAAAACGGACGGTTCCGCCTGGTGCTGGGGAAGTAACAATGGGCAAGTGGGAGATGGCACCAACACCACACGCCGGTCTCCAGTTCAGGTGATTGGATTCACCACGGAGACAAAAGTCATTTCGGCGGGAGGTAGCCATACATGCGCAGTCAAGGAGAATGGCTCTGCTTGGTGTTGGGGAAGAAATATGGAGGGTCAACTCGGTGATGGAACCACCTCCTCGAGAATGTCCCCTGTTCAAGTAGTGAGTTTCTCTTCTGGTGAACACATTTTCACGGGAGATGATCATTCCTGTGCAATGAAAACCGACTATTCCGTTTGGTGCTGGGGGGCGAACAGTTCTGGTCAACTTGGTGATGGAACTACCACACAACGACTCGTTCCGATACCCACGCCACTACTCACAGAATATGCTCCGTAATTTTTTTCTCACCGATTATTTTCCCTGACCAAGTGGAAGTGGGGGCAGTGATAGGCAACGGAACAGGTCTTTCTTCTTCTACTCCAACACAAATTTTTTCAGCCCCCGATCTTTCTCAATAGACAAACCCTTCTGTCAGAAATCCAGCACCAAATTCCCTTCATACTTTTTAATCGCTGGTAAAGCAAACTCGTGATGTTGATCCCCCTCAATAACCTCAAACGATTGTACCAATGCTGTACCAATTTCGTTTTCCCCATTATTTGCCCTGCGATAAAACCCTTATAGATCAAAGCGCGCCTGGCAGGAATCGAACCTGCGACCAACGGCTTAGAAGGCCGCTGCTCTATCCCCTGAGCTACAGGCGCATAGGGTGTCGGGGCGAGAGGATTTGAACCTCCGGCATCTTGCTCCCAAAGCAAGCGCGCTACCAGGCTGCGCTACGCCCCGAAAATCCGACTTTATTTCAGGCAAAAGCGGCGCAAAGTCAAGCTGTTTCACCGTACGCGCGCCTTGTAAAAGGTCGTTCATCCCTGCTTGGTCAACTGACGGATGGTGTTCTGCAGGTCGGTCTCCACTGCCGAATCGATGGAGATGCCCGCGGAAAACAGGAGGAAGTAGAAAATCTCGTCGAGGGCCTTGTAGACCAGCGAGAAGACGCTGCTGCGGTCGGACAGTCGCGTCATGTTCTGCAGGATCTGCGCCGGGTCGATGGTGAGATCGGGCTTCACGACGACCCCCGAGAACAGCACGGCCAGCTCGCCGTCGAGTTTGTGCAGGAACATCTCCAGATCGCGCTGCAACTTGGGCGTGAAGCCCTCGGCCTTGGCCGAGATCAGATGGAAGACCTGGTTGTAAGCGGTGAGCAGTTTGTCGATGTTATCCTCGCCACCGGAGGCTTCGTTGGCCATGGAGTGGGTGCTCTTCAGGCGCACGATGCCGCCCTGCATCAGATGGAAAACGATGCGCGTCGTGTCGAAGACGCCCAGGTGGCTCTTGCGGGAGAGTTCTTCGAGGTTGCAGCGGCCGTCGATGAGCGCCAGGATGCCGGACTCCTGCTTGGTGAGGTTATCGATCGTGGCGTCCTTGAGAACCTCGGGCACCACCTCGGCGCCGGGCAGCTTCTTGCGGAAGTAGGACATCTCGTCCATGCGTCGCACGCCTTCCATCAGCACGTTGCGCGTGGCAAGGTGCAGATGGCTCGGCAGGCTCGCGGTGGTCGCGAGCTCGTAGAAATAGAAACTGCCGGTGGTGAACAGGAAGCAGCTATATACGATCTCCTCGACCTGAGCCTTGATGGCACGATACAGGTCCGAGATCCCCAGCACGCCCATCTGAACAAGCTTCTCGCCGAGCCGGCGCGAGCGGTCGCTGAGCGCTTCGGTCAGTTTGTCCTTCTCAACCATGCCATATCGAAACAGCACATTGCCGAGGCGATCGTCTGGATCCGTGGAGGTGGCGTAGCGGATCTGGCCTTCCTTGAAGAAGACCGACTTCTTGACGCCGTCGGAGACGACCACGAGCACGCCGGAGCGATTGTTCTCTCCGAGGAAATTGATGAACTCCAGCAGGGAGCCTTCTTCGATGACACCAGCGAACAGCACCTTGCCCAGGAACGAGGCCTCGGAGGTCTCGACGGGCGTTCCGAGTTGTTTGCGTTCAAACAGTAGCATGTACGAGGTGGACGGCCCCAGGGACCAGTCACCGGCGAAATGACTCAGCGTCTTGGCCTCCGATTCATCTTTCAGTTGGATCTTGCCTTTGACTGAAATTTGAATGACAGCTTTTCCGTCGATCATTGAACCTCACACGGTGGCGCCCCGCAACGGAACGCGTTCGACTATGGTTCGCCCAAGTCATCTGGCGGCCCCTCTTCAGTCCAACCGAAGGGAAGCACCAGCGTCACATCCTCTGGGTCTATCAGAATATTGACCGGTTTTCCAGCATGTTGCAGTTCATACGACTCGACATGTCCCGTGGAAAGCAAATATATCCAATGATTCCAAGTGCTTTTGTCCGATTTATATTTTATCGGGAGCCACATGGAAATTCTGCTTTTATTGTAAAGTTTCACCACCACTGTACTTTTTTTCAGAATAATCGACTCCACACGTACGGAGACCGACGGCGCAGAAGCCCCGATGCCGGCCGGGATCCGGCCTGAAAATCCGGCGATGATTTCGTGAAAAAGTTTCGCCGGACGATCGGGGACCGCCATCAACGGATCGCAGTCACCTGGCTCGGGCCCACGTTCGGAGCGCTGCAGCGTGCCGGCGAACAGCAGCGTCCAATATGCAACCGGAACGGGCTGCCGAGCACGACGCACAGGATCGGCCGTGGCGCGCTGCTGAAGCCACTGCAGATACTCCTGCTTGATCTTCTTCATTCGAAGGGTGCGCTCCTTCACTTCGAGCTCGGCGAGCCGACAGGCGAGCACCGCCCCTGCGCGGGCATGCACAGGCGCACGGCTCCATGCCGGCAGGCGCGAGGAGATCTCCGCCAGTCGCGCGCTCTCGGCGTTGCCCTCGGAGACGAAGCGCCAGTCCAGCAGGCCCCAGGGAGTGGCCTGGGCCGGGTCGAAGACCACCTGCAGGCGACCGGTCTGCGGACGCGCCGCGAACACGGTGAAGGGGTGCAGCATGGGCAGCACCTGCTCGGCGGGACGCTCGGCGAAACCCGAGATTTGCAGATCCGCCTCAAGCCTGGCCAGCGGAGGCGTAAAAATGACCATCGCCAGACGCGCCGAGGGCTGTTCCCATGTGAGCTCGTCACCCAGGCTGTTGTCGGGCAGTCCCGCAGCGAGGGCCTGCGGTGGCACCGTGGGGCGCCGCAGGGTGAACGTCGTCGACCAGCGGCCCAGCGGATGCATGCAGTGTGCGGGACAGGCAATCGTGAACAGGGACGGGAACGCAAAGGCCCGCATGGTCGAGGACTCGCTCCACGGTGCATGCCGGAAGCCGAACTCAAACTCGAGCGTGGCACCGGCGGCCGTCGCCGGCAGCTCCGTGCAGCCCTCCTGTATCGCAGGATCGGAGCAGTCGGCCCCGCGGGGCCAGGAGGTCTTCTGAATCGCCAGCCGCGGATCGAAAAGCAGGTGGGCCCCAGCGATCGCGCTGTCGAGGTGCAGCCTGGCGCGCCCGGATAGATATTTTCCACTCCACATCAGACGGACATCAAACCGCCCGCGACCTGAATCAGGGCATGCGCACACGGGTGCAGGACGAACGGGACGCCACGCATTGATGGAGGACGGCGGCGCCACGAATGGATCCACGGACGCGGGATCGCGGCCAGCGCAGGCAGTGATTGCGATCAGATGAAGGAGGAGAAGTACAGGCAGATGGTTCCGGAAGCGGATCACTTCAGGAAACTCTTCGCTTTCTGGTGGGTGGGGCTGTTCTCAAGGGTGATCTTCGTGATGCGCAGGAAGATCTTCTTGGCCGCGTCGATGCTGCCGGAGTCATTCAACTGCACAGCCTCGTCGAGGAAGATGCCTGCCTGCTGTTCAAGCTCCTTGAAGCCCTCGAGCAGCTCGGTGGTGTCGTCGGGATCGAGGTCCATGCCCTTCTTGAAATAGTCGAAGGCTTCCTCGTACCGGTACAGATCCAGCGACTTGCGCCCGTCAAGATAGTAGCTCTTGGAAAGACGGTTGCCGATGTTGCGGCTGTACCGGCTCTTGAAGCCCTCGGGGATGATCGTCTTGTCGACGGTCAGCACCACGCTCCACTCGGTGCGCGCGGCGTCGGCATCGCCGGACTGCAGTTTGGTCTCGCCGGATTCGTAGCCCTGAACGACGCTGCGCAACTGGCCCTGAAGTTCGATGATCAGCTGCGTGTGCGCGGCGAACTTCTTCTTGTACTTCGGGTTCTTCACGAGCTCCTCGAGGCCGAACATCGCGTTCTTCGGATCGCCGATGAAGTATGTCAGCACCTGATCGGCGATGCCCTCGGGATACTTCTTGTAGATCGCTTCCTTGGCCTGCTTGGCCCACATCTCGTCGACCGGAATGCGCGCCTCGAGGAACCGCATGGCCTCGCACGCGACGAAGTCCTTGCGGTTCTTGAGCACCTTCTCGCTGTGCTGCAGATCGAGGCGCACCTGCTCCTCGCCCTTGAGATCGTCGAGCTTGGAGTCCAGTTCAAAGTACTGGCAGAGGAGTTCATGGGCCTGCGGGTACTGCTGGGCCTTGAACAGCATGGTACCCTCGTCGCGATAATGCCGTGCGAGTTCCTGCTTGAGCTCGACGATGAGCGGGGAGATATCGGCACGGTAGTACTGGCTCTTCTTGTCGATCGCGCTGAACCGCTCCAGTGCCTTGATGCGCATGTCGTGCGTCATGCGGTTCTTGAACTCGAGAGCCTCCTTGAAGATCGCGTAGTTGCGTTTCTCGAAGAGCGCCTGGTTCAACTTTTCCTTGATGTCCGTATCGTCGGGCACCAGACTGAGGGACTCGCGATACTTGGCCACGGATTCGTCCCACTCGTCCATGCGGGCCAGTTCGTCGGCCTCTGCTTTGAGCCGGGCCACGCGAGCCTTGATGTTGTCATCGTAGGAGGCCTGCTGGGTTTTGGGATCAACCGGAGGCTTGAAGCGCTTCTGGCGGGCGACCTTCACCACGGCGATGACACCAAAAAAGAAGAGGATGCCGATGAACGTGAACACGAGCTTCTTGTACTGGGCGACGGAGAATCTCGCGCCGCCACCTGCTGCGGATTCGCCCACTGCGGCCACATAGAACGGCACCTCGCCCAACCGGATGCGGTCGCCCACGGAGGCATGCTCGCGCGTGACCTCCTTGCCGTTGATATATGTGCCGTTGGTGGAGCGCAGATCCTGCACCAGCAGGGTGCCGCCCTCTTCAAGCGTCATGCGGGCATGAATGCGTGACACCGAAGGATCATCGACGACGATCTCGACGATGGCCGCGCGGCCGATGTCGAAGGCCTCGTCATAGGCGAGGACGAACTCGCGTCCGTCAAGGTAGCCCTCACGGGCGATCAGTTTCAGTTGACGCTTGCCGATCACCTGGGCGTCGGAGCCGAACTGCATCGGACCGGGCTCGACCACGGGACCGATGTCATGCTCACCGGTGTTGATCTGGATCTGGCCTCCACCGGCCTGCAGTTGCTCAGCCGGAGGATAGGCTGCAGGATCGGGATAGTAGCCTGCCGCGACGGGCGCAACCATGTCAGGCGGCGGTGGCGGCGGCGGCAACGCATCTGGCGGAGGCGGGACAAATCCTGAAGACGGGTCGAACCCCCCAGGCGGCAGGAACGCGGCTTCATCGAACCAGGCATAAGCCGTGTACGGTCCGAAGCCGATCATGCTCTCGGCGGTCAGATAAGCCGGCTCCACGAGTGCAAAGCCGTCAATCATGGTGGACTGTGTGCCGCCATCTTCGATGACAGGGTAGCCCTCGGTCAGGTACAGGAAGGCCTGAGCAGGGGCCAGGCCGGGCATCGGCAGCACGCTGGACGGATCGCTGCCGATGGACACCACTGCGCCTTCCGTGATCGGCACACGGGCCATTTCGACGCCATTCATGTCATAGATGATGATGTACCACAAAGGCGATGCCCCTACTTACTGCTCACGGAAAATGGTCATGTCGACAGGAATGCCCTTGCGACGGAGGTCATCGTAGAACTTGGGCATGAAGCCGGTGGCCTGGTACTTGCCCATCACCTTGTTGTTCTCATCGTAGCCGTCCTGCTTGAACAGGAAGATGTCCTGCAGCGTGATGACTTCGCCTTCCATGCCGGTCACCTCTGTGATGTAGGTGACCTTGCGGCTACCGTCGGAGTAGCGCGTCTGCTGGACGATGATGTCGACGGCCGCGGCGATCTGCTCGCGGATTGCGCGCACCGGCAGGTCCATGCCGCTCATGAGGACCATGGTCTCCAGGCGGGACAGCACGTCGCGCGGGGTGTTGGCATGGACGGTGGTGAGCGAGCCGTCGTGGCCGGTGTTCATGGCCTGGAGCATGTCCAGCGCCTCGCCGCCGCGGCACTCGCCGACGATGATGCGATCAGGGCGCATGCGCAGGGTGTTCTTCATCAGTTCGCGGATCGGAATGGCGCCCTTGCCTTCGATGTTGGCGGGGCGGCTCTCGAGCTGGATCCAGTGCTCACCCTGGATCTGGAGTTCGGCGGCGTCTTCGATCGTGATCAGGCGCTCGCCGTCCGGAATGAAGTTGGACACGATGTTGAGCGTGGTCGTCTTACCGGAGCCGGTGCCGCCGGAGATGATGATGTTCTTGCGCGCCAGGACGCACATGCGCAGGAAGTCGCCCATGCCCTGGGTCAGCGTGTTGTACTTGACCAACTGCTCGATGCCCAGCACGTCGCGCTTGAACTTTCGGATGGTGATCGTGGGGCCCTTGAGCGCCAGCGGCGGAATGATCGCGTTCACGCGGCTGCCGTCCTTGAGGCGGGCGTCGACCAGCGGAGAACTTTCGTCGATGCGGCGGCCCAGCGGGGCCACGATGCGCTCGATGACGCCGAGCACGGCCGCATCCGAGGAGAAGACCTTGTCACACAGGGTCAGTTTGCCCGAGCGTTCGACGTAGATCTGAGAACTGTGATTGACCATGATTTCGGAGACGGTGTCGTCGGCGAGCAGGTCCTCGAGGGGGCCCAGCCCGAGGGCTTCATTGAGCACGTCCTTTATCAGGGTGTCATGATCGACGAAACTGGGGATTTCGTTGCGG
>PHAZ01000120.1 GCA_002841825.1 Deltaproteobacteria bacterium HGW-Deltaproteobacteria-22 | reverse complement strand
GCGCACCGGCGACCTGCTGATCCACCGCTGGCAGAGGGAGGGCATCGGCCACGTCATGGTCGTCAAGACCGTCACGCCTCTGGAAGGCGGCAACTTCGAGGCCAACATCGTGTCGGGCTCCATGCCGCGTCGGCAGCCCAAGTACGAGTCGGCCACCTACACCAAGGACGCCTTCACCACCGAGGACAGCGGCGGCCCCGGAGAGAACTGGGATGGAGAGGCGTACGCCGCCCTCGGCGGTGGCCTGAAGCGCTGGCGTGTGGCCAAGAACATCAGCGGCCGCTGGACCAACACCTGGATGGCCGCCGACGAGAGCTCCTGGGTCAATGACACGGACCTCGAACGCATTGCGGCCCGCGTCGCCCAGCTCGAAGACCTCCTCGGCGAGGTCGATCCGGCCACCCTGCGGGACGCCTATCGCCAGATGATCGATGACGCACGCAAGCACCTGAAGCAGTATCCCGCCTCGTGCTCGGCCCGCACGCGCCGTGAAGATGCGTTCGCCAAACTGTACGCGCTCAACGCCTCGCAATTCGGCCAGGATCAGGCCGCCACCGACCGCGAGGAGCGGGTGTTCGACGACTATGTCTTCGCCGAGCTGGTGTACCAGCAATCCAAGACCTGCTGCTGGAACCACAGCACCTCCGCGATGTACCAGATCATCATGGACTACAACACCGGCCTGCAGGCAGACACCTGCGCCGACCCCGTGGTCTTCAAGAACGCCGCCGGCGGCTATGAGACCTTCCGCCTCTTCGCCGAGGAGACCGGTCGCGGCTTCATGTGGGCCAACTGGAGCGAGGACGAGCCCTGTCCCCAGCGCGGCGTGATCGACGACACCGAGGCTGAGCATGCTGCCATCGCCTGGTGCGAGGTCGGCGAGACGGCGCCTGCCTGCACCGACGCAGCCGAGCCCAACAACGCCCCGACGGCGGCCACGCCGCTGACCCCGGGCAGCCAGTCAGGCCTTCAGATCTGCGAGGCCGACGAGGACTGGTTCACCTTCACCGCCGACGGTCCTTTCACCGTCTCGATCGCCTTCTCCCACGCCGTGGGTGACATTGACATGCAACTGCTCCAGAACGGCGCGGTGGTGCAGACCAGCCAGGGCTCCTCCGACGCCGAGACCATCACCGGAGACGCGGGCACCTGGTCCCTGCGCGTCTACGGCTACTCCGGCGCGACGGGCCCCTACAGCCTCACCCTGGAATAAAAGACTACGGAAAAGACCGATCCGGAACAGAGAAGACGGATGAGAAGGGGGTCGGGTGCATGTGACGCCCTACATTGTTGCTCACGAAATGATTCGGGGCGAACCGGAATGCAGGCCATCCCTCTGACGTCTCCGTCTTCTCCGCTCCCCTTCCGTCTTCTCCGCAGTCTCTTCTTCCGCTGTCTCTCAGTACGTCTCGCCGCGATAGCGCATGAAGCCGAGCTCGGGATCGTAGCCGGGCTCGTTGTCCGCACAGATGCCCTGGGGGCCGTCCGGGATCAGGCACCAGGCGTTGCCGCGACCGCACTTGCCCTCGTCGCCGTAGCAGAAGTTCGCGAACAGGTAGTCCTCGTACTCGTCGGCGTTCTCCTTGATCAGCAAGTACGTGGGGTCGTAGACCCGGCCGTTGACCTCGACGAGGCCGTGGTCGCCGTAGCGCCACACCTTGGACTCGCGGCCCAGCGCGGGGATGTCGATGGTCTGGTACATGGAGTACCAGTCCGGCGATGGGTTGGGGAACATGAAGATCAGGTAGTTCGCGTCGATGCCCTGCGTCTCGACCAGATCCATGAAGAATCCGTAGAACTCGCCACAGGCGGACTGCTTGTAATCCAGGAAGACCTCGGCCTTGTTGGTGTAGGGGACCGGCCGCACCAGGGAGCCGTAGCGGTAGCCCAGCGGCACCAGCTTGGGCAGGCTCAGCAGCAGCACGTCGGCGAGCTGGTTCTCGGTGGGCTCGCCCAGATCCTCGACCTGGGCGTCGATCCACTGGCTGCCCCACCGGATGATCTGCTGATAAAGAATCGTGTTCGGCAGCGGCGCCCGCCACACCTGGGCGAACTCGGTGTGCGTGGTGTGCCGGTAGACCGTCTCCCCGGTCGTATAGACGTGCTCGATCACCAGCGAGTACACCTTCGCGGTGTCGTGGGGCAGGCGCGCCGCGGTGAGGGTGATCGGTACATACAGTTGGCCTTCGACGGTGTCGTCGCCGTCCAGAAGGAGCTCGAAACGCATAGCGTCGGACTCCTCGGACTCTTCTGCCAGCTCCAGCTCCCCCTGCGCAGAGAACAACTCCAGCTCAACGCCCGTGGAATCCACCAGCTTTCCGCGCAGGTCGTAGGTGCCATCGGGCGGGGTCCCTTCGGACCCGGTCCAGGCCGGCGTGATCGTGATCAGCGGCGTCGCGTCGGAGGCATAGGCGGCCATCCAGTTGCGCTCGGGCAGCACCACGTCGCCGTCGACGCGCGCGTCCCCGAACACCACCAGCGTGTCGCCCACGGCCACGTTGGGCGTCTCGAAGTCGGGCCCTGTGATTTCGTAGTAGATGCGTCCCTGCCCGGAGAAGTCGATGCGCCCGGTGTGCAGAGGATCTTCCAGTCGCGGAAGCGGTTTTTCCTGCACGTCGTCGCAGGCGAAACACAGCGGAATCAGACAGAAAAGCAGCAGGAAAAAGGACTTCATCAATAACCCCCGGCCGGCCCTGAAGGACCGGTCAGAGTTCTATATACAATGAAATATGATTCGCGCAACCCTTTTCTGGCGAGCGAAAATCAATAGCACAAACCCGCGCTGGCAGGCCATCCCGGGATCCTCACTCGTAGATCACCACCCAGGCGGTCAGGTCGATGTAGCGCCAGTTGTCCCCCGAATAGGGTGCCCCCTCGAACAGGCCGCCATAGGAGAACGAGGCCAGCGTGCCCGGCGTCACCGCGGAGGTGATGTCGAAGGCCGTCAGCGGGACCTCCTTGCCCGGGCACCAGCCCGAACGTCCGAACCACCACGTGCCGTACTGGTTGGGCACGGTTCCGTCAGCCACCTGCTTGAGGCATCCGTACTGGTCGTGCACGTCGGGGTAGTCGACCACGAAGTCCTGACCGCCTACCGTGAAGGTGTGGGTCGTGTTGCAGAACTCCGCACAGTTGCCCGGCTGCGACATGCCATGCCCGGTGATCGCGCAGACCAGCTCCACGCGGCTGGCGGTGGACGGGATCGCCACGCTGATGGTCCCGAACAGATCGTTGTAGGTCTCGTTGAAGTCCTTCATCCCCGTCCACAGCGGGAACACGGCCACCGGGCGCTGTGCGCGCCCCCGGTCGGCCAGGCGCAGCTTCAGGGACACCACGTAGGGGTCCGAGGTGACGAAGCGGAACCGCCGCGCTCCGCCGTCGGCCAGAAGCGGCAGCAGCGCGGAGGCGTCGATGATCCAGCGGCCTTCGCGGTGGTAGGTCGTGATCCAGCGCCCGAGCTCGATCTCACACACGTCCGGATCGTCCTCGTCGCAGAGCATCAGCGTGACGATGCGGTCCCAGGCCGGACAGACGCCGAACTCACCGTCGCCGTCGCAGCCCATCGTGAGATCCAGCCGCAGCGTGTCGTAACCGGCCATCAGGGCGGCTTCGGGCAGCTCCACGGTCGCCGTCGCGTCGCCCGTGATCAACACCTCGTCGAACACCGTCACCAGCCGGGCATGCTCGGCCAGAAGCGCATCCTCGCGCGTCTTCTCGAAGTTGTAGAACACCGCCTCGTTGGCGGCCATGGCCAGGTTCGGGCCGAACCACTGGGCGTTGGCATCGTAGCGCGATGGATCCGCGTAGGAGCCGATGTAGCGGATGCGCTGGAACCGGTCGATGCCGAAGCCCCAGCCCGGATCGCGCATCAGTTCGCCCAGGTAGCCCGGCAGGGCACCGGCTGCGTCGGTCAGGAGATGGAGGCGCCCCTCCCACCACTGGCGCTCCGTCGCGCCCAGGGCCCCCAGCGCGGAGGTCAAACGTTCCTGCATCGCCGCGAGTTCGGCGGCGCGCTCGGCGTCGTCGGCCAGGACCGACACGAAGAACACATGCGTGTTCCTGGGCAGCAGGTACAGCAGGTCCCCCAGATCACGGGTCCACAGCACCCGTCCCCAGTCCTGCTCCTGACGGGGCACGTCCTGGATGAACAGATAGTTGTCGCAGCCGGTAAATGCCGTCGAGAACGTCCACTCCCCGGTCGTGGTCGCGACCGTGAAGTCGGCCGCCGTGGATCGCAGCGAAAAGCCTGGGGCCACGTCGATGAACGCGACCGTCGGCAGGCCCAGATCCTGGCAGATCGGGTTGGGATCGACCCCCCCGTCGCCGCCGTCGGCGTCGAGCAGGTCCGTTGCGTCGGTGTCGGCGTCGGTCGCGGGCTTCGTGGCCGGGTCGTCACAGGCCGACAACGCCGCCAGCAGCATGGAAACAATCAGCAGGTGCAGGATCAGGGACCGTGTGGTGCTCATGGAACCTCCGGGGATGACACAAGGTACTTGCACACTCCCCCGTTTTCCAGCATATTTTGCCGCCGGAGAGTCATGCTGCACGCCTTTTCCAGAACCGAACTGCTCATCGGGGCCCAGGCCCTGCAAACCCTGAAACTGAAACGGGTGGCCGTGTTCGGCATCGGCGGGGTTGGATCATACGTGGTCGAGGGCCTCGTGCGCGCCGGAGTCGGCCGCTTCGTGTTCGTCGACGACGACCGGATCTGCCTGACCAACCTCAACCGCCAGCTGCACGCGACCCGCGCCACCGTGGGCAGGCCCAAGGTCGAGGTCATGCGCGAACGCGTGCTGGAGATCAACCCCGCAGCCGAGGTCGAGACCATCGGGGCCTTCTACCTGCCCGAGAATGCGGCCACGATCTTCGATCCTTCCTGGGACTACGTCGTCGACGCGATGGACACCGTGACGGCCAAGCTCGATCTGGTCGTGCGCGCCCAGGCCGCGGGCGTCCCCATCATCAGTTGCATGGGGACGGCCAACAAGACCGACCCCACGCGCTTCGAGGTCGCCGATCTGGCGAAGACCGACATCTGCCCGCTGGCCAAGATCATGCGCAAGGAGCTGGGCAGGCGCGGCGTGAAGCACCTCAAGGTGGTGTATTCCCGCGAAAACCCCCTGACCCCGATCCAGAGCGACGACAACTCCTGCGCTGCTGACTGCGTCTGCCCCGTCGGCACCACCCGGACCTGCACCACCCGCCGGCAGATCCCCGGCAGCCTCTCCTTCATGCCCTCGGTGGCGGGCCTCATCGCGGCCGGAGCGGTGATCAAGGATTTGATCGGTGGGTTCCCTGCCGCGCCAGGAACCGCGGCCGCGCCAGGAACCGCGGGCGCGCCAGGAAATTCCTTCCCAAACGTATAGTCAACATATTTACTTGACTTACTCAACTACTTGCGCTAGATCCTCCTGGACGGGAGGACGTGCGAACATGAGGATCTCCACCAAGGGACGCTACGGACTGAGGATCATGCTCGAACTGGCGCTGCGTCACGGGCAGGGTCCGGTCCTCGCTGACCTCATCGAGCGCTCCCAGGGCATCTCCGGGAAATATGTTCATCAATTGATGCCCGGTCTGCGGCACGCCGGGCTCGTGCGCACCGTGCGGGGTCCCCACGGCGGCTACGAGCTGGCCAGATCCCCCGACGAGATCACGGTCCTGGAGATCATCACCGTGCTCGAGGGACCGCCCGTGCCCGTCGAGTGTGTCGCCCAGCCCGGCTCCTGCGAGCGGACCGGCGTCTGCGTGACCCACGAACTGTGGCGCGAGGTCGCCACCGCCATCGAGGACGTGCTTTCCCAGGCCACGCTGGGCACCCTCTGCCGCCGGCAGCGCGAACGCGGGCAGGAACCGCTGAGCTTTTCGATCTGAACAGGACCCGAAGGAGTCTACATCATGGCACGCATCTTCGAAGACAACAGCATGAGCATAGGCAACACCCCGATGATCGCCCTCTCGCGCCTCACACGCGGCCTGCCGGCCACCGTGATCGCCAAGATAGAGGGCCGCAATCCCGCCTACTCCGTGAAATGCCGCACCGGCACGGCCATGATCCGGGCCGCCGAGCGCGACGGACTGCTCGTCCCGGGCCGCTCCGACGTGACGGTGGTCGAGCCCACGTCAGGAAACACCGGCATCGCCCTGGCTTTCGTGTGCGCCGCCCGTGGGTATCCACTCGTGCTGACCATGCCCGAGACCATGTCGATGGAACGGCGGCGGATGCTGCTGGGCTTTGGAGCCAAGCTCGTCCTCACCGAAGGCGCCAGGGGCATGAAGGGCGCCATCGCCAGGGCAGAGGAGCTGGTCGCGACGGATCCCGGACACTACTACATGCCACAGCAGTTCAAGAACCCGGCCAACCCGGAGATTCACTTCCAGACCACCGGCCCCGAGATCCTGAACGACACCGACGGCGAGGTCGACATCTTCGTGTCCGGCGTGGGCACCGGCGGCACCATCACCGGCGTGGGCCGCTGCCTGCGGCAGGCGCGCGGAAAGAGTGTGCGCATCGTGGCCGTGGAGCCGCTGGCCTCCCCCGTGCTCTCCCAGATCCGGGCCGGACAGGCGCTGCAGCCAGGACCTCACAAGATCCAGGGCATCGGCGCGGGCTTCGTGCCCGAGATCCTCGACCTGAGCCTGATCGACCTGGTCCTGACCGTCTCCAACGACGAGGCGATCGATTTCGCGCGCCGCCTGCACCGCGTCGAGGGCATCACCTGCGGCCTCTCCTCGGGCGCGGCCGCGGCGGCGGCCTTCCGGCTGGCCTCCCTGCCCGAGAACGCCGGCAAGCGCATCGTCACGATCCTCCCCGACTCCGGCGAGCGCTATCTCAGCACCGTGCTGTTCGAGGACCTGCAGTAGAAGTCCCTCTGTGGGCGCCCTGTCATCGAAAGCACCAGCGCTCCGAACGACCCCCCAATCCTCGCCACCGTCAGTTTCCATTGAAGAATGGCGCTCAGCTTGTAATTACCCCCTGAAGGCGTAACATCCTGACCTCTCGGGAGGATCCCCTCATGAAGGTTGGCTGGAGCTTGGTTTTCGGATTCATGGTGGCGCTGGTCATTGCAGCCCCCGGGTGCAGGCCCGTATGCCCCTGCGGGGAAAAGGTGAAGCCGGCGACGTATTCCGGGCCGGTCATCGATGCACATGCCCATCTGCTGTTCGGCGACGAGGAGAAGGCGCTCAACGTCGACGTTCCCGCATCACCGGCGGAACTGATCCGGCGCATGGACGCGGCCGGCATCGCGCAGGCCGTCGTGATGTGCATCGCTCCCGCGGGCGACCCGGCGGGGACCGCAGAACACAACGATCGGATCGTCGAAGCCGCGCGCTTGCACCCGCGGCTGATCCCGATGGGATCGGTGCATCCGGCCGACGGAGCGGCCGCGATCTCCGAACTGGACCGCCTCGCCAAGCAGGAGGTCCGCGCGCTCAAACTACACCCGAACACGCAGGGCTTCGACGTCTCCGACCCCGCCGTGCTCACGGTGGTCCGTGAAGCCGGCCTGCGGAACATGATCGTGCTCTTCGACGGCTACTCGCCTTTCGACGCCAACCAGCCCGGCAAGTTGATCAAGCTCGCCATGGAGGCGCCCGGAACGAGAATCGTGATCGCCCACGTGGGGGGGCCGCGCTTCGTGGAGCTGGCCACCTTGATTCATGTTCTTCGGAGTTACGCCTGGTATCGCAACAACCTGTGGGTCGATCTCTCCTTCACGGCCGAGCAGTTCGGTGCCTCACCCCTGGGGCCGACCTTGGCCTGGGCCATCGGACAGGTCGGTGCGGATCGCGTGCTGTTCGGCTCGGACTTCCCCATCGGCGATCCAGACAAAGCCCTCCGGGCGGTGCGTGCCCTGGGCCTGGACGCATCGACCTTGCGTGCAGTGCTTCACGACAATGCCCGTGACCTGTTCTTGGCGGGTCGGACCGCCCCTTCACCCCACTGAGGCCCGCTGCCCGGGGACGGGTATGACGTGGCCGGAAAGAGAGCCTTCATGGCATCAGACTTGAGCTTCGTACAGTATGTTTGCGACCAGATCGGCGGCGCCGGTCCCGTCACCTTCCGGAAGATGTTCGGCGAATACGCGATCTACCTCGACGGCAAGGTCGTCGTCCTGGTTTGTGACAACCAGATGTTTCTCAAGCCCACTGCGGCCGGCAGGAAGCTGCTCGGCGAGGTCGAGGAGGCGCCCCCTTATAACGGCGCAAAGAACAGTTACCTCATCGGCGACCAGCTCGAAGATCGGGAGCTCATGGCCGCCGTGGTCGCAGCCACCGCCGCAGAATTGCCCGTACCCAAGCCGAAGAAACCAAAGGCCGCCAAAAGAACATGAACTCCTCAATTCCAGGGCGAAACAGGGGGTCTGTTCTTGCGGATTGGTCATCAACACCCTGCCGGTGAACCTGAAATAGGATGAAACACCGGGTTTTCTGTTCATGACAAGACGGTGACATTCATGACGTTGACACCGGATCCCCGGTGTGGATACTTTCGTCCAGTGGCGTGTCTTCATGGACGAAGCCCCACCGTCTTCCTCCGTCTCCGCAGGAGTGTCCCGTGACCCAGGTACTTGCCGCCGACAGCCGGTTTCTGGCCCTCGAACTCTATCGCATCCTCAAGGACATCGACGCCGCGCGCTGGCGCAACGATCTCGAGACCGCCGTCCGGGAACGGCTGGCCCGGCTGGAAGCGAACATGCCCCACCTGGTGGTCCGCGCCCAGCAGACGGCCCCGCACACGGATCTGCCAAACCGGCTCGCGGCGCTCTCGGAGCTGCTGCGGGACCGCGTGCCGCATCCCCACTGGCCAACCCACGAGGAGGTGGCGTCGAAGTGGGCCGAGTACCGCGCCCAGTTGATCACGGCCTATGAGGATCTGGCCCGAAGCCTGCGGACGATATCGGTGCACGTGCCCAGCGTGCGACCCACCAACTATGCCCGCAACATCTTCCATGTCGCCACAGCCGGCCTCTCCGTGGCGCTGATCGCGCTGGTGTCCTCGCGCGGCGGGCTCATCGCCCTGGCCGCCTTCTTCGCGGCCTCAGCCTGGACCATGGAGACCTCGCGCCGGTTCAGTCCGCGCGCCAACGAGTTCCTGCTGCGCGTCTTCGGGAAGGTCGCACACCCCCACGAGCGGTTCCATGTCAACTCGGCCACCTGGTACACCACGGCCCTGCTCGCGCTGGCGCTGACGGTGCCGCTGGCTGCGGCCATGGCGGCCGTGGGCATCCTGGGCATCGCCGATCCCGCCGCTGCGCTGGTGGGCCGCCGTTTCGGACGCATCCGCCTGGTGCATGGCCGCACCCTCGAGGGCACGCTGGCGTTCTTCGTCACCGGGACCCTCACCGCCCTGGGCCTGCTGATGGTGTTCTGGTCATTCCATTGGACTGCTGCGCTGTTCGTGGCCACCTGCGCCTCCCTGCTGGGCGCCATCGTCGAACTGTTCAGCCGCCGCGTCGACGACAACCTGTCGATTCCGCTGGCCTCGGGCGTTGGCGGATGGATCGCCCTCCAGCTCCTCCCCCTGCTCTGATCCCTTCGGTCCGCGGGATATCAACCGTCCAGCACTTCCACTCCGTGATGCTCCGAGGTGCGAAAACGCCCGGTGAACTGGCGTCCTCCGGAGTTGAGATAGGTGACCGAGTAGATGCGCGTGTACTTGTCCGCCCCGAACTGCGGTGTGAGCATCTCCTGTCTGAAACTGAGAATCTTGCAGTTCTGCCTGCGGAAGGGCCAGCGGTACCCGTTCGAGTCGGTGATTGTGATTGCGTTGATGTCGATGGTTTGCGGAGCCGACGACGCCTCGGGCATGGAGGTTTGGGGCGAGTTGAACGAGGAATTTCTCTCGGGTTTTCTACCGTTGCCGCACGGGACGCCGAGCCAGGATGTCTATCTGGCGGTTTTCGCGGCGCTGAAACCGGAGGCGGTCAACGCGATGTTTCTGGCGTGGATGGAGTTGTTGAAAGGGCGGCTTTCGGCAGTGGGGCGGCACATCGCGGTAGACGGCAAGACGAGCCGCCGGAGCTTTGATTTAGGAAAAGAGCAGCCAGCGATTCACACGGTGAGCGCATGGCTCAGCGACGAGGGGTTGGTGCTGGGGCAGTTCAAGACCCGGGAGAAGTCAAACGAGATCACGGCGATCCCGGAGTTGTTGAAGATGATCGACCTGAGGGGGGCGACGGTGACCGTGGATGCGCTGGGTTGCCAGACCGAAATCGCAGAGGAGATCGTAGCCGGCGGTGGGGACTATCTTCTGGCCGTGAAGGAGAACCAGCCGACGCTGCACGCGGACATCCGGGAGGCGTTCGCGGATGCCGTCCGGGAACCGCGGCAGCCGATGGATCCGCCGCTGGCGGTCGAGCGCTGGTCGGACACGACCAAGGGACATGGGCGCATCGAGGAGCGCACGTCGCTGGTGTGCCGTGACCTGTCATGGATCACGACGCGGCAGCGGTGGAGTGGCCTGGCCTTCATCGCACGGATGGAGAGCACGCGCACCGATGTCAGGACGGGCCGGAGTTCGACGGAACATCGCTATTTCATCGGCAGCGATTCGAGTGCGACTTGCGAGCGAATTGGGCAGTTGATCCGGCGGCATTGGGGCATCGAGAATGAGTTGCACTGGGTGCTGGACATGGCGTTCCGGGAAGACGAGGCCCGCCACCGGGCCCGCAACTGCGCGGCGAACTTCTCGACTCTTCGGCACTTCACGTTGAACCTGATCAAGAACGCGCCGAACCGGAAGTTGGGGATTCCCAACAGCCGCAAGCGAGCCGGCTGGGACCGGAGCTACTTGATAGAGCTCATTACGGGCTGGCGCCCGTAGCCGCCCCGCGTATTCACTGAAGCGACTTCATCAGCCCCCAGAGCGCCGATGCGATGAGCATCGGACCACCAACGCGATGCAGGTCGGCCCACCATCGCCGGCCGGTTTCACGGTCGAGGAGACCGGAGAGCACCAGGATCTCGACGGTGGTCTTGGCTTCCAGGCAGGAGCCGTACGCGATGCGGTAATGCTGCAAGCGGTCGCGACCGAAGCGGCCGGCACCCTCCGCGATGTTGAGCGGAACCGAGCTGCTGGAACGCACCAACTGCTTTGCGAGAGCCGGATGTGCGAGCCGGGCGCCGGCGATCGATGCCGCGGTGCGAGTGGCGATTTGAAGAACGACAAGGCGTGCCATGGAAAAACCTCCTATCTTTCTCCCACGGCGCCGCATAGCAGCCGGGTCAAGGGCGGCCCTGGCCGCCGTCCGGCGTCCCTCGACGGACGGTCTCCCTTGACGCGGCTGCGCGGCG
>PHAZ01000119.1 GCA_002841825.1 Deltaproteobacteria bacterium HGW-Deltaproteobacteria-22 | reverse complement strand
TTAAAAAAGCCCATGGACCGGTCATTCCAGAGCCCCTTCCCATCGGTGATCACGCCGTGGGGTTTCAAACTCAATCTTCTTTCTTCAAGAAGACCTTCCCCGTGACGGTGAAGTCCCGGGAACTGCACACCATCGAGTCCTAGCTCGAGACGGACCCCGACGCCATCGCCGCGGTGGCCCCGCCTCCACCGGAGAAGGGCGCCAACAGCCGGTCCCTCTGGTGGTGGTCCGGCGTGACCGGCACCGTCCTGTTCGGCGTGGGCACGGGCGTCTTCGGGTACCTGGCCTGGTCGAAGAACCAGGACTGGAAGGACACCTGGGACGAACAGGCCAGGGAGGACGGCCGGCTGTACGGCAACCTGGCCACCGGTCTGGCCATCGCCACCGTCGGGTTCGCCGCGGTGACGATCTGGACCACCCTGTTCTCCGGCTCTCCCATATGCGGGGAGCCTGTTCCTGTTCTACTCGCGGGGCGACTGGAGCGACGATCCGGAGCTCCTGCGTGATTTGATCCTTGAGGCCGAATCCCGCGCCGCCGGTGAGCTGCCGGTCAACACTTTCCCGCATTTCAACGCCGACTGCGCCGGCGCTCGCTGGAAACGCATGGAGTCCCCCGCGTAGGGAAAGGTACTTTGCATGGCACAAATTGTGAGCTTCCGGGTGGTCCGCCGATGAAAAAGCTGCCTCCCAAGGCTCCAGCGATGAACACCTACGTGGTGCTCCTGCGCGGCATCAACGTCGGCTTAACCGTAACCACCCGGAAATGTACACTGCGTGAGAATGCGGTTTTCGCTTGCGGTTGAGCGAGCCAGCCCTACCGGGGATTTTTAGCAATTTTCGTGATCAAGCGGCGGGGATTTCCGAGGGCGCCAGGGACGGTGGCTTCCAGCGGTGTGGCAGCAGGTCGTCGATTTGGGAATTGGGGTGCGACTGAATACGGATCAGGACATCCGCCAGATAGGTCTCCGGATTGATGTCGTTTTGCACGCACGAGGTGACCAGCGTCATCAGCGTCGCGTAGTGGTCGCCGGCATCGGCGTTTCCCACGAAGAGCCAGTTCTTGCGACCCAGCGCGACCTTCCGGAGCGCACGCTCCGAGGCATTGTTGTGCACCGGGATGCCCGCGTCCGTCAGGAACAGCGTCAGCGCCTCCCAGTTGTTCAGCGTGTAGCCGATGGCCTCGCCCAGCGCGCTCTTGGGCGGGACCATGTCCTCGTGCTCCCGAAGCCAGGCGAGCAGCACGTCGAGCGTCGGCGCGCTGCGTTCCTGGCGCAACGCCTGGTGCGCGGCGGTGCCCACGATCCCTCGTTCCAGGGCCTCGTGCTCCACGACGAAGATCGGGCGGATCAGGTCGATCGCCTCTTGCGCGACCGCGCCGGCCGCCGGCAACGCCAGGAAAAAGTTGTGACGCACGTGGGACCAGCAGCCCGCGCGATCGCGGCCGTCGGGAAGCGTCACAGGGTTGTATCCGCTATAGGCGTCGGCGAGCAGTTTTCCAGTGGTGCCGCCCAGGATCTCCAGCGGCGTCTTGCCGCTGCGCGACGGGCTGAACTTGTAGTATGCCAGTTCTCCGGTGAGGAACACCCACGCGAACCCGCGGTGCGGCTTGCCGCCGTGCTTGGCGATGGTCAGCGGCGTCTCGTCGGCCTGCACCAGCTCCGCCTGCGCCACCAGTTCGCCGATGCGCACGCCCAGCGGCGCGAGCAACTCCGCCGCGCGATGGAACAGGTCGTACATCGTGTTCACCGAGAGGTCCGCGCCTTCCCGCGCCCACCGGGCCTTGAGCCGGTTCAGCGGCAGCCCGTCCAGGCACTTCGATGCGATCAGGTGAGAGATCAGCCTCGGACCGTACTGGCATTTGTCGAACGGCTTGTCCGCCGACGTCGCCGTCACCACGTGCTTGCCGCACGAGCACACGCAGGTCTCCCGTACGTACCGGATCAGGTCGAACGCTGCCGCCAGGTGCTCCAACACCAGGCTCTCCTTGCCCGCGCCCATCGGCTTCTGCGCCAACTCGTGGCAGTGCGGGCATCGGCGCTCGGCCTCCGGAACCGTGTCCACCACCGTCCGGCGCACCTCGCGCGGAGTCAGTTTCCGACGCGGGTGGTCCTCGCCCTTCTCGCGGTCAGGCGTCTTGGGCACCGGCGTCTCGCCATCCGCGTTCACCCGCAGTTCGGCGGCCAGCGAAGGCACCTTCACGGCCTTCTCGCTCTTGCGGCCAAAAACCAGGTGACGAAGTTGGTTCACATGCGCGAGCAGTTGATCGATGCGCTCCTCCGTGTCCGCCCGGTATGTAGTGAACTCCTGGCGCAGCGCGGCGTGTTCATCCCCAAACCGCGCGTGTTCCTCGCGCAGCGCGGTGTGCTCCTCCTCAAACCGCGCGTGCTCCTCCTCAAACCGCGCGTGCTCCTCCTCAAACCGCGCGTTTTCCTGCATCAACTGGAGTTCGAGGGGCGTGTGTTCCATCGAGCAGGTTAGATCATAACGGAGATCCCGTGACAACCCCTTTTTTCAGGTTTCCGTTGGTTTTTATGCGGTCTTCTGGCCAGCCCCGGGCGTCCACAAATCCGGACGTTTCACCTTCACCACGTCGATCCCCGACAGCAGCATCGAGAGCTCCATCGCATCCAGGACCGGCCGTTCTTCCAAGCCCCGAAACTGGAACCGCCCCTTCTCCAGCCGCTTGTAATACAGCACGAAACCGCCGCTGTCCCAGTGCAGGATCTTCACACGGTCCCGTCGCCGCGAGAAGAACAGGAACAGGTTTCCGTCGTACGGATTCCCACCCATCTCCCGCTGAATTTCCCAGTACAGGCGATCGATGCCCCACCGCATGTCCGTCGACCCCTGCCGCAGATACACCTTGAACGCAGCCGGCAGCAGGTTCACGCGACCAGCTCCCGAACCAGCCGACCGATGTACGCCACATCCGTGTCCGCCGGAAACCGCAACCGGATACCTCCGGGCAGCTCCATATCTACATCGCCGGCGGTGGGAAAACTCGCCTGCCGAATCTGAAGCTCCATGAACCCACAGGTCTGCGCGCCTCCATGGCGCGCAGCCATCCCGGCGCGAAGCCACTTCTGGAGCGTCACATACGTAATCCCGGTCATCTTCGAATACGCGAACACACTTCCATCGAACGCCTCATATCCTTGAACAATGCGACGTTTCTCCTCTTCCGAATACCGCCGCCCCATCCGTGTTGTACATTGAAAATCTTGTATCGGTCCCATGGTCACCTCCGACTTCGAGGTGTCCCACAGACATCAACCCCTTACAAGAACGCCCATTCTCGGGTGGTTACGCTTAACCGGATCATGGGCACCCCGGAATACAAGCTCATGACCATCCGGAACTGGAACACGACCACGAAGCTCGTCCACCTGCTGGATGCCCCCCCTGGGGAATGAGTTTGATCCGGCGACCGGCATGTGCTGCACCGAAGAAGGTCGTGCGGTCGGCTGCGCCCGCCTCGCGTCCTGGGGGCATCTCATTGGCCTCCAGACGCTCCCAGTTCATCACCAGGCTTCTGCGCCGTGGGGGGAGGCGGGATTGGTCCTGCCATCGCAGGATCAGACCAACTGTTGGGGAAGATCTTCTGAAACGGGGCCGACATTTCCATGCCCATCGGCCTCGGTGAGCAGCCGGGCCGTGGACAGGCCGGCCAGAACGCTATCGGATTCACTGGAGACGCTGCCGGCAGCGTGCTCCAATTCCCGCAGCAGTTCCAGCAGGTTGCCCTTGATGCCCAGCACGCGCATGGTTTCGGCCCCGGGGAGATCCTCGGAGTCCTCCGGAGGAGGGTGCAGGCGGCTCAGGTGCTCCAGCGCAATCTCAAGTTGTTCCACGGCTCCTAGTGAACGGAACCAGCGCTTCAGGGAAGATTCAATGCACGCAATCTTCGGACGGATGTCTTCGAAATACCGGATCAGCCCTTGGCGTGTCTGCAGCGGATAGCCTTGAAACGAGAAGTCCGGCAGGGTCAACCCCGATTGTCCTCCAAAGAGGAACAACTGCCTGAGGGCTTCCTGCAGGTGCTGGACAAACGCCTGTGACTCGGCGATCACGGCAGAGTCCTCGAGGGACCGTGATTCTGTGTCCTCGGAAGGATCGTCATCATCCATCGAGTCGGCCAATTCTCTCCAGAGTTGTCTCAACCGGACCGTCTGAGAAGGGAGCCACCCTGCCCCGATCAACTCGCGCTCATGCTGGGCGGCAAACTTGAGACCCGTTCTTCCGAGTCGTAACAATGCGATCCGACTGGCCAGTCTTCCCAATTCAACCGATTTCGCATCAGGCATCCTGCACCGAGCTCTCTTCCTGCTGGCCGACGCCATCATCATGCCTATACCCACGGCATCGTCTGGTCATTATCCACTCGATCAGGGGAAAAGCAAACTTGTCATTGCGGTGCATGGTCAAGGCCATGCCGGTGTCCCGCTGCGAGAAAACTGCAGTCGTCAGGGTTTCCGAGGTTACATGATGTTTGGCAAGCTGGCGGAGACGATGCGGGAAATGGTTATTTTCTGGGAAAAATAGCTGGTGTTTGGAGAGAGGAAACCCAGGATGAAGGTCTCGCCGACCTCCTCTTTGACCTGGAAGCCGACGATGCGGCTGTTGTCATAGTCGAGGTCCACCCAGGCGACCTTGCCGAACCCCGGAGAAATCTTGTTCAGCATCTCGATCGCATAGCAGAGCTCCGCTCCGATACCGTCCAGACCATCCGGCGGGATTCGTCCATAATTGGCGATGATGAAGCCCTGAGAGTCGATCACAAACGAGGCGGCGGCGCCCGTCACCTGATTGCACCACATGATGCACTGCTCCCAGGAATCAAACTTCACATTCCGCAGCTCTGGAGAGATGGCCGACGATTCCACGGCCTGTTCCATCAGAGGCGCCCGTTCTCTGAAGACGGGCCCCCCGGCTTCAGTTCCGGATGATATCAGGGGCGTCTCATTGGGCACTTCAACAAGTGAATCTCCAAACTGACTCAGATCGAAGGCGACGTACTCCATTGCCTCGCCAGATGGCACAGGCAGTCGGACTTCCCTTTCCAGCCGTGCCAGACGCCGGCTGAGGTCAATGGCCAGATCCAGGTCAAATGAGGGAGCGCTGAGAGTATTCATTCTGTACTCCTGTCGTGCCTTTCAGTTCTTCAAGACGAGCCTCGATTTCCGAGGCCAACATTGAAAAGCGTTTCATCTCGGGTGTACGTGGGCCGCCAAGAAACGAGACGGGCACCCCCTTCTCGCTGGCATCGAGGAACAATGCCGAGCGAGGGGTGTACGCTTCGAAAACCCCTTCAAACGATTGGACAATCGTATGATAAATCGATTTGGATGCGGGATTGCCCCCGTCCACCATCGTCGGTAAAAGCCCCAGTAGTTTCAAGTTCGGATTCTTGGTCTTCTGCACCCTCTCCAGAAGAGCAAGCGTCTGCGAAACCGAACGCAGCGACAGGGGCTCTGCCTGAAGTGCCACCACAGCGAAACCGGAGGTATCCAGTGCAGCCGTGGTGACCATTCCCAGCCCCGACGGGGTGTCCAGGAGGATCATGTCGTAGTCGTTGATCAGTTGATACAGCGTGTTTGACAGCACTTTCGAGGAAAAAAGAAGCCGTTCGTAGGAACACACGTCCACCGGGGCCATGCGCCCCCGGGACAATATGTATAGATTATCCAACTTGGTTTGGATGATCACTTCCTCCAGGGGAACCTTCTTCAGGATATGCTCCACGAAGCCTTCCCACTCCCGATCGTTGCGGGCCAGAGAAAAGCCGATGGATCCCATCGGGTCCAGGTCGAACAGCAGGGTTTTAAGTCCCTTCTCCGCGAAAGCGACGGCGAGATTCAAGGCCGTGGTCGTCTTTCCCGTCCCGCCTTTGGCGCTGATAAATGAGATGATGCTGGCGCTCATGTGAGTACCTCTACGCCTGCCGTCAATGCGATGAATTCCTGCAATCGCGGCATAGCCGAAACGATTTTATGGCGAATCACTCCCAGTTTGCATTCTTTTTCAAACATCACGCTCAGGAAAAGGTGACGGCTCGGATGCAGCATTTTCAGCACACAGGCTCCGAGATCGCTTTCAACGTGCGTGTAGTCAAGAGAGCCCATGTTGGCCTTGATCGAGGCCATGTATAGTGATTTGATCCAGAACAAGGGAAAATTCAGGTTCTCGCGTTCTAGGGACTCGTGCCAGTGTGAATTATAAACGTTGCCATCAAAGTCAGCGATGACCGCATACCGATATCCGGGCATCGTCGAAAAGTCCGCGAACAGCGAATCCACCCGCGTCTTCGACGAGCGGATGTTCACGAACGTGTAGTTCTCCACCGAGGCCATCATCTGCATTTCCTCGGTGTTATCCATAGTTGAAAAATAATCCGGCAGGATCTCCTGTATCGCGAAGGTGAGATCTTCGTCCACCTTCATGTCTCCACCACTGGAAGTGACCACCACCTCCGGCATCTCCATCAAGTTGATCAGTGCGGATCGGATGTGCAGTTTAATGAAGAATTTCAACTGCGTACGGGTCAGAAGGCCCAACTCCTCGAGCAATGCACCAAATTTTTTCGTCTTGGCCAGTGACAGGTACTGACGTTCCACATCCTGCAACTGCTCCCGCGAGATCTGGCCGAGGCGCTCCAGAAACGATCCGAGGTGCTCGTTCTGGAACTTGCTCACGGCCCAGGCCACTTCTCCGCTGCGCATAATCACGACACCGATCTGCTCCTCGTTGCGGAAAACTCGGATCAACCCGGAAAATCCCTGGTCCGACGATTGAATCAGGGTATCCAACATTGAAGTTTTCTGAACAGCTGATGCGGACATGGTGATCACTTCCAGAACTCCGGTGGAATGTTCAAAATGACACAGAAGAAGCCATTACTTCTTGCTGACGATGAATTCGCCGAAATCATCTCCCACTTCGATGCCCTTGGTCTGATCACACTTGAAGGTCCCCAGACCGTTGGGATACTCGCTGCCGTAAGCCAGATCAAAGAAAGCGCCGGAGACGGCACTCACCATGAAGGCCATTTTTTCGTTTGGAATCTTGATGTCCTGTTCATAGTAGTCCTGGGCGCGGATGACCATGCGCTCGCCGTCCTTGATCTGAACGACGCCGGACTTGGCCCAGCCCCACGCGGTGAAAACCGCAAAGGCCCCGCGCAGCACATCCTTGGCGCCCTCGGTCACCATCGGCATGACCACAGACTGGAACTCGTCGGAGTTGATGATGCCCCAGCCGGTGTGATAACCGCATTCCTGGGCGCACTGGTACAGGCCCGTACGGACCTGTTCCTTCTTTTCGGCCGGTGCAGAATTGATCATGCGCTCGGCGAAGAGGGTCCAGAAGCTCGTCGGCAGGAAGTTCACCAGGACATTGTAGCCCGGCATCAGCCCATTCTCGTCGCCCTTGACATCCAACTCGACTAACGCTTTGACAACCTTGTCTCTCATGACGGTCATGGTATTGCCTCCTAGTTGGCCTTCACGATGATCTTGCCTTCGGGTTCGCCCATGGCCAGACTCGCGGTTTCATAAACATTATAAGTTCTCGCCGCCCGGCTGAAGGACACGGCGAACATGGCGGCCAGATAACCGCAGGTGAAGTGGTTCACGAACTTCGAGCTCTTGCCGAACTTCTGGACCCACCCCTCGTCGACGTGCGACCGGACCAGCTTGACCTCGCCGCCGCCGTCGTTGCCGAAGACTTCCATCTTGCCCAAACCAAGAACGGAGTACATCTCACGGCCGATGTTCAGCCGTTCGGCGGAGCTGGAAATGCCGTGCGCTTTGAAGTAGGCCTCCAACAGTTCCCGGATGGAATCTTCAGCGGACTCCCGCAGGATCTTCACTGCGCCCATATCTTCCATCGCATCCGCCAGTTTGACGGTCAGGCTCATGTAATGATGGCAATGCATGACCATCGTCACTCCGTCAACATGATGCCGGTACGTGTTTTCGTCGAATTTGATCTCGAACGGAATCGACATGTGTTCACCTCCTTAGAAGATTTCCTTCAGTTCATCAAACAATTTGCTCGCCTTGTGACGGATGATACCCAGCTTCGAGGCATCCGGTGTGATGATCGCCGCGATCGCATCACCCACAGGCTTGCACATGATCACCGCGCGTCCGTACTCGATGAACAGATCGTTGAACTTGTTGACGTTGAGTTCGGTGCCCATCTCTTCGATGCCATTGATGGTATTGGCGATGGCTGCGCCCAAGTCATCAATGTTCACACGGTTGGAGCTGCCCGCCGCTTCGATGATGAAGCCGTCGCGACCGGCGACTACGACTGCATCGACTCCAGGGACTTTTAAAAGATCACTCAATACTTCTGTTGATTCTCTCATGATGTCTTCCTCACTCCTTTCAGGGTTGGTTGAAGGGTAAACGGTGGTTGATGGACTGTCGGAAAAAGTGTTTTCTGCCGGTAAAGAATCATTTGAATCCGGCGCTCCTGAGCCATTCTGATCCTTGAGCGCCTTCCATGAGGCAGACCAGGAGTTCAGCCGGGGCGTCGGCCCAAAGCCGACCGGCAGTGCGGCCAGCGTCTCCTTGAGGTTTTCCTTGGCTTCGGCTTTTTTCATCTCCGCAGTCTTGTGCCGCAGAATTGCCTTTTCCTCGATTTCTTGCGCAGTTTCCGTGAACCCGTCGAACAGGGCGTCGTCATCGAAGGCATCGAACAGGTTCTCTTCGAATCCAGCCATGGCACCGGTCTCGTCGGACAACCTGGCCGCTTCCATGATAGCGTGATTGAGCGGCATTTCGACGTTGGTTTCCGGAGAGGAAACATTCTGGGTGAAGAAGAATTTTCCGCTATCCCAGCAGATGATCCGAGCAAGCCCCGGCAGACCGGAAAGCTCTCCGGTCATAACACACTGAAGACTACCTGAAGCAAAATATAATTTTCCGTCTTCGCCCGTGTGATCGTTGCGTAATACGAGTTCCCCCGTTTTGCCGCTCATTCCAATGAATTGGATGAGATCGGAGACGTTCGTCAGGGAGATGCTTCCTGTCAGAACATCGTTGGCCGGTGAACCGGAAGTCTCGATCATATAATATTTACCTACGCTATTTTAATATAGCAAGAAGTAATGCGCAATGAAGGCTGCCCTCATCCGCAAACCCAATTGTGAAAAAAAATCAGCATTTATTTTTCTCTCGTCACTCCTCACACGACCTCCCCTTGAAACAATGTAGCGATTCCGCGAACGGCAACAACTCTTTTTTTTTATTTAATAGCATATGGCCTCTTATATTTTCACTACGAATTTTTTCGTTTTTTCCGCTCTCGTGAGGATTCCCCGTTGATGTCACGATCTTCCAGCGAATTGTTCACGAATATCGAAATATTTATCGTTCCGGTTGTTTTACCGTGGCAAGCAAAATAATTTTAATGTTTATGGAATTCTTCCAGTGTATGTGTAACTGCAAACAACGGACCAACGCCTTCACGGGGGGGGCACTTGTCTATTATGACTACTCTGTATGTACAAATTATTTTTCTTGAAATTCTGGGAAACAACTTGATTTTCTTCATGAAATTCTGTTGAATCCTTTTTCGGAGTCGATATGATCTACCTCAACAACGCTGCAACATCCTATCCGCGTCTGCCTCAGGTGGTCGAAGCTGTGAAGAGATCCCTCCTGGCGCCGCCTCAGGAGCCGGGGCGATGCGGCTTTGAAGATCCCTTGATGGCCTGCCGAAGCGCGATCGCCAAGCTCTATGGTGTCGCGGACCCGCTGCGGGTGCTTCTCACCACCTCGGCGACGCTTGGCTGCAATCAGATCCTCTTCGGGCTGCCGCTGCAGGCAGGTTCCCATGTGATCACCTCCTGCATGGAGCACAACTCCGTGCTGCGCCCGCTCAACGAGCTGGCTGCCCGAAATGAATGCAGCCTCAGCGTCCTGCCGCTGGAGGACGACGGATCCCTCAGCATCGATCGCGTCGGTGGCGCCCTGCGTCCTGACACCCGGCTGATGGCCTTCGTGCATGTCTCCAATGTGACGGGAGCGATCTTCCCCGTCCAGGCGCTGGCCCTGCTTGCCGCTGGACGGAACGTTCCCCTGCTGATCGACGATTCCCAGGGGGCCGGTCTGGTGCCCCTGGATTTGGCTTCGCTGCCAGGCAAGGTGTTCCTCGTCGCCGCAGGCCACAAGGCGCTGCAGGGGCCGCCGGGGACGGGCTTCTTCATCGTGCCCGACGCCGTGTCCCTCTCCCCCTGGATCACTGGCGGAACCGGCGTGCACAGCGTCGAGGATCGTCAACCGCCGATGCTGCCCTATCGGCTTGAAGCAGGCACGCCCAACAGTTGCGGCCTTGCTGGCCTGCTCGCGGGCGTCACACACGTGCTTGAGACGACTCCCGCAGTGCTCGCGGAGCATCGCAGGACGCTGGCGGAGCACTTGGTGAAGCATCTGCCGTCACCCTGGACCCACATCGCGCCGGGCGCCACCGCAGACTACCGGGCCGGCGTCGTGTCGCTTGTGCACCCCACGATGAAACCCTCGGAGATCGGGCTCATGCTGCAGGAGATCTATGGCATCGAGACTCGTTGGGGTCTGCACTGCGCGCCGCTGGCCCACCGCCACCTGGGCACGTTTCCCGACGGGACGCTGCGGATCGGACTCGGGGAAGGCAACACCATCGAGGAGGTGGAGCAGTTGATCGAAGCCCTCCACCAGTCGGGAAACCTGACATGATCTCGTCCTTCATTCCCCTCGACGACTGTTTGGGCAGCACGCATACGGTGCGGGTCCATCTGGACAAGCCAATCACGAAGAGTCTGGTGGATCACCTGTCCGCCGGCGCGTCTTTGAAGTATTATCCCCATTTTCCAAAGCCGTTCTTCCGGATTGATCATCCATGCTTCATCGCCCAGGGGGTGACCGGCAACGACCATTTCCGGATCACCTACCTGGGTGTGGCACGCCCCCTGGTTCAGGACGCGATGTGGAGCCTGTTTCCCGGAACCACGGCCCGTCTTCCGGTGGCGCCGGGCCAGGATTCCG
The DNA here is from genome assembly GCA_002841825.1 of Deltaproteobacteria bacterium HGW-Deltaproteobacteria-22. Taxonomy (GTDB): domain Bacteria; phylum Myxococcota_A; class Polyangia; order HGW-17; family HGW-17; genus HGW-17. The sequence continues at coordinate 458 of PHAZ01000119.1, read as the reverse complement.
GTGTGCCCACCGAAGACCAGACGCGATGAGACGACTCAGAGTGTTGAAGGTGCCACAAGAGAGGTGTTTTCGGTCGCTCAGACGCCGGGGGTCGGCTCGGCCGGGGGCGTGTGGTTGCGGCGGTAGGCCGCGGGGCCGATGAACGTGAAACGGAGGGTATAGGAACTTTCATGCACGATACCATGATGGGTGGGTGAGGTATGAAAGAGCGGATGGCCTCGCAGTAAGCAATGGATGCGGGAGGTCATAAAATGCCTCATAATAGTCATCCAGAAAGGAGAGTCACCAAATGCTCTTGTACCAACGAATACAGGGCAGTCTTCTCCGGCTCGCGCAGCCGGTAGGACGCTGGAACCAGCCGCAGCGCGTCCCCGGGCGCGCGCTCGTAGTGCAACGCCGGTCCCGTGGACACGTGCACGGCCCGCTGGTGCGGTTGAATCGGCTCCGGTGTGATGAAG
>PHAZ01000118.1 GCA_002841825.1 Deltaproteobacteria bacterium HGW-Deltaproteobacteria-22 | reverse complement strand
GTCGGCGTTGGCCTGATCGAAGTTGGCGATCAGCGGACAGTTGTCGGTGGAATCGAGAATGCCATCACCGTCGGTGTCGAATTGGGCATTGAACGGGTTTCCTTCGACAGGGTCGGGCACCCGGATGATAAAATCGGTGGGAACATTATTTGTGTCCCGGTTGGCAGGAACTCTTTCATATGAGTTTCCACCATAAATGAAACTACCTTTAGTTAAACCAGGCCAACTTTCTGTTCCCCAGTCAATAATATCAATTACAGTATCATATGGATCTAAAACAACTGGTCCATCATTTGTAGAGAGATCCCAGTTGTTACCTGTGCTCCAATTGGAATAAGCTGGAGTAGTTGGAATTCCGACACGTGTGCCAAGCGCAAAGCAAAAGTCTGGATCCCTATTATACTTGGTAAAAAAGTATCCTGCGTCCCGTGCCCAGACAATAACGCCTAACGAAGAAATCACACCTTCGTTAAATTGACGCATGGATTCTCCGCCACCAATCAACTCTTCGTCACCAAGCTTATAGTTAACTAATTGAATCGCAACAGGGCTGACATTGACCAGTTCGACCCACTCGTCAAAAATGGGTACAGGATCGGTGGTATTATTGCTCATCACCTCGCTGATCAGGATGGGGCTGTAGACTTCGCCGGTCGTCTGGTGGAAGAACACCTGGAAGTGGTAGTTCACCACCGCATCACCAACCTCAATCCAGGTGTTGCGGGAGTCGGCGGGGTTGGGATCGCCGTAGGTGGTAACGGCGTCGAGAGCGTCAGAAACGCCGGTGAGGTCCCAGGTCTCGTCCGAGGTGTTGGCGCGGAAGGTGGCGACCGTGAATTTCAGACCGTAGGCGGGGGGGCCGGCAAGGCCCAGAGCCGTCCAGGGGACCGCGATCTCGATCAGATCATTGGTGTCGCTGATGATGGCGTTGCCCGCCGTGCTCGAGGCCCACGAGGCGTCCCAGATCTTGGGGGCCGCCTCGCCGGAGAGCGCGGAGCCGAAGCTGGTCATGATCAGGTAGTCCCAGGCGGCCGCTGCGTCGACCTGGGTGTCGGAGTTGCCGCCCAGCCAGGTCTGGCCGCCGGCACCCGTGGTGCGCACGGCGATCTGGAGCTGGGTGACGCCGTCGCCGAAGGTCTGGGTGATGTCGGAGAACTTCGCGAGGAAGTACACGTTGGTGGCGTCGCCGGTCACGCGGAAGCGCGTCAGGTCGACGTTGCCGCCGCCGCCCAGGTCGGTGCGATGATCGCCGGCCAGGTCGTTCCATACGTATTCACCCTCTGAAGAGGCGTTGCGGACGAGGTGCCCGAGGTTGGCGAACGTGGTCGGCGGGAATGCATCCCACTCGATCGAGGTTCCGTCCACGGTCACGGGATGGGCGTTCGTGGTCGAGGGGAGAAGGCCCATCGAGCCGACGAGCAGGGCAAACAGCAGCGTAGTAATTTTTTTCATTGGAACTTCCTCCGGAAATCGTACCCGGATAAGAGTAGCAGGCACGGCGGATTTTTCAATGACTTATTTATATGGGTGAGGGAATGCCGTCCGTCTTCTGGAAAAACCTCCGCTCGCATCGCGCTCCCGTCGAACCCAACCCGCATCGCGGGTGTACGTGCCCGCCTGCGACGCAGGCGTACAGACCAGCGAAGGATTACGGCGACCCCGAAGGGGCCGTCGAAATCCTGGTGAAGCGGAAAGACCCCTTTGTACTCGAAGAGGAAAGACTCCGTCTGCGTCGAACACGGCGACGAGCGGCCATTGGAGGCGCACGGAGTGCGCAGACATGTCTGCGCTTTCAGAGCGGCCCCGAGTGGCCGCAGTCCCAAAATTGGAGAAGAGAAGAGGCGGCGACATGTCGCCGCACTCCAAGGCGAGTGGCCGCACTCCAAAATGGCCTAGTCCACCGGGGCGACGCCGGTGACCCAGCGGCGGTAGGAGACCATCACCTCCGAGATCATGCCCGGGGTGAAGCTCTGGCCGTAGAACACGACGCTGTTGGTGGAGGCGTGGTAGTCGAAGCCGTTGACGCGGGACCGCCACAGGGGACCGTTGTCCAGGGAGGCGGCGATGCTCACCGAGATGGGGAAGTGCACCAGCGTCAGCGGGGAGGCCTCCGCGACGATGCTGTCGAGGATCAGGTCCATGGTCATGCCCATGTCGGCCGCGCAGACCGAACCGATGAGGCCGCCGGTGGCCATGGCCAGCTCGTAGTACCCCATGCCCGGCTCGGCCGCCGTGCCGCCGCCGGTTCCCAGGCAGGAGGCCGGGTAACCGATGATCGCGTGGGCGACACCGCCGGGCCCCTCGCCGGCCTGGCGCTGCAGCAGGGCGTCGCGCAGCGTCGAATACGAGCGCGACGGGGTGGTCTCTAGGCAGGAGATCAGCCCCGGATCGTTGTAGCCGCCGGAGCAGTCCTCAACCTCGGCCTCCTCGTCGTCCTCGTCGGTGACGAAGATGAACACCAGAAGCGCGTCGTTGCGGATGTCTTTGGTGGCGTCGCCGGTCTGGAGGTGATTCTCCATGGCCTGGCGGGCCTGGTTGAGCCCGTTCTCCACCGATCCGTCCTCGACCAGCGCGCCGTGCGGGGCATAGGCGCACGCGGCGAACTGGGTGTCCTGCCCCGGCAGCAGGAACCGGTCGCTGCTGGCGTCAGCGCCGGTGCAGAAGGTCCCGTCATTGTCGATGTTCATGTCCACGACGCCCATGCGGAAGTCGAGGCCGGCCGCCTGTGCGTGCTGGAAGAAGTACAGGGCGTTGTCCCGCACGGAGTTGCGCTCCTCGCCCATGGATCCGCTCTCGTCGATGACCCAGATGATGTCAGCCTTGAGCGTGGGCGCGAAATAGTAGCCCTCGCACTCGTCCTCGTAGGAGGCGGTGAACTCCGCGATGCCGCTGCCGTTGGACAGGTCGTCGACGAGGAAGCCCGTCTGGCGCGAATTGTCCAGGTACTGATCCCAGAGCGCGACGGCGCCCTGGAAAAACAGGAAGTCCCGGGCATCGGCCGGGGTCGGGTGACGCTTGAGGATCAGGAACCGCAGCAGGAACCGGCTGCCCGAGGCACCGATGGCCGCACCGGGGTCGTTGACGTCGGCGTCGGTCACGTTCAGGAGCGAGGCGATCACCATCTGGCGGGCCTGGCGCACGTCCATGGGGGCTGCGGTGATCAGCTCGACGGAGATGTCGATGACCACCGGGAACTGGTCATGGCTGAGCTTGCGCACGCCCGACGAGCGCACCACGGAGCCGGCGGCGAAGCGGGTGGTCAGGCGACCGACCAGCTGGTTGACCTCGTCCTCGAGGTCCGCAAAGGAGGGCGTGTGGGCCGAAAAACCCGCCACGCGACCGGGTTCCCAGGCCAGGTCGATGAACTTCGCGCCCGACTCCAGCGCGTTGGAGACGGCGGCCTCGGTGACGGTGGCGAGCTGCTCGGTCGCGACCTTGTAGAAGCCCGACGAGCTGGTCACGAACTGCACCGGCTTGCGGCCGAAGGAACTGGACTCGCTCTGCGGCAGGCAGATGCGCGAGCCCTCCTGGCCGTCGGGGATGCCGTCGCCGTCAGTGTCGGCCTTCACACGGCTGGTCTCGCCCATGGAGCACTCGATGTTGAAGGAGAGCACGCACTGGCCGTCGATGCAGGTCTGGGAGGAGTGGCACTCGTTGCCCAGCGGGCAGGTCGTGCCGCAGTGGCCGATCCGGCCGTCGCCATCCCGGTCCTCCTCTCCGTCGAGCATGCCGTCGTTGTCGGAGTCGGTGTCGAGGTAGTCGGGCGTCCCGTCGAAGTCGGAGTCGTTGGGGAACGCGGGCGAGGGTCCGGCCTCGATGGCATCGCTGACTCCGTCGTTGTCGCTGTCGGGGTCGGCGAAGTCGGGGACGCCGTCGTTGTCGCTGTCCCGGGCCGGCTCGGTGCAGCCCTCGACGCGGTTGGGGATGCCGTCGCCGTCGCTGTCACCGTCGGGATCGGTGCAGGAGGGGATGTTGTTGGTGTTGTTGGTGGACTGTTTCTCGTCAGGGGAGCAGCCCGAGACCGGCATCCAGAGACAAAGGAAACATAACACTAATAAGAGATTCTTCAGCATGATATAGGGCTCCCTCGCGGTGGCGCGCCGTAAAACTATCCCCCACCTCGGCGGACAATGCAAGTCCGATGGTGGTCCATGGCGCTGAAAAAGGCTTCACACGGCAGGAAATCAGCTTGACGCAACGCACGAATACGCTCACACTGCTCAAACGAAAGGGACCCCACGTGAGTTCTGTCGATCCCAAAATCACCGAAAGCGAAACCGCCTTTTTTCGCAGTCTGGCCACGACCTACTTCGCCGACGCCGATACGCTGGTGGAGTGCTCGATCTGCAAGGAGGCCGTGCCCCTGTGGGAAGGCCTGTTCGTCATGTATCGCTTCGTCGGTGAGATCGCCCACTTCGCGTGTCCCTACGAGGCGTTCCGCGCCAGTTCATGCAACAACGGCTTCAATCCGCACTTCGATTACGACCGCTTCTGCGCCGAACTGGAAGAGAAGATTAACAAGGCCGTCCTGATGGAAGGTCAAGCCATCGGAGGCGAACTGGTGGATGCGAGCCGCCACGCTGGAGAATAGTCACTTTTGTGCAGTTTCAGCTTGAAATCCAGATTGGTCCGATCTAGTTTGGGTCAGCTTCGGGGCGTAGCGCAGCCTGGTAGCGCGTTCGGTTCGGGACCGAAAGGCCGGAGGTTCAAACCCTCTCGCCCCGACAACATGAAGAAGATTAAACAAGAGACATTCATCAAAATGAAACTGTGTCCAGGGAAATCCGCGTACGGGGTCTTGCGATGAACATTCTGATCGTCGACGATGAACGGGACATCTGTGATTTCCTCTCCGATTTCCTTCGTCAGGAGGGCCACGAGGTCAACACCCTGTGTGATCCGACCAAGGCCCTCGAAGACATCAAGCACAACGCCTATCACCTGATCATCCTCGACATCATGATGCCCAAGTTGTCCGGCATGGATCTGCTCGGGCAGATTCGCACCTTCGATGAGGACGTCTCGATCGTCATCCTCACAGGCTATCCTTCGGTGGAGACGGCGGCCGACTCCATCGGCTACGGCGTGAGCGCTTATCTAAAAAAACCCTTCTCCATCGACGATCTGCGCACGATCCTGTTCAAGATTGCCCAGAAAAAGGGTCTGCTGCTGGAAAAGGAAGGCGAACTGCACCGCATCATCGGGGACAGCATCCGGCGCATGCGCAAATCCAAGGGGCTCACGCTCAAGCAGCTCGCTCGCCGCACCCAGTTATCGATCAGCCTGCTCTCCCAGATCGAGCGCGGCGAGAGCTCGCCCTCGATCTCCTCACTGTACAAGATCGCCATCGCCCTCTCCATGAAGATGGCGCAATTGTTCGGCGACTTTTAATTACTACTTGCCACCCTCAATGAATTCCGGTATGCCTCGGGCATGCGCCCCCTTCTTGCACTTGCCGTCCTGATGGTTGTTTTCGCGGCCGCCTGCACCCGGGGCGACGGGAAGCCCGACTCCACACCGGAAACCAGCGTCCTCGCCCGGAACGCCCAATTCCTGGACCTGCCGCCGGTGGACCGCACCTGCACCAGGGACGAGGACTGCGTCTTCGGCGCGGGGGCCAAACGCGAGGGCGACTCCTGCTGCCTCGGGTGTCCGTCCACGCCGGTCTCGGTCTCCTGGCACCGGCTCCTGCTCGACAAGTGCGAGTCCTGGAACGCCAGAAACACGCGCCTGACCTGCACCAAGTACCGATGCCGCAAACGACTCCCGGTCGCCTGTGTCGACGGGCAATGCGTCAATAAATAAATTTATAAATGGTTTCTTTACATTTACGGAAGTAAAAACACGCGGAAGCCGGACTTGGGGTCCGGTACTCCCCAGGGGCCGAGCTCGGCGCGGATCAGCGCCGGGGTGATCGCCCGGAGGCCGTCCTGGGTGGTGATCACGCGGTCGGCGGTCATCCACTTGTCGACGCCGGGAAAGAGCGTCTTGACGGCGACCTTGGAAGTGGTGGTCAGTTTCACCGTGTCGACGACCTGGAACTCGCCCTTCGTGAAGACGTACAGGCGCGAGGCGTCCGCGGACAGGCTCAGGTGCGCCATGCCCCCGGGGATGGACCACTCTTTAATCAGCGCGCCGGTGCTCATCTTGCGGACCACGAGCTTGGCGCTCTGGTTGGAGCCCAGGTAGAGGCGGTCGTTCTTCTCGTCGATGGCGAAGCCGTAGGTGGTCATCAGCGCGTCCATGCGCAACACCGACCTGGTGGCGACGGTGACCACCAGCGCGGACACGACCGGGTTGGCGAGGAAGCCCCGGGTCTTGTCCTGCAGTTCGTCGTACTCCACCAGCAGCAGGGTCTTGCCCGATGGGGAGACCGCCGTACGGTAGCCGGGCCCCTTCTCGCGGTACGGCACGTCGATCTGGAACTCGGTGGACCTGGCCCCGGTCGTGGTGTTGATCGAGAACAGCGTGAGCTTCTGGGTCTTGGTGCAGGCCGGCGCGCAGGGCTCGAGCCGCGCGAACCAGAAGACACCGCCGGCAAAGTCGTTGCCGACCAGGAGCAACCGGCCATCAGGCATGGCCACCGGGGCCGCCTTCCCGCTGGCCAGATTCACGGTCGCCCACTGGTTGACGTGGGTCACCTTCATCGCGTCATGCGAAGAGACCAGTTGATTGCAGGCCGGGCAGTAGTACTGCTGGAGCTTCTCGTGGATCTTCAGTTCCCCGCCGCATTTGGCGTGTTTCGGTGGCGTGTCGGGCAGCGCGTAGGCGTAGCCGGTGACGTGGACCCCCACGGTGGTGCCATCGGTCCAGAGGACCTCGTAGCCCTGGTAGTCCCGGTGCTTTCCGGACATCAGGCTGGCGTTGCGCATGGAGCGCTCGGCCACGACCGTGGAGACCGGCATGCCCTCGACCTCGCGCAGGGGCTTCATCACCGTGGTCGCGCCGTCGTTCAGGTTGACGATCACCGGTGCCCACTTCTCGTTCTTGCACACGGCGTACTTGTCCGCGCTCACCTGGATCTCGGGGGAACTGTTGCAGGCGTTGACCTCGCGTTCCAGCCGGAAGAGCGGCTTGGCCGCCAGCGGTGTGGAGATTTCGAAGGTGATGATTCCGACCAGCAGAAGGACTGACAAAAGCAATCGGTTTTCCATGGGACCCCCGTCGTGCGTGAGGTACGCTGCAGGAAGGATTTGTTTCAATGGCAGCCCCGCATAAACCACTACGCCTTGACGATGCGTTCGCGGTTCGCCTTCACGTTCACACAGGCATTCCTGGTGTCCACCACCAACGGGGCGTGGGTGCAGATGAACTCCCAGTCGTACGAACTGTGGTCCGTCGACACCAGCACGGCATCCAGTGACGCCAGGTACTCCGCCGTGAGCGCCTGCGACTCCATGTGGAAGTCGTAGTGCCGCATCGGACTCAGGATGGGCACCCGCGGGATGTGCGGATCGTTGTAACTGACCTCGGCGCCGCGATCCTTGAGCAGCTCCAGCAGCTTCAGCGACGGGCTCTCACGCAGATCGTCGATGTCGCGCTTGTACGCCATGCCCAGCACCAGCACCTTCGACCCGTTGACCGCCTTTTTGCGATCGTTGAGCGCGCGGGCCAGCTTCTCCACCACCCATTCGGTCACCTGCGTGTTGATCTCGCCGGAGGTCTCGATCAACCGCGTCGGGCAGTCGTACTCGCGGGCCTTCCATGTCAAATAGAACGGATCAATCGGGATGCAGTGCCCGCCCAGGCCCGGGCCGGGATAAAACGGCATGAAACCGAAGGGCTTGGTGCTCGCCGCCGAGATGACCTCCCAGATGTCGATGTCCATGCGATCTGTGAGCATCTTCAATTCGTTGACCAGCCCGATGTTCACGTTGCGGAAGATGTTCTCCAGCAGCTTGCTCATCTCGGCGACCTTGCACGAGCTCACCGGCACCACCTTGCCGATGATCTTCCCGTACAGCGCGCAGGCCACCGTGAGGCAGTCCGGCGTGAGCCCGCCCACGACCTTGGCGATCGTCGACGTGTTGAAGTGCTTGTTCCCCGGATCCTCGCGCTCGGGCGAGAACGCCAGATAGAAATCACGGCCGGCCACCAAGCCCCCCTTGCCAGCCTCCAAAATTGGCTTCAGCAGATCCTCGGTGGTGCCCGGGTAGGTCGTGCTCTCGAGCACCACCAACTGCCCTGCGCGCAGGTGCGGCGCCATGGCCTTGCCGGTCTCCACGACGTACTTCATGTCCGGCTCCCGGTGGTGATCCAGCGGCGTCGGCACCGCGATGAGCACGGCGTCGACCTCGGGCAGCCGCGCGTAGTCCGCCGTGGCCTCGAACAGTCCGTCCTTGACCATGGCTGCGATGCGCTCGGGGCCGATGTGCTTGATGTAGCTCTGGCCCGCGTTGATCATCCGAACCTTCACCGGATCGACGTCGAAGCCCAGCACGTGATACCCCTGGCGCCCGAACTCCAGCACCAGCGGGATGCCCACATAGCCAAGCCCGATCACGCCCACACGGGCGGTCTTGTTCTCGATCTTCTTGACGAAATCCTGCGTGTTCATTTTGACTCCTTCGTGTCGCCCCGACGGTCCGTCGCCGGAATCAGGCCCCCTGACAAATATCATGAATCGAAGGTTGTTAGAAACCGTGAATTTTCGCGTCGCGTCCAAGTCGGTGGATGACCTTGCCCAGCACGCGGAAGTCCTCGCGACAGGTGACGTCGATGGGCTTGTAGGACGGGTTCTCCGGGCACAGCATCACCTGCAGCTGGCTCTTCTTCAGGCGCTTGACGGTGGCTCCGTCATCGAGCATGGCTGCCACGATCTCGCCATTTTCAGCCATGGTCTGCTGCCGGACGACCACGTAGTCGTCGGGATGGATCCCGCACTCGATCATGCTGTCGCCCTTGACGCGCAGGGCAAAGAAGTTGCCCGGCCGCAGCCCACGGCTGATGGGAACCTCGAGCTGGCCGTCGAAGTTGGCCTCGGACAACAGCGGCAACCCTGCGGCGATTTCTCCCAGCAGCGGGATGCGAACGCTCTCGTCATCGGGGCTGCGCCCGCAGGACACGCGCCGCGGCATCCGCAGGATCTCGATGGAACGTGCCTTGAGCCGGTCACGCCGGATGTAGCCCTTCTCTTCGAGGCGGGTCAACTGCTCATGGACCGAAGGCGCCTTCACACCGAGCCGGTCGGCGAGCTCCCGGGTGGACGGCGGATACCCGCTCTCCTGCATGAAGGCGACGACGCTTTCCAGAACCCGACTTTGCGTAGGAGTCAACGTGATCATTTGCATTACTCCTGATCGACAGTGGACCTCTTTCTGCCACAAATCCTAACAGATGACAAGTTTTCAATGCAACGCCCTCGAAGAAAAATGGAAGCGGTCTGACAGGTCGGACTTGTCTGACCGGTCTGACCGGTCTGACCCGGCGGACTCCCCCTCTTTTCCCCCGCCGGGCACGGTTTTCCAGAATTCACTTGATTTTTCGAGCGGCATTTCGCATTCTCGCCCTTGCCGTGCGCTCGGAAAAGGACCTGTCGTCGGACGGAACCGCATTTTCCGGAGGCCGCCAGAGGAGCTTTATGGGTAAAATCATTGCTGTGGCGAACCAGAAAGGCGGCGTGGGCAAGACCACCACGTCGATCAATCTCTCGGCATCGCTGGCCGCCGCGCGCCGCCGCGTGCTGCTCGTGGACATGGATCCGCAGGCCAACGCCACGTCCGGTCTGGGCTTTTTCCTCTCCGACGGCGAACCCGACCTCTATCGAGTGCTCACACGGCAGGTCCAGGCCGAAGCGGCCATCCGCGCCACCGATCTGGCCTCGCTCAAGCTGCTGCCGGCCCGGCCCCACCTGGCCGCCCTCGAGGTCGAGCTCGTCGAGCACGTCGAGTTCGGCGAGCGCGCGCTGCAGCTGCGCGAGACCCTGGATCCGCTGCGTGAGTCCTTCGACTTCATCATCATCGACTGTCCGCCCAGCCTGGGGTTGCTCACGCTCAACGCGCTGACCGCCGCCGACTCGGTGCTGATCCCGGTGCAGACCGAATACTACGCCATGGAGGGCTTGGGCCGCCTGATGGACACCGTGGGCCTGGTCCGCCAGAGCGCCAACCCCAACCTTGAATACGAGGGCGTGCTCCTGTGCATGACCGATGATCGCACGAACCTGTCCCGCCAGGTCTCCGAGGAGATCCGCGGCCACCTGGAGTCGCGCGTGTTCGAGACGACCATTCCGCGCAACATCCGTCTGTCCGAGAGCCCATCCCACGGCAAGCCGGTCCTGTTGTACAGCGTCAGTTCCAAGGGCGCGCAGAGCTATCTCCAGCTGGCCGAGGAACTGATCCGCCTGAACGAACCCGAACCGAAGAAACCGCGAAACAACACGCCATGACAAAGAAAGCTCCCCCGAAAAAAGCCCTGGGACGCGGGCTCTCCGCGCTGATCCCTGAGAAGAAGGCCGCCGCCGCCCCGCCGCCGCCGCCGGTCATCCCCGACGAGCAGGAGATCCATGCCGCACAGGCTTCGGAGTCCCTGCTGTGGGTGAACATCAACATCGTGCATCCCTCCGAAGTGCAGCCCCGCACGGCCATCGACGAGGTCCGCCTCGAGGAACTGACCGAGAGCATCCGCGAGAAGGGGCTGCTCAGCCCGTTGATCGTCCGCTCCGACGACGCAGGCGGCTACGTCATCATCGCCGGTGAACGCCGCTGGCGCGCCTGCCGTCGTGCGGGCCTCACGCGCATCCCGGTGCTGCTCAAGGAGACCGACGAGCTCGAGGCCTTCGAGCTGGCCCTGGTCGAGAACATCCAGCGCGAGGACCTGAGCCCCCTGGAGGAGGCCGAGAGCTACCGGCACCTGATCACGAGCCGCAACTACCAGCACGACGAGGTCGCCCAGCGGGTCGGCAAGAACCGCTCCACGGTGAGCAACGCCCTGCGCCTGCTGCGCCTGCCCACCGACATCAAGGGACTGCTCGGCGAGAAGCGCCTCTCCGTGGGTCACGCCGTGGCTCTGCTGGGCCTCGATGACGAGGCAGAGATGCTCGATGCGGCCGCCCAGATCGTGCAGAAGGGCCTGAGCGTGCGCGCGACCGAGAAGCTCGTGCAGTTGAAGAAGGCCAAAAAAGAGCCCAGGAAGCGCCCCGCCCCGCCCGCGAGCCTGGTGGAGCTGCAGGACAACCTGCAGACCACGCTGGGCACCCGTGTGAAGATCAAGACGCGCAGCAGCGAGAAGGGCTCGATCACCATCGACTACTACACGCTGGACCAGTTCGAGTCCCTGTACAAGTTCCTGACACGCGAGGCCAAGCGATGACCGCAGCGATCCTAGACGGAACCGCTGCGGCCGCCGCGATCCGCGAGGAGCTCGCCGCCCGCACGGCCAACCTGCCCCAACTGTCGCTGGCGGTGGTGCTCGTGGGCGAGGACCCGGCCTCCGCCGTGTACGTGCGCAACAAGGAAAAGGCCTGCAAGAAGGCGGGCATCCGCTCCATCGCCCACCGC
>PHAZ01000117.1 GCA_002841825.1 Deltaproteobacteria bacterium HGW-Deltaproteobacteria-22 | reverse complement strand
GTCGCCATCGCCCGCGCGCTCACGCTCAAGCCGAACTACGTGCTGTTTGACGAACCCACCACCGGGCTGGATCCGGTCTCGGCCCGGCGCGTGGACCGCCTCATCGCGGAGCTGGCCGCGCATCACAACGTGGGCTGCATCGTCGTCTCCCACGATCTGCAGTCGATCTTCAGCATCGGCCAGCGGATCGCGATGGTGTACCAGGGCCGGATCTACCTCGAGGGTCCCGCCGCCGAGTTCACCGCATCGACCGACCCGATCATCCGGCAGTTCTTCTCCGGCTCCTCGACGGGGCCCATGGAGACCCCGGGCTTCTAGACTGCTGTGAAGAAGAGACTGCGGAAAAGAAGGATAAGAGGTCACGGAAAAGACGGAAACGAGTTGTGAAATGACGATTGATTTTTTACTCTCTTTTTACCTGTCTCCCCCTTCCGACCCTTCCGTCTTTTCCGTGGTCTCCCCTTCTGTCTTTTCCGTAGTCTCTTTTTTCTTCTTCTTTCTCGAGTTCACAGTGCGTTCAGGATGACCTGTACACGGCCGGTGGCCGGGGCAGCATAGGCTGAGACGACAAGATAATAAGGTCCGCCGGCGGGAAGCTCGGTGGTCTCCACCGTGGCTCCGATGCCGGGGGCCGGCACGCCCGTGCACAGATGGACCGCGTCGAGGCACCCCGAACCGATGCCGGCCGAGACCGAGAGCGCAAGCGCGGGATCGGAGAAGTCCTCGGGCAGCAGGCGCAGGCGCACCCGGGCCGCAGAGGGCAGGGAGAACGAGAGGACCGAGGCAGGGAGGGAGTCCGCAAGACCACAGGGCAGGGAGGCGGTCCCGGGCCCGTCGGACAGATCCACCCACGCCGAGAGGGGATGGCCCGGGGCCAGGGCTCCCAGCGGGCGATCGACGACACAGATGCCGGGCCCACAGGCGGTGGTGCCCATGCACTGCACGTCGGCGCAGTCGATCCAGCCGTCGGCGTTGTCGTCGAGGCCGTCCCTGCACCGGGTCTCGCCCCGGCAGAACGACAGGTCCGCGCAGGCCGCGTCGTCACAGTCGGTCTGGCCGTCGCCGTTGTCGTCGACGCCGTTGTCGCACCACTCGTCGAGGGTTCCGGCGACCTGCAGTTCCATCTGCCCCAGACCGGTGGCGTCGGTGGTGACGGCGTCGGCGGTCACGAAGTAACGGGCCGGCGGCAACGAGGAGAAGGACCAGGTGCCCGGCAGGTGGAGCCCGGGCGAGGGCTTGCAGGCCAGCTCACCGGCGCCGCAGCCGGTGCCTGGACCCGCCTCCGTCGAGAGCGTGACCGAGTGCGAGCCCGACTGCGAGAAGTGCAGCAGGACGTTGGACGGGGTGTCCAGCGAAAACGACGCGGTGAAGTCGGGTCCGGCGCCGCCACAGGAGGCGATCAGGGCATTGGGCGTGGTCACCGTGCTCCAGTCGGCCGCGGCGACCGCGCCCCGGTGCAGGGTGCCGAAGTCGAAGTGGACGATACAGGAGGAGCCTGTGCAGGCCGCGGAACCTGCGCAGTCGAAGTCCCGGCAGTCGATGCGCCCGTCGAGGTCGTCGTCGAGCCCGTTGCCGCAGATCTCGTCGGGCGCGCAGGCCTCGGCGCAGGCTTCGTCCTCGCAGTCGGTCCGCCCGTCGCCGTTGTCGTCGAGCCCGTTGTCGCAGATCTCGGGCAGGCAGGCCGCGGAACCTGCGCAGTCGAAGTCCTCGCAGTCCACGTCGCCGTCAAGGTCGTCGTCGAAGCCGTTGTCACAAACTTCGTAGATTGCCTCCACCAGGGAAAGGGAGACCGCCTGGCCCGCCGGCGCCGTGAACCGGTACACTCCCGGCGGCAGCAGCGGCAGGTCCAGCGAGCCCGCGGGCAGTTGCACACAGGCAAGGGTGTCCATGCCGCAGGTGCCGTCGGGATCCTCCTCGCGCGCGAAAAACAGGAATCCATCCGCGCCACCCGGGAGCAGGCGCAATCCCGCCGGCTCCGACAGGTGCAGGCGGAACACCCACACCGGCTCGGCCGACGCCAGGCACGGCACCGAGCGCACCACGGTGTCGGCGTTGCGCGGCAGGTTGAAGGCATCACCCACCGCAGCCGAGGCCTCGTCAGTGGGTTCGCAGGCGCCGCACAGCGGATGCCCGGCGCAGGCTGCGTCGTCGCAGTCGGAATACCCGTTGCCGTCATCGTCGAGGCCGTTGTCGCAGTCCTCAGGGCGCTGGCAGGTCACGTGGTGCAGACAGGTCGGATCGTCACAGTCGATGCTGCCGTTTTCGTCGTCGTCGAGGCCGTTTCCGCAGATCTCGCCGGTGCAGGAGGGATCGCCGGTGCAGGCCGGATCGAGGCAGTCGATCCAGCCGTTCTCGTCGTCGTCGGTCTGGTTGTCGCAGATCTCGACGCGCTCGAGACGGCAGAAGCGGCTGCAGCCGTCGTCGTCGAGGGAGTTGCCGTCGTCGCAGGCCTCGGTGCCCTCCGTGCGGCCGTCTCCGCACACGGTACCCTCATAGCGGATCTTCTCGTCACAGGCGGAAAGCGCCAGCACGAACACCCCCGCGGTGATGAGACGGTGGAAAAGGGAAGAAAGAGAAATCATTCCAGAAGGACGGGCCATAATTGATCAATATCCATTGCGTTCTGCTGCATGATGACCAGCCGGTCGACGTGCAGCCGGGCCTCGGGCGCCAGATATTCGAATAGCACGCCGAAGCCTGCGGGCAACACCTTTCCGTCCAGCGTGACGTCCTCGGTGCGGCGCCACAGGATCCAGCCGATGGCCTCCACCCGCGCGAAGCCGGGGATGCCGAAGATCAGGCCCACGCGCGTCAACAACGGAGGCGGCGTGCCGGAGACGAAGGCGCCGGTGGAACTGAGGTCCCGCAGGCGGCCCTCCACCTTGCGGCCGAGGCCCTCCTCGGAGGGCGTCACGCGCTGGAAGACGCGGGCCAGCTCCGGCGGCAGGGAGATCATGTGGGCCGGCAGGACTTCAAATGATACTGGCAAATCAAAGTAGAGACGCGGACTTTTTCTGCGGTTGCTCATGGCGTCATGCTACGCAAGCCGGCGAAAAAATCCAAGCTGAAACTGGTTGACCGGAACATGAGCGCGAAAAAATCGGCATACTCCGAGCTTCGATAGACTTAGTTGGCAGGCAGGCCACGGTTAGATCACCTGAAAAACTTGCCGGGTTGGCGTTAAGGAGTTGTTCACGCATGATGCGGGCTGCACAAAGTGCGGGGAACTCGATTGCCCCATGCCATGAAGGGTTTTGCTTGCTTTTTCCCGGCATATCGGGGAAAAACGGGACCACTTCCCCACAGAACGGGGAGGTGGAAACCGGAATCTGATTCATGACCGACACACCGACCAAAGACCCGTGCTCGACGCCGAAAGACCATGACTGTCCGAAGAAAGAGACCGCTTCCTCGCGCAGCAAGAAACGCCGGACCTCGGCCGAGGACAAGGAACTGCTCTCCGAGATCATGATGTCCCTGGGCATCGGTGAACAGGAATCGCCGCCGCCCCAGGAGGAATCCTCGCACAAGGTCGAGGAGCTCGTGGCCGGGCTGCCGCGCCTGAGTCCGCGTGACATGGATCAAAAATTACAGGAACTGGGCTACCGCGGCCAGATGCGCGCCCGGCGGGCGGTGACGCTCATGGCGTACCGGCACATCTCCCGGCTGCGCTGGCTGTTCCTGGAAAAGCGGCCGGAGAACTCGGTCGGCGGCAAGCAGAACCTGCTGCTGATGGGCCCCACCGGCTCGGGCAAGACGTTCCTGATCGAGTCCCTGTTCGGCAGCATCCTGAAGCTGCCCACGGTGATCATCGATGTCACGCCGTTTTCGGAGACGGGGTACGTAGGACAGGATCCGAACAACATCCTGACGCGGCTGTATCACGTGGCCGATCGTGATCCCGAGCTCACCCAGATCGGCATCATCGCCCTCGACGAGTTCGACAAGCTCGCCTCCAACCAGAACAACGCCGTGTTCGCCGGCGCCGGGACGACCAAGGACATCACCGGCATGGGCGTGCAGCGCGAGCTGCTCAAGATGCTCGAGGCCGCCGACGTGACCGCCCCCGTGGAGATGACCCACTCGTCCTACGTCGAGACCGTCACGATCAACACGCGCAACATCGCGTTCATCGGCATCGGCGCGTTCTCGGGTTTCGCGGGCATCGTCAACCGCTTCCGCTCCGGCAAGGTCACCGGATTTTTCCAGTCCAACGCCGAGAAGCGTCGCTTCGACGAGACGGCCATCGCCGTGGATCTCGACCCCGAGGAGGTCGAGAACGTCGCGTACTTCCAGACCTACGGCTTCCTGCCCGAACTGATCGCGCGCTTTCACCGTGTGGTGCCGTTCGCGCCGCTGGACAAGCCCGTTCTGCGCGAGATCCTGCTGGACAACTTCATGAAGAAGGCCATCGCCGAGTTCCAGCTCGAGAACATCGAGCTGCGCGTGCCCGACGCGGTCGTCGACCACCTCGTCGAGGCTGCGCTCAAGCGCGAGACCGGCGCCCGCGGGCTGAACACCTTCCTGTTCACGTTCCTAGAGGAGCAGGCCTGGAACTGGTTCGGCTCCGGCGTCGAGAAGACCGTCGAGCTCTTCCTGGAAGGCGAACGGATCCGTTCCCGGGCCATCTGAGCCGAGGAGGCCGCATGGACAAGATCGTCATCACCGGTGGCCGCACCCTGAACGGCACCGTCCGCGTCTCGGGCGCCAAGAACGCCGCCCTGCCGCTTCTGGCGGCCTCGCTGCTGGCGCCGGGCCGCAACGTGTATCACAACGTGCCCCGGCTGGGGGATCTGCGCACCATGGCCAAATGCCTGGCGATCATGGGCGCCGACGTGGACCTGCAGTGGCCCGACGTCGTCGTGGACTCGACCGACATCGTGAGCACGGTGGCTCCGTATGAACTGATGAAGACCATGCGCGCGGCCATCCTGGTCCTCGGACCGCTGGTGGCGCGCTTCGGGAATGCCGTCGTCTCCCTGCCCGGCGGCTGCGCCATCGGCGCCCGGCCCATCGACCTGCATCTGATGGGCCTCGAGGCCATGGGCGCCAAGGTCGCGATCAAGGGCGGCTACGTCGAGGTCACCTGCCCGCGGTTGCAGGGCGCCCACATCCACTTCCCCATGCCCACCGTGGGCGGCACCGAGAACCTGCTGATGGCAGCGTCCCTGGCCGACGGCGTCACCACGCTGGACAACGCCGCCTGCGAGCCCGAGATCGTCGACCTGGCCCAGTTGCTCAACAAGATGGGCGCGCGGATCAAGGGGGCGGGCACGCCGTTCATCACCATCGAGGGCGTCGACCAACTGCACCCGACCGAGCACGTGGTCATCCCCGACCGCATCGAGACCGGGACGCTGATGATCGCCGCGGCCATCACCGGCGGCGACGTGGTCCTCGAGGGCATCTGCCCGGAGCACCTGGCGGTGATCATCGAGAAGCTGCGGCTGGCCGGCGTGCAGGTCGACCTCACCGGTGACAGCGTGCGCGTGCGCGGCGGCTCCACGCTGCACCCGCTGGACATCATCACGCAGCCCCACCCGGGCTTCCCCACGGACATGCAGGCCCAGTTCATGGTGCTGGCGCTGGCTGCCTCGGGCCAGAGCATCATCACCGAGAGCATCTTCGAGAATCGCTTCATGCACGTCCCCGAACTGATGCGCATGGGCGCCGACATCTCCATCCGCGGCCGCACCGCGATCATCCGGGGACCGGCCAACCTCTCCGGTGCCACGGTCATGGCCACCGACCTGCGGGCCTCGGCGAGCCTGATCCTGGCGGGACTCATCGCCCAGGGCGACACCGACGTGCTGCGCGTCTACCACCTCGACCGCGGCTACGAGCAGATCGAGAAGAAGTTGCAGGCGCTGGGCGCCGCAGTCGTCCGCGTCTCCTCCGAACAATATTGATTCCGAACAGGATCCGGCACCATGGTGCGTTGACCTTTTTAATGATGCCCGGGGACTCGCCCTCCGCGTCTTTTTCTTTTCGCACAAAAGCCTTGGCAGGAGCACGGTGTCGGCGTTTTGGATGAGCCAAAATGAGATCAAACGGTCCCGGCCGGCGTCGATTCCACCTGGGATGCGGTGACCGTGAACTGGGCGGCCAACGGGTACCGGCTGCCCACGGAGATGGAGTGGATGTGGGCGGCCATGGGCGCCGACATCGCCGCTGGGGGTGCGACCAACGCCATGGGGTACCAGAAGGCGTTCTCCGGGAGCACCGGGAGCAATGTCATCGGGGATTATGCGGTGTTCGGTTTCGCCACCTCGGAGGTCGGAGCGACGACGACGGAGCGCTCCAATCCGGTGGGATCGAAACAGCCCAACGAGCTTGGTCTGTATGACATGAGCGGGAACGTGTACGAATGGATCCGGGACTGGTATGCGACGCTTCCGGCGGGATCCTTGACGGACTATCGGGGCCCGGTGCGGAAGGTGGACTTCCATCGCATCACCAGACTGTTGGATCAGGCCTGGCGCGCCGAGAGCGGCTGCTCCTGGGAGGTCCGCTCGCTGGCGAAGTGACGGCCCCAAGTTTTATCCTGAAAAACAATTTCTTGCGCCGGACTCTTGCCCAGCGTCCGCCGGCCACCTGAGGCACCCGTAAAAGGGCGCCTGATTACTAATCGTCATCTTCGGAGAGCTGCATGGGCATCGGCGGGGGCGGCGGGGCCATTTCGACGGGCTTCTCGATGACCACGGGCGTGGGGGACATGGGCGAGATCTCGGGCTCGGCCATGTCCGCGGGCATGTCCGCCTCCATGGCCTTCTCCTTCTCGGGAGTCTTCTTGGCGGCCTTGTTTTCGCCGGCGGGCTTCTTCTGGCCGCGCAGCGTCGACCAGCCGGCGGCGAAGGTGTAGCCGCGCGGGGACAGCACCGAGGTGTACACGAACACGGCCAGGGCCCCGAGCACGAGGTATACGATCAGGTATTCCAGCCAGGTTGGTTCGTTTTTGGTCGTCGTGGTGGTCATCCGGAACTCCTCGTCTCTCCTAAAATGAAAAAAATGCGGAAAAAGCGCAACCCTTTTAACGCGGACCCGATAATGAAAGTGACCACGAAAGGAGGTCACCGATGAAGATCCAGAAGAACGTCCAGATGCAGTTCGGGTCGTCGATCCAGCGGACCCGGTCCCCTGAAGCCTTCGAACAGGCCGTGAAGAAGGCCAAAGGTGCCGTGGGTGCCGGACTATCCACCCTCGCGGGCGTGGTGCCGTCGCTGACGGTGGGCACACCGACGGGCTCGCTGCTGGCCTCGGTGGCAGGAGGCGGTGGATCCGCCGCCAGCGACATGTCCGTGCTGCAGAAGCAGCAGCAGGACGCGAACATGGAATACCTGAAGCTGCAGATGGAGGTGCAGGCCGAAAACCGGCAGTTCTCCACCCTGTCCAACGTGCTCAAGAGCCGCCACGACACGGCCAAGGCCGCGATCACCAACCTGAGGGCATGACATCATGGCATTCGTCGCGCTGAAAACACCCGTCTCCGATATCTTCACCACCGCGTTCTCCCTGCGCCGGGCCGTCCATCACGCCCGCGTCGACGAACGGCGCAACCCCGAGAGCGCGCGGTCGCTCGTGCAGGCGGCCGACCGGCTGATGCGCATCATCCTGAGCCGCGACGCCGAGCACCGCAACCTGCAGATGTACCAGATGAACCTGGCGCTGCGTTCCCTGGTGTACGATCTGTTCGACTCGGGGGCCATCGGCGACGGTGATGCCGACGAGATCCTGGCGCACTCGTTCAGGTTCGAGACCCGGCACCTGGCACGGATCGCGGCTCAGACGGACTGGTCGTCGGAGGGTTTTGCGGGATGAAAGGTGCGTTCCAGCCGGGGTGCGTCGTCGTGCTGCACAAGCCAGGGGGGCTCCTCGATGATCAGCGATTCCATGGGCGGAGGATCCGACGGGTCCGACGGGTCCGACGGGTCCGACGGGTCCGACTGGTCTGACTGGTCTGACTGGTCCGACTGGTCCGACTTCTCCGACGGATCCGACTCCGCGGCGACCATCGAAGCCGGCGCGCCCGGCTCCAGCGGCGACATCAGCGGCGCGCTCAGTTCGCGCACGACGTGGCGCACGTTCACGGCCTGCGAGATCTCCTGCATGGTCTGCTGCATCTGCGTGAACGCCTCGGCTGCCTGGGTGTCCGAGGTGACGTCCTCGCGTACCTTCATGATGGCGTCCTTCACGGCGCGGGTCCATTCGCCGATCTTGCGGGCCGCCACAGGGATCCTGTCGGGGCCCAAAAAGGCCATCGCCACGAGCAGGACCAGGATGAATTCACCGAAGGACACATCGAGCATGAAAGATCTCGCCTTATCCGGGCACGGGTTCGCCCAGCGCCAGGGCCAGCCGGGCCCGGGCGATCTCGAGCTGGGCGCGCACCTCCCAGTAACTGAACTGCAGTTTGAACAGGGCCGACAGGGCATCGGCCATGTCGCGCGGTTTGAGGACGCCCAGGGCCTCCTGGTCCGAAAGCGCCAGCAGCCAGGCACGGGCCAGCTTCTGACCCTTCTCGATGAGCACCAGCTTGTCCAGGGCGAGGATGACGTCCTGGCGAACGGAGGTGATCTCCAGCGTCAGCGCATCCTTGGCGGCCGCAAAGCGCGCCTCGATCTCGCGCTGCTCGATGCGGGCCAGCCGCACCGCGGTGATCTGCGCGCCGAAATCCAGGTTGCCCTCGAGGCCCAGGCCGAAGGCGAGGGTGTTGCCGTGCAGCGGGTCATTGGCGTAGGCGCTGGTCGGATTGTCGGAGTTGCTCATCGATAGCCGGTAGCGCACGAAAAGTCCCAGGTCGGGGAGCATCCGCGCCCGGGCAAGCCCCGCCTGCGCCACGGCGGCCGCGCGCGCGGCGGCCAGCAGCCGGAGCTCGGGACGGCGCTCGACGGCCCTGGCCACGAGCCGGTCCACCGGGTCCGGGCGGGTGGTGACGGCCTCCCATGGGTCGGACTCGCGCACCTCGACGGGCCTTCCGGCCAGGTAATGCAGGGTCGCTGCGGTCAGTTCCCCGAGCCGCTCCAGCTCCAGTTGCTTTTGGGAGAACTCGTTTTCGCCGAGCTTGAAGCGCAGCAGGTCCGTGGGGCTGATCCGGCCGTTTTCCTCGTATTCCTCGGCCTTGGCGCCGGCCTCGTCGAGGAGCTTCCTGGCACGGTCGGACAGTCTGCGGGACTCCAGATACGCCCGCCGGGCGAAGTAACTGCGACGCACGGTGAGCCACAGTTTCTGCCGGGTCAGGTCCGATCCGGCATGGGCGGCGTCCCGGGCGGCCCTGGCCTGTGCCCTGGCGTAGTCCAGCTTGCCGAAGGTGTACAGCGGCAGCACGGCCTTGACCTCAAAGCGCAGGGCATAGCCGTCAAGGTTGAGGGTGATCGAGTCGTCCCGGTCGGTGCCCACGCAGAAGGTCTCGCGGAACTCCTGCTCGCTCATGCCCGTGGGCAGCGTCGAGGGCATCCAGGCCTCGGGGACGGTGCAGCGGTAGGTCGGCGAGGGAGCACCCTGGACAGAGTATGAAATACGTGGAAGCCAGAGCAGGTTCGAGCCCTTGACCAGCGCCTGGGCCCGGGCAAGCTGGAAGCGTGCCTTGTCGGCGTCGGGCGATTTATTTTTTACAATATGCCATAAATCCTTCAGGCCCATGGCCTCGGGCGCGGACGCGGGCGCCGCGAGCGGGAAGGAAAACAGCCAAGTCAGCAGCCAAAGGTTCATCCGGACCTCGCATCGTCACGGGCAGCATGGTCAAATCCGCCCAAAAAAGCAAGTCAGGAAAAAACACTCGACAAACATAGAAAATCGAGTTGTCCATTTGAAGTTGGGCCCGTTCCATGCTACATTCCGCCGGGGTTAACTCCACCCGAGGAGACCTGGGGTGCGGGCGAGGATGCAACCGAGAAATTTTTCGTCGTTTTCGCCGTACACCACGGGGCCCGCAATTCACCGGCGGCTGGACGGCCGCCGGAAGGTCGGTCGCCGGCAGCCGGAATCGACCCGCGCGCGAGGTATTCAGTTATGAAGTCATGTCCGGCCTGCAATGCATCGTATGATGACAACGTCACGTTCTGCGCCAAGGACGGCACCAAACTGCTCGAAGCGGGTTCGACCAACGAGAACAGCCGCATCGGCATGGTGCTCGACAACCGCTACCGGCTGATCAAACTGCTGGGCGAGGGCGGCATGGGCGAGGTGTATCTGGCCGAACACGTATACATCAACAAAAAAGTCGCCATCAAGCTCCTGCGTTCGGAAATCACCTCGTCCACCGAGGCCGTGCAGCGGTTTTACCAGGAGGCACGCTCCTCCTCGGCGATCGGCCACGAGAACATCATCGAGATCGAGGACTTCGGCAAGCTCGACGACGGCACCATCTATCTGGCCATGGAGTTCCTCGCCGGCCATCCCCTGGCCGACCTGATGCTCGAAGGCGCCATGGACCTGGCCCGCGGCTTTGATTTCATGGTGCAGATCGCCGAAGGCCTGGGCGCGGCCCATGCCAAAAGCATCGTGCACCGTGACATGAAGCCCGAAAACGTGTTCATCATCCGGGACAAGCACGGACGCGAGAAGGTCAAGATCCTCGACTTCGGCATCGCCAAGATGACCTCGTCGGATGGGGAGGGCCATGGTCTGACCAAGACCGGAACCATCTTCGGCACGCCGCACTACATGTCGCCCGAGCAGGCGATGGGCAAGGCGCTGGACCATCGCACGGACATCTACTCCGTGGGCGTGATCATGTACGAGATGTTCACAGGAAGCGTGCCCTTCAAGGCCGAGTCCTTCATGGGCATCCTCACCCAGCACATCACGGCGGCTCCCCCGGAGCCCAGGAACCTGCGCCCGGACCTTCCGCAGGCAGTCGTGGACCTCATCCTCAAAGCCATGGACAAGGATCCGAACAAGCGGCATCAGGACATGGGCGAGATGATCATGGATCTCCATCGCGTGATGGTTGAGCTGGGTCTAGGCGAGCCCGTGCCTCCGGCGATGATGAACCTCCCGCCGCCGCCCGGATCCGCGGCCACGGGGACCTTCCAGCCCGGCCAGAGCACCGGTCCCTACGGCATGGCGCCCCCGCCTCCGGGAGAGAGCACCGGCGCCTACGGCATGGCACCACCGCCTCCGGGGCAGAGTTCGGGCGCTTACGGCATGACACCGGCTCCGGCTGTTACTGGCAACTTCGCGCCACCTCCTCCGGCTTCGGCCGGAGGGACCGGGATGGGCATGCCCAGCGCCTACCAGACTCAGGGCCCGTTCGCCGGCCAGAGCACGACCGTCTCCGGCACGCGTGAAGGCGGCGGCGGCAAAGGTGCGCTGATCGCGGTCCTGATTATCCTGTTGCTGGGCGGTGGCGGTGCGGCCGGCTGGTGGTTCTTCCTGCGCGACAAGGGCGACGCCGCGGAAAGCAAGCCCGCAGCCAACAACGCCGTGGCCCAGGCCAACAACATGACCGCGAACAACGGCGACATGCCGGCGGGCAACAACGCCGATATGCCTGTGGATCCGCCCATGCCGGCGGGCAACAACGCCGATATGCCTGGGGACCCGCCC
>PHAZ01000116.1:2851-14431 GCA_002841825.1 Deltaproteobacteria bacterium HGW-Deltaproteobacteria-22 | reverse complement strand
GGCAGGGTCGCGGACCTTGGTAATGAACTGATATTGCAGGCCCACGTCGTCGACGTCGAAGAGTGTACGGGCCGCGAGCGAATATAATGCCATCTGGGTGTCGGGTGCGGAGACCTTGTCGTTGTCGATGCGCGCGGCTGTCTTGTGGTCGGTCACGACGATGTGGCCGTTGCGTTCCTCGACGAGATCAAAGGTTCCGAGCAGGCACTCAGGTAGTTGTTCTCCCGTGAAAGGGTTGACCAGCGGCATCGTGAACTTGTATTCGACCGCCAGGATGTGAGCAGGCCGGTAACCGGTGGCCAGGAAGGCCGCCAGCATGGCACTGGCCTGCGTCTTGAGAGAGTCCATGGACTCGCCCTTCTTGAACGAGATCGGCGCTCTCTGCGGGGCATCGATGGCCGCAGAAGCGACCTCGACGAGCTCGGTGTGCGAGGGCTCCGAGCCGGACTGCTTGAGCGAATTGTAGAAGTACGCCAGCGCCTCATGCACGGCGGAACCGAGCACGAGAGCAGCGCCGGTGTCCTGGGGCGGTTGCCCTTGGATGTAGTGGTAGAGGAACTCGCGGGGACACTCAATGAGGGTGGAGATGGACGAGGCGGAGAGGTGGAGGGCTTCATCGAGAGGTACGGGATTGATGACCATGAGATCCTCCTTCCCCGAGCAGCTCGCTGATGAGCGTGGAGGCGTCTTTCATGGAAAGGTAGCTCAGCGCCTTGCCGAAGCGAGCCTTGCAGCTGGCCTCGAAGGAATTCCAGTTGCCGTCGAGCCGCTCGTTACACAGCTTTCGCAGCATGGCGAGCTGGCGGGAACTGATGCGTCCCTTCTCTTCAACAGCCGGGGCCGGGGTCTCATGGACAACGGGCAACGGAGTGCTGGTGACAGACGCGGAATCGTTGGTGCTGGCGGGGTGTACGAGGATCAGCACTTCAGCGATCTCTTTGCAAATTTCATGCAAGGATCGCCCGATGTGATCGAGATGGTTGCGAAGTTTTTCGTGTTCCATGGGGATGTTCCTTTCTGTCAGTGTCGGCGCCGCAGACGTTTAGGGGTTTTTGGTGGCGGAATGAGGGAAACGATGATTTCAACAATGTAGAGCACGGCAATAATGACGGGTTTGTTCATGTGGTGATCTCCTTTCAGGCCGCTGCGAGTTGCACGGCCAGTTGCAGTGCGGTGTTTTTCAATTGTTTGCCTTGCCCGAACCACGCACTGTGGACACGAGCATCGGGGTTGTTGATATTGCGGTCGTGGTCGATGAACTCGACGACACTGTTGTAGGCCCTCCAGAGTGACGTCGCCGTCATGTCCGTACCCAGGCCGTTTTCGAACCTGGCGAGGACCTTCTCCCTGGTAACACGTGCGCTGTTGCGCATGGCGGTTTCAGCGGGATCGGGGAACAGCGTCCGCAGGTAGTTGTCCAGTTCGATGGTGCGGATGCTGCGGCGTGCGAGCAGACGGAAAACGTCTGCGTTCTGCTCAAAGAGGTCATCCACTCCAGCAAGGAAGGCACCGGCGTCCTCAATGCGGGCTCCGGCGGACGCGGTGTGGCGGACGGTGAGCCGCTTGTCTCCGGTGGCACCCCTGAGCGCAAGCGACAACGTGTTACTGCAGACAATTCTGATCGGACTGAACGCGATGGTGATGGGGCGGCTGCCGTCGTGGCTGTTCGTGATCAGCAAGTACTTGTCGACGAGATCATCCTTCGCGATCTGGAGCGTGCCGTTGACGCGGGCAAGCACCCAGATGATACGGCCTCCTTTGAGGCTGCCGGCGGTATTGTACTGGACTTTGCCGGTTTCGATCAGGGGATCGAAGAAGCGGAAGGCGTCGATATTCTGGATGAGCCTGTACTGCTGGCCTACGACGCCAAGACTGTCCAAGCGGGTGATGCCGTTTTCGACCTTGCGGCGGATGACCGCGTAATGATCGGGCACGCCGACAGCGCGATAGGTCCCGTTGACGGGCACTACAGCTTCCATTTTTTCTTTGGTTACTTCCCAGTTCAGACCGGCAGCGGTTACAGCTTCCAGTGAGGTCTGCGGGGCATCGGGGAGCACGGTGCAAAGACCATGCCAGGGAGGAGTTTGAACGAAGAATCCGGACTCAAAATCGTGGCTTATGGATGTTTCCTTTTCTGTTAGATATGTTTGATTATTTTGAAAATCAAAGGTGGGTTACAGGCGGAATGTATAGCGGGGATTGGAGGGTGGACTGCGGATGTTCATGATGGACTCCTGGGTGATGGGGTTTCGGTTTTCGTGCAGGTGGGATGCGGTGCAGATGATGTGACTGGTAATCTCACATTTGCGGATTGTGAAGCATGGGAAGATGCGGAATTGGATGGTTGCTGTGGTGGGGTTGCAGGACGGATCGCGGGGGTGTGCGCGGGGTCATTTTGCGGTACTACGGATAAGTACAGGCAAGCAGGGACGAAAGTGCGCCCCTTATGGTTCTTGTACCAGGAAATTGCAAAAATTCGGCATCGTTGAAAGGAATTACGAGATTCATCTGGGGGTGCTCCTGCACTTTCCCCCTACCATCACCGGCCTCACGGGTGAATCAAAGCCTTGACCGTGAATAATATACCCACTACAATCATTTCCACTGGAGAACGCCGCCATGAAGAACCGAACCATCATACTGACCTTGCTGGCCACGTGCCTGATGCTGTGGAGCTGCGACACAAAGACCAAGACCGTCGATTCTTGCGGCGACGGGTTCGTCGACCCTGGGGAGCAGTGCGACGGCAACGTCGGCGAGAACACCTGTGCCTCGCTTGGACACTACAATCAGATCGGAACTCTCGTTTGCACGCCGCTGTGCAAGTTCGACACGGAGGACTGTGGCGGGCGCTGTGGTGACAACACGGTCAATGCAGACAATGAAGAGCAGTGCGACACCACCAATCTCAACGGTCAGACGTGCCAAAGCCTGGGACACACAGGTGGCGAACTCACCTGCGCATCAGACTGCACCTTCGTGGTCTCTGCGTGCGCCGGACGCTGCGGCAACGGCGTCATCGACGTAGACGAAGTCTGCGACGGTGGGGAATTGTCAGAGGAGACCTGCCTGACGCAGGGCTATCACGGGGGCGAGCTCGTGTGTGCGGCCGATTGCGGCAGCCTCAACCTGGACAACTGCACCGCAGTGGGGCGGTGCGGAGATGGCTTGATACAGGGTGCCTTCGGTGAGGTCTGCGACGGCACGAGCCTCGATGGCGCCACTTGCGTGGGCGAGGGTTACTACGGGGGCATCCTGGCCTGCAGCCAAGAATGTCAGTTGGATCTCGCCGAATGCGAAGCCGTGGGGCGCTGCGGCGACGGGGTCATCCAGGAAGCGTTTCCGGAGTGGTGCGACGGGGAAAACCTCGACGGCCAGACGTGCGTGTCCCTGGGATACTCGCAGGGGAGCGGAGCGCTAGCCTGCACGGCCGGATGTGCGTTCGACGAGACCGCGTGCGTGCCCAGGAGCGAGAACGCGGATCTGTCGACGCTGACGGTGAGTTCCGGGACCCTGGTTCCGGTGTTTTTTGCAAACAGGACGTCGTATTCGGTGATCGTGACCTCGGAGGTGACGTCGCTGACGGTCGTGGCGACGGTGGCATCCCCGTACGCGACGGTGTCGATCACGCCGACACAGCCGATGGTGCTGTCGGAGGGTGACAACCTGGCGACGGTGACGGTGACGGCCGAGAGCGGGGCGACCAAGGAGTACAGGGTGGCCGTCACACGACTGGCGCCCAACGAGTATGGCTCGCTGAACATCGGCACGCTGAAGCACGTGCCCGCCGGTACGTTCCAGCGGGACTCGACGGCAACGAACCTGAGCACGGTTTCGACGTTCCGGATGAGCCGGCACGAAATCACCCGGGCGCAGTGGACGGCGGTGACGGGGTGGGCAGATCCGAGCGACGCCATGTTCTCGGGCGGCGCCGGAGATCCAGTGCAGATGATGAGTTGGTATGACGCGATCGCGTTCTGCAACAAGTTGAGCCTGCTGGAGGGGCTGACGCCGGTTTACGCGGTCTCCGGAGTAGACTTCAGCACGTTGGCATATGCGGAGATCCCGACGACCGACAACGCGACCTGGAACGCGGCGACGGCGAACTGGGCGGCCGACGGGTACCGGCTGCCGACTGAAATGGAGTTGATATGGGCCATGATGGGGGCGGACT
The DNA here is from genome assembly GCA_002841825.1 of Deltaproteobacteria bacterium HGW-Deltaproteobacteria-22. GTDB lineage: Bacteria > Myxococcota_A > Polyangia > HGW-17 > HGW-17 > HGW-17. The sequence goes on along the minus strand of PHAZ01000116.1, from coordinate 10,257 downwards.
CGGCCAATCCGGGCGTGACGAACACGACTGGCTATTTGAAGGCGTTCGCAGGGAGCACGGGCAGTAATTTGATCGGGGATTATGCGGTGTTCGGGTTTGGCTCCACAGCGGAGGGGCGGACGTTGACGCGGGGGACCAGCCCTGTGGGGTCGAAGCTCCCCAACGAGCTGGGATTGTACGATTTGAGCGGGAACGTGTCCGAGTGGGCATGGGACTGGATGGACAACTTTCCTTCGGGTGCAGTCACGGATTATCGGGGTCCGGCTTCGGGCACGGGTTCGGGCCGCGTGAACCGCGGTGGAAAGTGGAACAACGACGCGGCCCAATGCGCAGTGGCCTACCACAACGGCACCCACCCGCAATACCGGAATATTATCTTCGGTTTCCGCGTCGTCCGCAACTGACCTGCGCGCACCTCCCCGACCGCCCTGTCGACACCGTCACCGGAGATCATCCCCGAGGTCATGCTCCGGGCAGGTTGACCCGCACGTTGACCCAATGTTGACCCAATGTTGACCCAGAGTTGACCCAGAGTTGACCTGAACGTCCGTCAACAGCCCCTGATATTTACGATTTTCCGGGTGTGAAGGAACGAAGAGAAACCGTTGTGCAGTGAGGGTTTTCTCGCATTTTCCCAGGCCCGAAACGGATGAAATGAAGGTCGGCTCCCTGCGCCCTTTCCAGAACGCAGATCTTCATTCCTTCACATCCAGTTCTTCATGGCGGGGTTAGGAGGGAAACTCGGCCTTGAGCTTGTCGTCCCACTCGTCGGCCACCTCGGAGAGCGTCCGCACGAGGTCGACGAACTCCGGGTAGTCCAGGCCCTCGAGGCCGCGCAGGGCCCGCAGGTAGATCTTTTTCTCCGTGAAGTCCACGGCGAAGGCGCCGTCCTTGGTCTTGAGCAGGTTCAACTCCAGCAACTTGGAGAACAGGGGCAGCTGCTTCTTCTCGGGCAGGTCCATGATGAACGCCAGGAAGATCAGCACGTTCTGCTCGGGGAAGACGTTGATGCCCAGGGTGGCCGAGCCGCGCGCGATGTAGGTGAAGCCCGATTCGTCCACAGGACGTAGGGGAATGCCGAGTTGCTCCGAGAACTGGCGGATGAAGTTGTTGACCTGAGCGATTTTCGGATTTTCCATGGGCGCCTCCGGGTGCCGGACCATCAACAGAATCCTGTACGGCGGCCGGGAGCATAGCAATGTGCAGCCATCCTGTCAAACGCACCTTCGGCATCCGATACACGATCATGGACCGCGGACGGTTTCGCGTGTATGCTCGCCGACATGGAAACGACCCGCCGGGACCAGTTTTCACATCGGGCCAAAGCAGTCTTCTATGCCAGACTCGCGCTGGACGCGTTCGGCGTGCTGTTTCTGCTGGTGCCGTCCTGGGCCTCGGCGAGCACGCCCTTTCTTTCATGGGCGCTGTTTATATATTTTATCCTGCTGGCCGGGCACGTGACGTCGTACCTCTGGATCGATCACAAGGGAGACCGCGTGGTGTTCTTCCTGTCGCTGTGCCTGGACACGCTGGCGCTGGGCTCGGTCATCGTGCTCACCGGCGGGCTGGCCAGTCCCCTGATGTCCGGGCACATCCTCTACGCGGTGTTCTTTGCGATCCTGTATCCGCATCCGCTGGCGATCCTGCCGCCGCTGCTGCTGTTGCCGGTGATCGCGAAGATCTCCCAGTTGACGGGGACCGAGGTGCCCGGACGTGATCTGGCCCTGCTGCTGTGGTACTCGGGCCTGGACCTGATCATCGTCTATGTAGTTGTTTACTTTGATCTGCAGGAGAACCTCCAGTTCCGCAACATCCTTGAGTTCACGCAGGAAAAGCAGCGGCTCGGACGCGTGGCCGAGCGCCAGCGCATGGCCCGCGAGATGCATGACGGCCTGGGTGCGATCCTGTCCACGATCAAGATCCAGAGCGAGTTCGTGTGCGAACTGGCGCAGACCGACAGCGAGCTCAAGACCGAGGCCGAGGAGCTCCAGCAGCGCACGAACCTGGCGCTCGCGGAGCTGCGGCGCGCGGTCCGCATCCTGCGGGACGACTTCGACCTGACCAACTCCCTCGAGGAGTTGATCCTCAACCTCTCCTCGATCTGGAAGTTCGAGGCGAAACTGACGACCAACCTCGAGACGCGCACGCTGCCGGTGAACCGCCAGTTGCACCTGTACCGCATCGTGCAGGAGGCCCTGACCAACGCCGGCAAGCACGCCCGGGCGCAGACGGTCCGGGTGCTCGTCATGTTCGACGAGACGCCGCCGGAGTGGGCCACGGAAGGGTTCACCGGCGCGGGCCTTCGCCTGGAGATCACCGACGACGGACGCGGCTTCCCGGTGGAGCAGCAGAAGCAGGGTCACTACGGGCTCGTGCACCTGCAGGAGCGGGCCTCCGAGATGGGCGGTTTCTGCAGGATCTCGAGCGCGCCCGACGAGGGCACCTCCATCACCGGATGGTTTCCCCTGGAAGAGGATGTGGCGATATGACGAGAATCCAACCTGCCGCCAGGCAGCCGCTCAAGGCGCCCGCACGAGGGCGCCGGAAAATCCCCCTGCTGCACGCGTTTCTGCTCCTGTTCGCGCTGCTGTTCGCCTCCCCGGCCGCGGCCGATCCCTTCGGACCGAGGTTCGTCGGCGGCCTCGACCCGGGGATTCCCACCCACGTGGCCAACACCGGCATCTACACCAACCCGGCGGTCATCGGCCGTCTCAGGACCAACACGGCGGTGTTCCCCTTCTCTCCGATGTTCCAGACCCTCGACATCGATCGCGCCACCATCGACTCGTCCACCGGGCTGCCCGATCCCGCCGGGGACGTGGCCTTTCCCAACGTGAACATCACGCACAACCTGCTCGACTTCTACGTCGGCTTCACGACCAACTTCGGCATGGACCGGATCACCCTCGGGCTCGCCTTCTTCGCGCCCCAGCGACAGGAGCTGCACACCAAGCATCCGGCGCTGCGCTACCACCTGGTCGACCGGTCCATCGCCAACTACTTCCTCACGCCGGCCCTCTCGGTGAAGCTTCACCGCAAGTTCCACGCGGGCTTTGGTCTCAGTTATGCGTTCTCCACGTTCGACGTCACGATGACACGCGACCGCTACCTGCGCGGCGACCTGCCCGACACGGCTCCCCAGCGCTACGAGGCCGGCGGCGACAACGACGAGAAGGTGCACGCCGCGGGCACCGACAACAACTTCGGCTTCCACTTCGGCTTCCTGTGGCAGCTCGACAAGTTCATCTTCCTGGCGGGCTCCTACCGCAGCAAGATCCGCGCGCTGGACTACACCCAGATCAAGGCCGACGGGAGCGGCTCGATCTCGCGGGTCACCACCGAGGACGGCCCGATCACGCTCTCCGGAAACGCCAAGCTCGTGACGACGTTCCCGGACACGGCCAACCTGGGCATCGTCCGCCGCTTCTCCCGCGACTGGTGGTTCGACGCCACGATCACCTGGACGCGCTGGGGGGCGCACAAGAACTGGAAATACTACCTGTCCGGCCGCGAGCTGGCCAACTCCAACCTGACCAACTGGGATCTGAACATCACCGAGTACCGCGGCTTCCAGGACACCTTCTCGCCCCAGGTGACGGCGTTTTACCGGCCCACGACGGGCTTCGAGGCCATCATCTCGCTGCGCTACGGCCCACCGGCGGTGCCGGAGAAGTGGGTCAACGCCTCGGCCGTGGACAACCACGCCATCGAGGCCCTGTTCAGCGTGTCCTACCAGATCACCGATTTCCTCACGGCCCGGCTGGGCTATGCGCTGGAATACATGATTCCGCTGACCGTCAACGAGTCGGGCTACGATCCGTCCGCGGCCCAGGCCTGCCTCGACAGCCACATCGACGTGGTATGGTCCGAGGCCTGCCGGGCCACCTACGGCGGGCGGGCGTTGCCCACGGCCGCGGGGGAGTACCGCAAGATCACCCACCAGATCGGGCTCGGGCTCGAGTTCAAGTTTTAGTCAAGAAGATACTAGAACATCACCGCGACACCCAGGGAGAACCAGAAGGCGAAGTTGTTCATGGTGTCGGCCTGGGATTCACTGTCGCCGTTGTACACGTTCCACAGCCAGTTGGCTTCGAGTTGAACCGCCACGTTGCAGCCGGCGTGCAGGCAGATCTGGGCGCCGCCGATGGCGTTGAGGTGAAGCCCCTTGACCTGATGGCTGTCGTTCATGTCCACATCTTGTTCCGCCGAAGCGCCTTGCAGATCGATGTTCTCCACGTCGTGGCGCAGGGGCCCGCCGAGGACGCCGGCGCCTGCATAGGGACGGATCAGGCCGTTGGTACGGAAGAAGCGGACCCAGCGCAAAAAGAAGTTCAAGTCGTCGCCGTCCTCGACGTCCAGATTTTCATTAAGATAATTCGCAATCATCAGGCGCGCTCCACCTGAGATCCGGTGGTTTCCATACAGGAAGATCCCCAGCTCCACGGAGGGGAACATCGGCCCGTCGCCCCACGCTGCGTTGGTGGTGATCGCGCCGAGCTCGGTCTCCATCCCTTTGGAGATGAAGCCGGTCTCGTAGTTGTAGGCCATCTGGAAGAAGAACCTTGGACCGGCCTTGACCTTCGCGGGAGCCTTCTGCCCGGGCGGAATCACGGGCGGGATCACCGGCGGGGTCACGGGTTTTTCCACGGTCTTGCCCACCGGCGCCAGCGTCAGTTCCTGCGGGGTCTGGGCGCTCTTCCACAGCGCGACCTCGCCGCCGGCCGCGTCGGTGGCGGCCAGGTAATAGGCGTACTTTTTGAACGTCACCGCCGTGCCCGGGACCACCGTCACCCAGCGGCGCTTCCCGAGCTTCTCCATGGGCACTTCCTGCGACGGACCGTCGTCGACGCGCACCACCAGCGACACCTTCGCCGCGCCGAGCCGGTCCTGCACCCGGCACACGAACACCAGGGGCTTTTCGCGGGCGATGTCCGCCGGTGGCGAGTGCTCCACGGGCACCGCGGGATCGCCCTCGGGCTCGATGGCGATGAGGCCCTTCTCCTCGAGCTCGCGGATGCGCAGCTGCCGTTCCTTTTCCTGGGCGATGGTGGCGAAGTACGCGTTGAGCGTCTCCTGGTAGAAGGAAAGCAGCTTCGTGTCCGGGTTCTTCACCGGCAGGTTGGCGTCGGGCCGGACGCGGAACACGGCCAGAAACGCCTCGCGGGCGTCGTGGACGTTGCCCATGGAGAAGTGCGCCACGCCGGCCAGCAGCAGCAGTTGGACACCGGCGTCCGTGGACAGGCACAGCCTGCGCTGCTCGGGGGTGGCGCCGTCGAGCTTCTTCAGGGTCTCGTCGAGGAGGGTCCGGGCCTTGACCCAGTCCTTGACCTCGATGATCTTCGCGATCTTCAAGACCGCGTCCTGCTGGCCCTTCTGGACGACCGGAGGACAGGTCTTCTCGTCGGCCGTCGCCGGCTCCACGACGGGCGCGGTGACCGGAACGCGGTCCTTCAGATCCTTGATCTCGGAGAGCCGCTTCCGGATCTCGGGCTTGAGGGTCCCGGCCTCGGCGGAGTCGAGCAGCAGGATCATCTCGTAGTTCTCGCGGGCCAGGGAAAAGACGCCCTGGGCGTCATAGGCCCGGGCGAGCTTGTAGCGTGCCGTCAGGCTGTAGGGGATGAACTTGAGCACGCACTCGAAGCTCTCGGCGGCCTTGGTGAAGTCCTGCTTGTCGTGGTACATGCCGCCCATCTGGAAGTACTTGCGCGCGATCTCGGTGTTCTTCTCGTCGTTGTCGGTGACGTTGGGGCAGTGCATCTTCTCGGCGCGGGCCGGAGCGGAGAAAGCAACGGACAGGATCATGCAGGTCAGAATGAATCGGGATAGGTGCATGGTGATCGCCTCGATGTGAAAAAACGGGCCTATAAACAGACACCCAGCCCATAGGGGAGTGTGACCATGGTAGTATTGCAGGACCCGGGGGTGCAGTCATCGGAGCTCCAGCAGAGCTTGACACAGTTGCCACCGGTCGGGTTGGTGCACTGCAGTCCCGGCTTGCAGTAGGTTCCAGACATGGAGCATGCGCTACCGAGCTCTCCTGAGCTGGCGGGGAGGCAGCCAAGCGTGCCGGAGGTGCTCACAAAATAGCAGGCATCGCCGTCGCAGCCCGTCTGGGCGACGGGATCGCAGGGGAGGGCAGGGGGCAGCGGGCAGTAGCTCCAGTCCATGGGCCATCCACCGCCCGACCCCGAGCAGGTGTCATTGATATTGCAGTCGGTGCCCGAACTGCAGAACTCATGGCATGTTCCCTCGACGCAGACATGCTGCGGCTGGCAGTCCCTGGACCGGCCGCAGGAAGTCCCCACGAGGCGATTGCCCTCGCTTTCGCACGCCGTGACGTCGCTGCCGGGTTCATAGTAGCAGAACTTGCCGTTGTCGCAGCGGTCGTTGGTCAGCGGATCGCAGTCGTACTGGCCGGTGCACATCGACAGATCCAGGGTGCAGTCGTCGTTGCACGAGACGGTGCCGTCGCCCATGCCGTTCTTGGCACAGCTGTCACGGGCGGGATCGAGTTCGTCCCCGTCGCAGGCCTCGCCGGACTGGCGCACGCCATCGCCGCAGTTGGAGGGATACTCGGCCCTGGACTGGCAGCCCGACGACAGGACCAGCGCACAGCAGGCGACAAGAAAGGATTTTTGGAAACGCAGCATGACCGGCACCTCTTCGGATCGGGAATGGGACCGAATCATTGTAAGGGGAACTTCCCATTTTTCCAGAACATTTTTGTGGTCAGACTTAGAAGTGATAGCCGAGCCCGGCCAGGAAATGCAAGGCTACGTTGCGTGCGCTGTTTTCCTCGTTGTCAGCGTTCCAGGCGTTCCAGTACTCATTGACTTCCAGGTGCGCGGTGAAGCGGCAGGAGGAGGTCAGGCAGATTTGCGCGCCGACGACGACGTTGACAAACACGCCGGTCATGATGTGCGCGTCGGAGAGTTCGTTGCCGTATTCTTCTATGGTATCGGTCATGACGGTGTGCACCAGGTTGGCCCAGCCGAGGCCACCGCCGGCGTAGGGGCGCACCCGGCCCGAGCCGAAGAGGAAGGCATAGCGTGCGAACAGCCGCAGGGTGCCCACGGGCTCCTTGTAGCGTGAGGAGGTGGAACCGTCCTCGTAGCCTTCGACCTCGACATCGCCGATCCCCACCAGCACGCTGACGCGGTGCTTTGGCGCTAGGTAGTAGCCGAGCTCGGCGGAGAAGACCGCGCTGCCGCTACCGAAACTGCTGTTGTCCGTGATGGCGCCGGCCTCAGTCTCCATGTCGGCGGAGATGAAGCCGATCTCGCTGCCGAAGCCGACGGTCACGAAGAAGCGCGGGGTCCACGGGGCTGCCTTCTTCGGCTTCACCGGCGGTTTGTCGACGGGTTTGTCGACGGGCTTGTCGACGGGCTTGTCGACGGGCTTGTCGA
>PHAZ01000116.1:0-2511 GCA_002841825.1 Deltaproteobacteria bacterium HGW-Deltaproteobacteria-22 | reverse complement strand
AGCGTGCGTTGTTCCTGCGTGGCGCCGGACAGTTTGCCCAGCGCTTCTTCGACCAGCGTGCGCGCCCGGGCCCAGTCCTTGGAATCGAGCAGCCGGGTGGCCTTGGCCAGCACCTCCTGCAGGCTCTTCTGCACGACCGACGGACAGGTCTTCTCGTCCGTGGAGGGGGCCTCCACCGCCACGACCGTGGTCTGGACCTTGTCCTTGAGGTCCTTGATCTCGGCGAGCCGCTTGCGGATCTCCGGCTTGAGGCTCTCGGCGTCCTTGCTGTCGTACACCAGGATCAGTTCGTATTGTTCGCGGGCCTTGGAGTAGACCTCCATGCCGTCATAGGCCTTGGCCAGCTTGTAGCGTGCCGTGAGCGAGTACGGCACGAACTTGAGCACGCACTCGAAGCTCTCCGCGGACTTCACATAGTCGGATTTGTCGAGGAACATGCCGCCCATCTGGAAGTAGCGCCGGGCGATCTCGGTGTTCTTTTCGTCGTTGTCGGTGACGTTGGGGCAGTGCAGTTTCTCGGCTGCGGCCTTCGGGACCGCCGCTGTCAGCGCCAGCGCGATCATCGTGAAAAAAAGAAGGGAGTGACGGATCATCAGACACCTCGAATGGTGAAAATCGATGAAAAATCAAGAAAAATCGAACTAACAAGAGGGCCGTGTTCCTGCAAATGAACTCCGGTGACGGACGGTCTGGAAGCGCACCCTCAGCGTACGAAAAGTCACAATAGTATATGGGCTCGAAGGAGACAAGCCAAGCTGATTTTCTTCAGGGTGACAGATCGTCAGGAAACCGGATCGCTCAGCGGCCACAGGTGCGCCGGAAGGCGAGTTGGGCTGCGAGCTCGTCCCATTGGGCGTTTTCGCGTTCGACCCGGGCGGTCAGCCACTGGGTGTGGGCCGTGAGCACGTCGGTGTTGGTGGCCAGCTTCTCGTCGAAGAGCTTTGCCTGCGTGCCGTGGGAGATCAGGGCGGCACGCTCGGCGGCGCGGCGGGCACGGAGGATGGCCCGGGCGGTCTGGAGCTCCAACTGCTTCTGGGAGACCTCCAGTGCGATGCCGCGCTCGGCCTTCTCGGTCTGCAGATCCAGCTCCCGTTCGACGAGCTCCAGTTTGTCGAGCTCGCGCCATTTCTCGGTCCACTGCAATTCCCAGGACAGCGCCAGTCCGGCGAACCACTGGTTGCGCGGCTCGAAGTCGCCGAAGCCCTCGGAATACTTGTACTGCGTGAGGGCGACGATGCGGGGGAACAGATCGTATTTCTGCGCCTGGCGGCCCTCGTGCACCTGGCGCCGGCGGGCCCGCAGCAGCTCGAACTCGGGGCGCTCGCGCAGGGCGCTGAGGGTGCACGCCCCGATGGTGGGCAGGGGGGAGTCGTCGCTGGGCCAGGTCAGGCGGTAGTAGCGGTCCAGGGGGTCGCCGAGCAGGTAGGCCAGCGCCTGGCGTGACAGCAGGATCGCTGACAGCGCACGGGCCCGCTGGGCGTCGAGGTCGGCCTGGGCCGAGTCGATGCGCGACAGTTCGGCCGGGATCGCGACCTTGGCCTCGACCAGCGCCAGGACACGCTCCCGCTGGGCCTCGAGCAGCAGGTCGGCCTGGTCGAGGACCTGCAGGTAGGCGTCGGCCTTGAGCGCGTTGAGATAGAGGTTCTCCACCTCCGCGACGATCTTTCGCTGCTCCATGCGGGTCTCCACGCGGGCGGCCTCGATCTCGGCCTTCTTGAGGTCGAGCACCGAGTTCAGCGTCAGCAGCGGGGTCAGGGGCTGGATCAGGGTGATGGTGGTCTGCCAGGTGAGGCGGTCCCGGACCTGCATCGGGGGAATCGACGCGTTGAGGTTGGGGTTGATCGCCGCGAGCATGTCCATCAGATCCTTGGGGAGGTTGAACTTGATGTTCAGGGCGTCGTTCCAGAACAGCGCGGTGCTTTCGACCTTCAGGAGGGGCAGCAGCTTGGCCCGGTGGGAGCGCACGTCGAGCCTGGCCTGGGCGATCCTCAGGCTGCGGATCCGCAGATCGACGTTGCTGCGCATGGCCTTCTTCACCGCATCGGAGAGGGTGAGCGTGGATCCGCCGAGCACCGCGCGGGTGTGCCGGTCGCTCAGTTCGGAGTGGGGTCGCGCCTCGACCCCGACAGGCTGGACCGGCGGGGTGACGGGGACCAGCACCGATGCCGGGACCGGCGGGGCGACGGGGACCGGTGGGGCGACGGGGACCGGCGGGGCGGCCAAAAGCCACAGAAGCAGGGATAACCAGGTCATGCAGCCTCCTGCGGGGCCGGCGCGTCCGGATCGGGTTGCGGCGACGGGGTGATCGGAGGGGGAATGACCTTCTTCCGGATGACCAGGTAATACACGACCGGAATGACCAGCAGGGTCAGCAGGGTGGACACGCCCAGGCCGAAGATCAGCGTCCAGGCCATGGGTCCCCACATCACGCTGCCGGAGAGGCCCAGCGGGATCAGCCCCCCGATGGTGGTGCCCGCGGTGAGCAGGATCGGGCGCAGGCGCGCGATGCCC
>PHAZ01000115.1 GCA_002841825.1 Deltaproteobacteria bacterium HGW-Deltaproteobacteria-22 | reverse complement strand
CCACGTGGCCCTGCGTCGCGGACGCCGCACCACCGTCGCTGGCGGCACCGACACCTTCGCCTACAAGCTCGGCGGCTGCGGCGCCTCCGAGGAGGTCTACGTCCTGGTCAACCGCAGCGACACCGACTCCACCGTGTCGGGCCTGCCCGCGGGCTCGTGGACCGAACTGATCTCCGAGACCTCCGCTTCCGGCGGCGGCGGCATCACCGTGCCTGCCCGCGACCTGAAGATCTTCGTGGCCCAGCCGTAGAAACCCGCCATGCTTCGCCAACCCTGTCTCCTCCTCGTGTGCCTGCTGTGCCTGGCCTGCTCGTCTCCGTCCAAGAGCGCCCAGACGCCCGACGGCGGCGACGACGCTGACGTGGCCACGCCCGACGCCGATGGCGGCGACGACCACGAAATCTGGTGCGCGACCCAGTGGCCCAACGAAAGCCTGTATCAGCCCGGGTCCCCTACGGAAAACCTGTACACCCGGGTCCGCGTCGCAGGCGTCACGCCGTCGGGCGGCGCCGATGCGGCGCTGGAGGTCCAACTCGGCTACGGCCCCACGTCCGAGGCCCCCTCCACCAACACCTGGTCATGGTCCGCCGCGCACGTCAATGCGCTGTGCGCGGGCTGCGCTGCCGACGAGGACGAATACATGGGGAAACTGACCCCCGAGGAGCCCGGCAGCCTCCTGTGGGCCGCCCGCGTGCGGTACGCCGGCAGTCCGTGGGTGTTCTGCGACCGCGCCGACGATGGCCGCTCGGGGAGCGCCGACGGCTGGAACGCGGCCGACGCGCCGACGCTGCGCCCGCCGGCTTCGCTGTCGGTCGTCACGCTGAACCTGCGCTGCCTGCTCGACGACTGGGACGCGCGCCTGCCCCTGATCGCCGACGCGCTGGCCGAGGCGGATCCCGATCTGGCCGGCTTCCAAGAGATGTGCGCCGAGGATGGCCCAGGCGGGAGGGAGAACCTGGCCGAGCTCGTGTCGGCGCTGTCTGCCCGCACGGGCAGGACCTACTCGATCGTCCGCGCGCAGACCCACTGGTCCTGGGACACCTACCATGAGGGCATCGCGCTCGTGACGGCGCACCCGGTCGAATCCTCCGGCGAGCTGGAGCTGCCCCCCGGCGCCTTCACCCGCAAACTGGTCCACGCCACTGTCGCGACTCCGCAAGGCCGGATCCTCTTCGCCACGACCCACCTCGACCACCTCGACGCGGCCACCCGCGTGCTGCAGATCCAGGCGGTCCTGGCCGAGCTCGACGCCCTCGCCGGCGCCCTGCCGGACCTTGTGCTCACGGGCGACTTCAACGAGGGCCCCGACGGCAACACCCACCTGCGGATGTCCGCCGCGGCTTTTTCGGACATGTGGCAGGCGCTGCATCCGGGCGACGTGGGCTACACCTATCCCGCGCCCACACCAACGATCCGCATCGACTATGTGTGGCTGAAGTCCGGCCTGAGTCCCGAACAGATTCAGCAGATTCTCGACGTCGTGATTGAAGGTGTGACCGGATCCGATCATTTCGGACTGTGGGGCCTGTTCCGACCGTAGGAAAATCTCCGCCTGTCCAAACCCGGATCGCTTGAACATCCCATGGAGCTGTCAGATGAACCTGAAACCTCAATGCTTGTTTTTCCTTTTTGCGGCATGGCTGCTGCCGGCGTTTACCGTGCAGGCCACCGAATACGATGCAAACCCGGACAATTACAGGACCATCCTGCCCACCCTGCAGCCCGGTGACGTCCTGAACCTGCAGTCCGGGACCTATCCGACCCTGCTGAACATCTCCAATCTCAACGGGACCGCATCGGACTGGATCATCATCCGGGGCCCCGCCACGGGCGATCCGGCCGTCTTCACCGCCGATCCCGGTCCCTGCTGCAACACTGTGGAAATCCGCAACTCCAGTTACATCGCCATGGAAAACCTCACCATCGACGGAAACGGCGTGGACGGGGCCTTCGGCATCAGCGCCAAGGACGGCACCTCCAATCTCGTCCACCACATCCGCATCGAGGGCTGCACCCTGATCAACCACGACGCGGGGCAGCAGACCGTGGCCATCTCCACGAAGACACCGACCTGGGGATGGATCATCCGGCGCAACAGGATCCTGCAGGCCGGCACCGGCCTGTATCTCGGCAACTCCGACGGCACCTCCCCGTTCGTCGCTGGCGTCATCGAGGAGAACCTCTTCGTGGACACCCTCGGTTACAACATGCAGATCAAGTGGCAGCAGCCGCGCCCCGTCGTGGAGGGAATGCCCACGGGTCCGTCCTCGACCCTGATCCGGAACAACGTCTTCATCAAGGCGGACCGCCCCAGCCCCGACGGGGATCGTCCCAACGTGCTCGTGGGCGGCTTTCCGGAGAGCGGCGCCGGCTCCGAAGACCTGTATGAAATCTACGGCAACTTCTTCTTCCACAATCCCCGGGAGGCGCTGCTTCAGGCTTCGGGCCGGGTGTCGATCCACGACAACGTGTTCGTCGATGTCGCAGGCACGGCCGTCGTCCTCCAGAACCACGATCTGCCGCTGCGCCTGGCCCACGTGTACAACAACACGATCTACGGCGCCTCCACCGGCCTGAGCGTCGGCGGCACCATGGACCAGGGCGTCATCGTGCTGGGCAACCTGGTGTTCGCCGACACCGGGCTCTCTGGGACCCCCACCACCTCAGCGGACAACCTCTTCGCGACCGTCGCCGAGGCTGCCTCCTATGTCGTCGCGCCCTCCATGGAGCTGGGCAGCATGGACTTCTTTCCTCTGCCGGGGACCTGTGAAGGGACACCGCTGGATCTGTCCGCGTTCTCGGACCAGGTCGCCTGGGACCAGGACTTCAACGGCCAATCCAAGGGCGGCCACACGTTCCGCGGAGCGTATGCCGGAGATGGCGCCAACCCCGGCTGGCAGCTCGACGAAGCCATCAAGGAGATGGGGACCGCGACCTGCGGTGACGGCGTGGTCGACGCAGGCGAGCAGTGCGACGATGGAAACACCGTCGACGGCGACAACTGCAGCTCGATTTGCATGCATGAAGAGAACTCCGGCGCAGACTCCGGCTGCGGCTGCTCCACCCCGGGCAGCAGGCGCTCCGCTCCATGGTCCTGGATGCTGCTCGGGCTTTCCGCTCTTAGCATGATTCGCAAGAGGGCCTCCCCGGACGGCAGTGCTACAGGAAGTTCTGGGTGTTGAAGGTCCCCACGGTGCCCACGCCCACCGATCCGAACGAGCAGCGCATGATGTTGCAGTGGTGGGAGAGATCGGGACAGTGCGGCTCGCTGGGGCCGGTCATGTACATGTTCATCTCGCAGGCGGGATCACAGCCGTAGGCGCAGTTCTGGCCGGAGGGATAGTCCGCATGGAACAGGCCGCCCTGGTCGCTCATCTGGTGGCTGTGGTTCCGGCCGTGGGCCGACCACTCCACCGAGTACATCAGCGGACGGTGGCACTCCGGGGTGCCCTCGTGGTCGTGTGTGGCACGGGTGAGATTGATCAGGGCGAACATCTCGCACTCGACCGCGACGGGGTCGAACCACGTGTCGACGGTCCCGTCGTTGTCGAAGTCGTAGTTGATGAAGCCGCCGGTGCAGATCAACTCCACGGGGACACAGTCCAGGCCGTGGGACCCCGACGGTGTGTGACCCCCGTTGCAGGCGCACACGGCCACCGGCCCGGAGGTCTCGGTCCACTCCCGGCAGGTACCCTGGCCCGAGCAGGTCACGCCCTCGCAGGAGGCGGCGCCGGCGGTGGGGACGCACTCATCACCGGCGGGACCGGCTGAGCTGTAGCCGCCCTCGCAGGAACACCGGGCGACGCCCGCCTCGTTGACGCAGGTGCCGTGACCGGAGCAGCCGATCCCGGCGCAGGGATCCGTCGAGGACACACAGGCAAGTCCGTCGGCCTCATAGCCGGGATCGCAGTCGCACGCGGCCAGCCCCTGCCCGTCGACCACGCAGGCCCCGTGACCGGAGCAGTCGATCCCGGCGCAGAGATCAACATTGTTAAGATTGTTGATATTATTTATATTATTGTTGACATTATTCACATTATTTGTGCCGTTGTTGCCACTTGAATCATCATCACATCCGATGATCATCACCAGGACCAGCATGCACGCACCGATGGTTTTCATGGGGTCTCCTCGTCTTTCGGTCGAAAGGGCCAGAGGGTTCGGCAGCGACGGTCCATTCACCGAACGCACTGCCAATTTATCAACACCATGGAAGAGTATCCAAGCGAGCAGAAGATAAGTCAAGCAACTGTTCTCCTGAGTCTTAGGCCACGTCAGGGGACACCAAATGGACCATGCGCTTGACAAAAAGGGGCCCGCAGAAATACTGTCCCGTGGAGAAGCACGTGACGGACGCATCACCATGCTGCCCCAAGATCCGGCGCGCATCTCTCGTCCTCCATGATTTTCGAAAGGAGCCCTCATGAAATCTCTTTCCTTTTTCCTGTTTCTCGCCATATCGGCCGGCATGGTCCTGCCAGCCCGCGCGGTCCTGATCGAGGCCGGGCCCGCCGACGACGTGGAGGCCCTCATCAACGCCCTGGCGCCCGGTGACGAGCTGGTCCTGGCCGACGGGCAGTACACCATCACCGAGCGGTTCTCCTTTGCCCTGGTCGCGACCGAGCAGACGCCCATCCTCATCCGTGCAGCCGACGGCGCGAGCGTCCACTTCCACCGTCCCGACGCGAACCAGAACATCTGGGATTTCTCGGGCACCTGGGTGACGATCCGCGGGCTGCGCTTCTCGGGCGGCTCGGCGGGCCTGCGCGTGGAGGGTGCCGATCACCTCACCATCGAGGACTGCGAGATCGACACCACCGCCGACGTGGCCCTGCGCATGAACGACGCCGGCGTCACCTACCGCAACGTCCGGATCCTGCGCAACCACATCCATGACACGGGCGGGACCGGCGAGGGCATGTACCTGGGCTGCAACGACGATGGCTGCAGGCTGGAAAACAGCCTTATCGAGGGCAACTACGTGCACAACACCGACGGCCCCGCGGTCTCCCAGGGGGACGGCATCGAGCTCAAGGAGGGCAGCTCCGGCAACGTCATCCGTGACAACGTCATCCACGACACGAACTACCCCTGCATCCTGACCTACAGCGCGGCCGGCAACGGCACGGCCAACCTCATCGAGCGCAACGTCCTGTGGAACTGCGGGGATCACGGCATCCAGTCCGCCCAGGACTCGATCATCCGCAACAACATCATCCTGGGCGCCGTCGTCGACGGCATCTCGCTGCAGCCCCACCAGAGCGGGATCCCCGGCAACCAGATCATCTCCCACAACACCGTCTTCAACTCCGGGGGCAGCGCCATCGTGGTGCGGCAGGCCGCCGGCAGCGTCGTGGTGGCCAACAACGCCGTCTACGCCGAGGGCGCGTCCGCGATCCGCATCGTGGGATCGGACGCCACGGTGATCGTCAGCGGCAACGTTGGCGTGGGCGGCCTCGAGGGGACGACCCAGGACGGGCTGGCCACGGGAGACCTGACCGCCGACTTCATCGACGCCCACCTCGATGGCGCGCCGCCCATCGACTGCTATCCCACCTCCGACGGGGCGCTCCCGGGCGCGGCCGATCCGGCCTACCTGGCCGCCGATGACTTCAACGGCACCGATCGCACGGGCTCGGCCGACGCGGGTGCCTACCGCTTCGACGCCGGCGGAAATCCCGGATGGACCATCATCCCCGACTTCAAGGACGCCACGCCGGTGGTCGTCGGAGCCTGCGGCGACAACGTACTCGACACGGGCGAGGAGTGCGACGACGGCAACACCACCGACGGTGACGGCTGCAGCGCTTCCTGCCTCATCGAGACGTCCGCGTCCTGCGGCGACGGCGTCCTCGACGACGACGAGGCGTGCGACGACGGCAACACCGCCGACGGCGACGGCTGCAGCGCCACCTGCGCGCTGGAGAAGAAAGAAGCCGACTCCGGCTGCGGTTGCTCGACCCCGGGGCGCCGCGGGTCCGCCCCCTGGCCCTGGATGCTGGTCAGCCTGGCCGCCCTCCTCCTCTTCCGCCGGCGCCGGTGACCAGAGAGGCCCCCATGCCCAGGAACCGGAACCCCAAACCTGACGGGCGGCCCGCGGAGGTGGGCGACCTCTCCTTCCGGAGGCCGCGGAGGGGGCCGATGAATGTCGAGGTGATCCGACTGGAGACCCTGCTGCGCAGAAGGATCGAACATGTCCTGACGCGTCCCCAGCGGCTCGATTTCCATGTCATGATGCTCTTCACGGCGGGCGCGGGGCGGCACCATGTGGACTTCCGCGTGGTCCCCTACGACGACCGTACCCTGCTGATGCTGCGGCCCGGCCAGATCCAGCGGTTCGAGATGGATCCCGGGGCCACGGGGTTCCTTCTGGTGTTCACCGCCGACTTCATCTACCGCAACTCCACGGATACCAGCGTCAGCCAATGCATGCGCATCTTCGACCATTCCCTTGAGAATCCCCGATGGCACCTGGAGGGCCCGCGGCGCGAGCTCTTCGGGGACCTGTTCCGCGGGGCGGCCCTGGAATACGAGGCGTCCGCGGGGGATCACCTCACCGAGGAGCTCCTCAGGCACTGGACCCGGCTGATCCTGCTGCAGGCCGAGCGCATGCGCCTGGTCGAGCGGCCCGGACCCGTCTCCGACGAGACGTACACCAGGTTCATGAGGCTGCGCGCGCTCGTGCACCGGGACATGGCGGCCTCCCGCATGGTGGCCCACTACGCCAGGCTCCTCGGGACGACCGACCGGGAGATCAACCGGCTCACGCGCGTCGTCGTCAACAAGACCGCCAAGGAGTTCATCGACGCGGAGATCATCTGCGAGGCCAAGCGGCTCCTCTCCCAGGACGCCTTCTCCATCAAGGAGGCGGCCTACGGACAGGGCTTCTCCGAGCCGACGAACTGGATCAAGTTCTTCAGGCGCCACACGGGGATGAGCCCCACGGAGTACCGCACGTCCCACCGCGGCGAGTGAGGCCCTCCGACAGCCCGATGGGTCGACAGCCTACCCCCGCAACTGGCGCAGGGCGGTGGCCCACTCCTCCTGGTGGTACACCTCGGAGATGCGGCCGTCCCGAACCGTGTGGATGTCGATCGTCATGATCCGGAACGACCGGGAGCCGTCCAGGGACAACCCCATGAACTCGCCCCGGGGCGTCCCCGTCGCGGTGCTCCGGACGATCACGCGATCGCCGGCCTGGAGCATCTCCTCGACCTCCCACCGCAGATCGGGGATGAGACGCCAGAAATGGCCGACCTGGGCCGAAAGCATGGCCTTGTTCTTGACCTCGGCTGCGTTCACCGACCGGAAATCTTCGGCGAGCAGCTCGGCCAGGACATCCTCCGGGCGGTGGTTCGGGTTCACGGTGAGCACATCGGTGTAGAAACGGCGGACGAGATTCTGGTGCTGTTGCATGACTGGACTCCTGACGGGGTGGTGGGGGCGAGAGATTTCGCGCCGCTTGGGCCGTCCCCTTCTGTCTACCGGGACGCCGCCCCCGCGGAAAGGTCAGGACGGGACGAACCGTGGTCAAAGCGGGCCTGGCGCCGCGGTTTTTCCCTTCGCGATCAGCCGCCTTTCATGTAGTATCTTCCAGTCCGAAACGTTTTAACGGAGGAAGCCTCATGCGCATCACGGTCATCAACGGCAGCCCCAAGGGAAAGAACAGCGTCACCCTGCAGTACATCAACGCCCTGCAGAAGACGCTCCCCGACTGCACGTTCACGACGTTCCATGTCGCCGCCGAGCTCCGCATGCTGGAGCGGCAGCCCGAGCGACTCGAGCAGATCGTCGCCGAGGTCCAGTCGTGCGACTTCGTGCTGTGGTCGTTCCCGGTCTACTACACGCTGGTGCCCGGCCAGCTCAAGCGCTTCATCGAGCTCGTCGAGGAGCGCGGCCTCACCGCCGGGTTCGCGCACAAGCCCGCCTGCGCCCTGTCCACGTCGATCCGGTTTTTCGATCACTCCGCCCACGAATACCTGCACGAGATCTCCGAGCGCTGGGACATGCACGCCTTCCGCGGCTATTCCTGCCACATGGAGGACCTGCTCCACGAGGAGCCGCGCCGGAAGTTCCTGGCCTACTTCGAGGGCGTGTTCCGGCTGTCCCGCGAGCGCGCCTGGCCGCGGCGCCGGTACGTGCGCGAGACACCCGTGGTGCCGCGCCGGCTCAAGCTCCCGGTGCCGTCGATGCTCCAGGGGCCGCCCCGGCGGGTGGTGCTCGTGTCCACCGTCGAGGAGAAGGACACCAATCTCGCGCGGATGATCGCCTACTTCAAGGGCTGCTTCCCGTTCGCCGTCTCCCACTTCGAGCTCAACGAGGAGACCCTGCGCAGCGGCTGCCTGGGCTGCCTGCACTGCAGCGTCGACAACGTCTGCGCGGTCAAGGACAAGACCGCCGGCGAGCTGCGCGACGCGCTCCACGAGGCCGACGCCATCGTCTACGCGGCCCCGCTCAGGGACGTGTTCCTCGACGGGCGCTTCAAGATGTTCATGGACCGCCGCTTCATCGACGGGCACTGCCCGATCACCCACGGCAAGAGCCTGGGCGTGATCCTGTCGGGTCCCCTGCGCCAGCTTGCCAACACGCGGTTCCTGCTCGACGCGCTGGCGGACATGGGTTCGATGCCGTTGCTGGGCCCGGTCACCGACGAGGACCCCCCCGACGAGGTCGTGCGACAGTTGACCGCCATGGCCGACGTGATCCTGCGCGACGCGGCCCTGGCGCCCTCGCCCTCGTTCTACACCGTCGGCGGCATGAAGCTCTTCCGCGACTTCGTGTGGTCCCACAGCGCGATCTTCCCGGCCGACCACCGCTACTACAAGAAGCACAAGTTCTACGACTTCCCGCAGAAGCAAATGGGCCAGCGCCTGCAGAACTTCGGCATGTCGGTGGCGTTCGCCCTGCCCCAGGTGCGCAAGGTCGTCTGGTCCAAAATGATCCACTACATGCTGGTGCCCTATCAGAGGGCCATCGAGAAACTCTAACCCCCGGGAACCTTCGGATTTCCGGTTTCAGGAGACAACAACCATGGAAAAACACATCATCTTCGGCATCCACCTCACCGACCGCTTCAACAATGCCGTGAAAATGCAGGAAATCTTCACCGAGTTCGGCTGCAACATCAAGACCCGCCTGGGCATCCACGAGGTGACCAGGGATGCCTGCGCCACCAACGGCATCGTGCTGCTGGAGATGTGCGGCGACGAAGCCAAGATCAACGAGGCCGAGGGCCGTTTCAAGGCCATCGCCGGCGTCGAACTGCAGAAGATGGTCTTCTCGCACTGACCGGCATGGGAAAAAAACCGGAATTTTCACCGCGGAACACGCGGTATGAAAAGTAGAATATTCATCGCAGCTGCCCTGGCCCTGCTGGTCGTGGCCGCAGCCGCCTGCAACGGGCGCACGTCCACGCGCAATCCGGCGCCCGCGCCCGTCACCCCGATCACCGAGCCCGCCGGGCCCACGCCGCCGCCGGTCATCGCCACGCCTGTCGCGCCCACGCCCCCCGAGCCACCACCGCCGCCACCTGCGGACCTTCCCGACGCCGCCGCGGTCGCCAAATGGTACCCGTGGCCCCGGCGCGCGGCCGCCTACGAATCCCTGGCCCAGCGCACCAACCCGCCGCCGAAGGGCTTTTCACGCGTCCCGGCAGCGATCGGATCCTACGCCTGGTGGCTGAGGCACCTGCCCGTGCTGGCCCCCGGCGAGCCCCTCCGCTACCATGACGGCTCCCTCGTTCCCCGGGGCAACTCCGGCGTGACCGCCATCGTCGATCTGGACACGGGCCGGCGTGACCTGCAGCAGTGCATGGACGTGCTGATCCGGCTGCGCGCGGAGTACCTGCGGGCCGCCGGCCTCGAGCGCCGCATCTCGTTCCGCTACACGGGCGGCCGCTACTTCTCCTGGTCGTCCTGGCAGAAGGGCCTGCGCCCGGACCGCAACACGCCCGACCTGAAGCTGTTGCCCAAGGCCGCCTGGAGCGACTCGCGCGGCAGCTTCATGGGCTACCTGCAGACGCTGTTCTACGACACGGGCACCATGCACCACCAGAACGAGCCCGCAGTCGCCCCTGCCGAGCTCGCCATCGGGGATTTCTTCGTGTATCCGCCGATCTCCAGCACCCAGAACGGGCACGCCGTGATCGTGCTCGACCTGGCCGTCTCCGCCACCGGCGAGCGCCGCATCGTCGTGGCCCAGGGCGACACCCCCGCCACCGATCTCCACGTGCTGAAGACCCCGCGCCGCGGCACCTACGGGGATCCCGGCACTTCCTGGTTCGTGGTCCCCGCCGGCGACTTCACCGGCACCTTCCTGTGGCCCACCCCGTTCTCCTGGGACATGCTGCGCCGCTTCCGCTATTGAGCGTGAGACTACTTGATTCCCAGCTGGGACCGCGCCTTCTTGTAGCTGCGCTCCGGGTCGGTGTTGTCCTGCCACCAGGAGTCCCGCTCGAACGTGTCGCCGACCTTCAGGATCTGTTCCCGCGCGGCGTCGAACGAGCCGCCATGGAAGAGCGTCACCGCGGCGGTGTGGCGGATCCGCATGGTGGCTGGGGTCTGCGTGTGGCCCGGCGCGTCGACCGAGCGCGCAAGCGCGTGGCGCACCTCGGCCTGGACCTGGGGATCCCGCAGATACAGGTGGGCGCCCTTCACGTCCCCGTCGAAGATGCACAGGTGCGAGTAGCGGTCATAGTGCGCCAGAATGGGCAGGGAAGCGGCGTCGACGCCATCGGGCATCTGCGCGGCCACGGTCCGTGCGTGCGTGAGCATCTCGTCGAAGGAGCCGAGCCAGCGCTCAGAGATGACCCCGAGATAGCGCGCGCGCGGCTCATAGCCGGTGGGATCGAGGGCGCAGGCCCTGGCGTAGGCGCTCTCCCCCAAATCCCGGTCGCCCAACCCCCTGGCTGCGCGCAGCAGGAAGGTGTGCGGGCAGGGATCTCCAGGATCACAGCTGGCCACGGCCTCCAGATCGCGGACCGCGCGCGTGCAGCCCCGCTCCAGATCCGTCGCGCCGTCTTCGGTGACGGTGTCCGCGGAGCCGGAGCCCCGGGACTCCCACCCCTCGAGCATGTGCCAGACACCCCGGACCAGCAGCCAGCCGACCTCGCCCTGCGCGACCAGGCTGTCAGCCACCTGGGCGCGCTGGGTCGGGTGCATCTTCATGAGATACCGGTCGGCAGCCAGCTCCAGCACCCAGGTACGCAGGTCCCATTGTCCCCGCGTCGACTGGAACATGGCCTGGGCGAGCCGGCCGTCCATGATTTTGAGCGAGGCGATCAACTCCGCGAGCTCCGGTTGTGCCTCGAGGGGATCCCGTAATTTGGTGCCGCCAAATAAATTGGAGAAGAAACCCATGATCACTTCCTTTCTGACAAAGGCACGGGACCTTTCCCGGGATCCCGTCGCCGGAAGGGACAATAGGATCGGGCGTCACCTCTTGTCAAGCGGCCAGCAGGCGTGGTCAGAAGCCTGGCACGACCAGGGGAAGGGTTGCGCCGTGTCCTCAGTGCCGGGGCCATGGGCGCCAGAAGTGAACGCGAACGGGCGCAGGACCGTCACCAATCGAAGGTGCCGACGATGCCGAAGTAGCCGAAGGAGCTCGTGGCGGGGCCG
>PHAZ01000114.1 GCA_002841825.1 Deltaproteobacteria bacterium HGW-Deltaproteobacteria-22 | reverse complement strand
CGACAACGACTGTATGGCCTTCGGCTTTGTGCCAAGCAATACGTTGCATCGCTTCCGGACGGAGTGCGCGTGACAGATAACTGCGGGCGAAGTCGACGACGTAGCCGCCGTGATAGCCGTCCTCCGGGAACGGGACGGCTTCGATGGTCGCGTCCTGCTCGCGGCAAAGGTCGATGTACCGGCTCCAGATCGAGATGGCCAGGTGGCTGACCTGCCGACCGGCGTCGTTGACGTAGTATTCAGTGAAGACCTCGCGGCCGGCAAAGCGCAGGATCCGCGCCAGGGAATCGCCGACGGCGGCGCCGCGACCATGGCCGACATGCATCGGACCGGTCGGATTAGCCGAGACGAATTCCAGGTTGATACGTCCGGCGACCGGTGAGCCCCGACCCCAGTCGTCGCCGGCGTCGAGCACTCGGCGCAGACCGCGGGCCAGGCTGGCGTCGGCGATGCGCAGGTTGATGAAGCCCGGACCGGCCAGCTCGGCGGACTTGAGAGGGCCCTGCCCGACCGGCAGCAGGTCGAGGATCTTCTGGGCCAGCTCACGCGGGTTGATGCGGGCCTGCTTGGCTGCGGCCAGCGCGAAGGTCGTGGCGAAGTCGCCGTGTTCGGGCATCTTCGGCACTTCCAGCGTAATGGGCCGGTCCAGGATTTCCGCCGGGAGGTTGTTGTCGCGGACGACCTGTTCCACGGCGTTTTTCAGAAGTTCAAGGAGTTCGGATTTGATCAGAAGCATCGCTACGTCACCTACTTATGCCATAGAAACACACACCGACCCAAGTGTCAACATTTTGCCTACATGAGGTTACTAAGTAGCCAAAAAGCCGCCAGTGTCGGTCATTCCGTCGTGTTTGTAAACGGAGGGAAAATGCACTATCTTCGCGCCATGCACTGGAACACCCGAAAACACCGGATCGCCACGGGCTGCCTGGGAGCGGTGTTTTTGATCGCGGGCTTCATCGGCGGCTTTCTCGAATGGCGCCGTTTTGACTTGACATGGACACGATTTTCCGCTGTGCCCGACCGGATCATCCACGCCGGCTCCGCCTCGACCCCGGGGACGCCCGGCACCGGCCCCGCCGTCCCCGGCAGCGCCCGCGCCAAGGCCGGTCTGGCCGTGGATCAGGACGGACGCCCGCTGGCAGGCGTGAAAATGCGGTTCATCAAGCCTGGTGAGGACCTGCCCCGCGAGGTCTTCACGTCCGACACCGACGGCCGCTTCGAGCTGCCCTCCGAGAGCGACACCATCTTCCGCGTGATGGCCGAGAAGTCCGGCTACCACTCCGACGGCGAGCACTGGACCTCCCCGGGAGAGTCCGCGATGATCGTCCGGCTGGAGGCCGCCGCCGGACTGCGGATCGAGGCCGTCCTGCAGAACGGGAAACCCGCCCCCGGTGCGACGCTGCGCGTGATGGGATCGTCGGTTTACCCCCCCTACGAGCTCACCGCCGACCAGGAGGGCCGCGCGTTTCTGCCGGATCTCGCGCCGGGAATCCTCGCGATCGAAGCCGTCTTCGAGAATCAGGTGGCCGAACTGGTGGGCGTGGAGTTGACCGCAGGAGAGGTCGTGCACGCGCATTTGTATATGGATGAAGGAATCGAGTTGTACGGCCTGGTGCGGGACGAGAAGGACGACCGCCCCCTGCCCGGCGCGCTGTTCACGCTCGGCCGCGAGGAGCCTTCGCTGCTGACCCGGGCCGTGGAGACGACCGGGGACGGCCGCTTCCGGATTGGTCCGCTTCCTGAAGGTTCCTATCGTTTCTCGTTGTCGTCGGAAGGCTATGTGTCTCTGACGGGTCGGCGTTTCTGGGTGGGAGCGACCTCCGGGCTGGCCTTGTTCGAGCTCTCGCGCGGGGTGACGATCTCCGGACGTGTCCTCGACGCCACAGGACAGCCCGTGGAGCGCGCCGCCGTCGAGTGCTGGGGCGTGGACGCCACCGGCACGCTGATCGCGCCACTGGCGCTGGACGCGCCGGGACTGATTCCGGTGGGCCAGCTCGGTGTGACCGACAAGAAGATCGAGATCGGCCAGACGGCCTCGGGCGCGGTGATGACTGACGACAAGGGGTTGTTCACGCTCACCGGCATCCCTGCGGGCCATCTCCTGCTGCACGTCTCCCACGACAACTTCCTGGCCACCAGCGTCGTGATCGGCGAGATCACGCAGAACACGGACGTGCCGGACATCCGCCTGACGCCTGGCGCGGAGATGACGCTGCTGGTGGTCGACGAGCGTCAGTTCCCGGTCGTGGGCGCCCAGCTGCGCGTCGAGAGCGCCCGATCCCCAGGTACGGGTTTCACCGCCTTCACCGACGACTCCGGCGAGGTGCTCCTGCCGGCTGTCGACGAGGAGTTCACTGCCACGTTCTTCCATCCGGAGTTCCCTGTTCACGTGGAGCACCTCAAGGCCATGCGGCAGCAGAAGGTGCAGCTCAGGCGCGGCACAGGGACGCTGCGCCTGCGCCTGAGGGACGCGGCCAGGATCCCGGTCGTGCGGGCACAGGTGGAGCTGCTCGCCCAGGACCGGCCCGAACGTCGCCAGCGCGTCACCGACGACACGGGCACGGTCACGTTCGAGCGCCTCGGTCCGGGACCGTACCTGATCGTGGTGACCCACCCGGACTACACGTCGCTGGAGAAGACCGGCCTGGAGCCGGGCGACTACGACTGGACCCTGCCCTACGGGGGCGGCTTCCAGGGCTTCGTGCGGGATCGGCAGACCCTGGAGGGCCTGGCAGGCACCGTGCGGCTGTCGCACCCCGATGGCGCCCGGGAGGTGCAGGAGACGCGCAAGGGCGAGGTGGAGTTCCGCGCCCTGGCCGAGGGGACCTGGCAGGTCCACGTGTCCTCACCGGGCTACGCGCCGCTGACGGGCGAGCTGGTGGTGAGGGCTGGAACCGCCCTTCAGGAGCTCAATCTGACGCCGCAGTTGTGGGAGCTGGAGCGCTCGGGAGCCGCCACGGGCACCGTGCGTGACGATCGCGGCTTCCCCGTGCGCGGCGCCTGGGTCAGTGCAGGGACCTTCATGGAGCAGACCGATCGCAACGGCAGCTTCACCTTCAAATCGCTGCCCGCCGGAGAGGTCACCTTCATGGCCTGGCATCCCCTCTCCGGTCTCGGCTCGGAGACCATCCACGTCATCGCGGATCTGCAGGCTCCCGACGTGATCATCGATCTCGTCCCGGTCCGCACCACGGCTGCCGCCGGTGAGAGCGGGCTGACGCTGGCGCGCGACGGGCTGCGCTCCCGTCTGGTCGTGGCCACCGTCGCCGCCGGCACCCCCGCCTCCCGCGCGGGGCTGTCTGCCGGTGAGACGGTCTGGCGCATCGGTGGACTCCCCTCCCACCTGCCCCTGTTCATGCTGCGTTCCCAGTTGACGGGACCGGCCGGCACGGTGATCTTCCTCGAGGTGGGCCCCACCGAGTGGCTCGCCCGCCCGGTGTTCCTGCGCCTGGAGTGAAGGGAAAAACTGAGGCCACGACGTGGCCGGAAAACCTGGACTGCGGCCGGCGACCGAAGACGGTCGCTCGAGCCCGCTTCTTCTTCAGTGCGTCGAGCCGCGCTTTCTTTTCTTCTGTCGTGCGATCTTCTTACGGGAGGGGGCCGGCGGCCTGTTTCTTGAGGTGGTCCATCAGGCCGGAGAAGCCCTTGGACTTGATCAGGTCGGCGAAGGTGGAACGGTAATTGCGGATCAGGCTGACCTCGTCGGTGAGCACGTCGTAGATACGCCAGCCCTGCCTGGTCTTCTGCATGCGGTAGGTCACGTCCACCGACGTGGATCCCTTGGCGGACTTGACCAGGCGTGTGGCGACCTGGGCCTTGTCCTCCTTGAGCTTCTCGCCGGTGATCGATGCCAGGTATTCCGCGTGGGAATACAACTTCCTGAGGTAGTTGCGCTGCAGCATCGCGGTGAACGCCAGGCTGAACTGCGCGCGCTGCTCGATGGTGAGCTTCTCCCACTCGCCGAACAGGGCCGCCTCGGCCATGGTCGAGAAATCGAAGTAATCGTGCATCCTGTTCAGGAACGCCTGCTTCTGCGCATCGGTGAGCCCCTTGCGGATGTCCGACTTCACCTGCGCCTGGAAGGTCGTGATCTTCTGGCTGGGTGTGATGGTGGCGGCATCGCCGGCGGCGATCCTGCACTTCTCGGGCGCGGCGCCCTTCTCCGGCACACAGGGAGTCTGGGCCTGCGCGGGCAGGCTCAGTGCGAGTGAAATGAGGAATAACGGGATAAAGCGTTTCATGCGGTCCTCCAGCATCCGGCGGAACTTACGACGCAGACGCCGGAAGATTCAATCAGGCTATGAGGGCACGACGCGGGAGCCGACAGCCCCGCCCGTGAGCGCGGCGAGCATGGCGCCGGGAGTTCGCAGCGCGACGACCTGCACCGGCAGCCGGTTCTCGCGGGCGATGGCCACCGCTGAAGCGTCCATGATGCGCAGGTTGAGGCGCAGCATCTCGTCGTAGGTGATCTGCGGCAGGAATTCAGCGGCCGGGTTCTTCTTCGGGTCGTCGGAGTAGATGCCGTCCACCTGGGTGGCCTTGACCAGAAAGTCCGCGCTGATCTCGAGGGCCCGCAGCACGGCCGCCGTGTCCGTCGTGAAATATGGATTGGACGTGCCTCCGCCGAAGACCGTCACCTTCCCCTGGGAGAGGGCGGCGCGGGCCGCGTCCACAGAGAACGGTTCGAGCAGGTTGCCGACGGGAAAGGCCGAGAAGGCCTTCGACGGCAATCCGTGCGCATTGAAGTAGCCGGCCAGGGCCGTGGCGTTCATCAGCGTGGCGAACATGCCCAGGCTGTCGCCCACGTGCCGGGGGAGCCCTGCGGCCGAGGACGAGATTCCACGGAACAGGTTGCCGCCGCCGACCACGATGGCGGTCTCGATGCCCGCGTCCACGACCTTCTTCACTTCGGAGCGGACGTAGTCGAGCATCTGCGGGTCCAGACCGTGGGTCTGACTCCCCATGAGCGCTTCACCGGAGATTTTCAGCAGGATTCGGGTAATGGCGGGCATCGCGGCGGCTGGGACCTTGCGGCTATTTGGGGCCCATCTCGGCGGCGACTTCCTTGGCCAGGTCATAGACGCGCTTCTCCAGGCCTTCGCCCAGTTCCCAGCGCACGAAGCGGCGCACGGAGATCTTCTCGCCGATCTTCGCCGTCACGTTGTTCACCATGTCGGTGATCGTGATCTTGGTCTCGAAGGCGTAGGGCTGATCCATCAGGCAGTTCTCGCTGTAGAACTTCTTGACCTTGCCTTCCATGATCTTTTCCCACGCCTTCTCGGGCTTGCCCTCGAGGCGCAGCTGCTCGGCGTAGATTTCCTTCTCACGCTCGATCACCTGGGGGGGGATCTCATCACGGGTCACGTACTGGGGAGAGGACGCGCAGATGTGCAGGGCGATCTCGTGGACAAGTTCCTTGAAGTCCTCGGTGCGGGCGGCGAAGTCGGTCTCGATGTTCACTTCGAGCAGCACGCCGACGCGGCCGCCGCCATGAATGTACGCATGAACCTGACCTTCGGCGGCGATGCGGCCGGACTTCTTCGAGGCCGTGGCGAGTCCCTTCTTGCGCAGAAGATCCTTCGCCTTTTCCATGTCGCCTTCACACTCGGTGAGGGCCTTCTTGCACTCGACCATGCCGGCGCCGGTGATCTGTCTCAGTTCCTGAACCTGGGCAGCAGTGATAGTGGCCATTTGATATTTCCTTTCCTGAAGAAGTTGGGGGTTAGCGACCTTCGGGGCGACCGGTGCCGTCGGGCTTCAGATTCACGGCCTTGCCGGAAGTGAAGACGACGTCGAGGTCTGCCTGGCTCTCATCGGCGGCGGGGACGTCCACGGGAGCAGCGGCCGGACGGGTCTCCATGACGGGATTCTCGCGGCGGTCCTTGGACTGGGCCGTTCCGGCGATGACCGCGTCGGCGATGCGGCCGGCGAACAGGCGGATCGCGCGGATGGCGTCATCGTTGCCCGGGATGATGTAGTCGATGGGATCGGGATCGCAGTTGGTGTCGGCCACGGCGACGATGGGGATGCCCAGTCCGCGGGCTTCGGCCACCGCGATGCGCTCCTTGGTCGGGTCGATCAGGAAGATGGCCGCCGGCAGGTTGCGCATTTCCTTGATGCCGCCGAGGTTCTTCTCGAGCTTCTTGCACTCGCGGTCGATCTGCAGACGCTCCTTCTTCGTGAGCTTCTCCATGGTGCCGTCACGGCCCATCTCCTCGAACCGCTTCAACTTCTCGATGGAGGCCTTCACCGTGGCGAAGTTCGTCAGCGTGCCGCCGAGCCAGCGGTTGACCACGCAGAACTGGCCGGCGCGGGCTGCTTCTTCGATGATCACGTCCTGGGCCTGCTTCTTGGTGCCCACGAACAGGATGGTGCCGCCCTGGGAGGCGAGCCGCTCAACGAAATCGTAGGCCTTCTGGAACAGGGGCAGCGTGGCCTCGAGGTTGATGATGTGAACGCCGTTGCGCACGCCGAAGATGTACTGACGCATCTTGGGGTTCCAGCGACGGGTCTGGTGGCCGAAGTGTACGCCGGCTTCCAGCAGTTCACGCAGGGTGATGGCTTCTTGTTGGGTCTTGTTCTCGGTCATGACATCTCCTTCTGGCGTTGATCCTCCGCATGGCTTTTCACACCCCGAAACCTTCATTGGCACGCCAAGGGGTTACCATGCGTGGGTGATGAGTAAACAAATCAGCCACTAGGGCGACTTGCATTACCACTGATCAAACAGGAATGCAAGGGTAAAAGGGAAGCTATTCATTGAATTGGAGACTGGGGATCCCAGGCGGTCGCGGCTGGCAGCCCCGGCAGGCGAAGGAACGAAAGCGCACGCAGCACGAGCGGCTCAATCAGTTCGTCGATGCTGCCGGGCTTCAGATAAAATCCCGGCGCTGCGGGCATGATCGTGGCTCCCGCCTCCGCCAGGGTCGCGAGATGCCGCAGGTGGTGCGCCGCCAGGGGTGTCTCGCGCAACAGCAGCACCAGCGGACGACGCTCCTTGAGGCAGACCTGCCCTGCCCGCAGCAGAAGATCGTCGGCCAGTCCCGCCGCAAGGGCCATGGCGGTGTGCAGCGAGCACGGGGCGATGACCATGCCCGCGAGCGGGAAGGATCCCGAGGCCACGCAGGCGCCAAGCTGGTCGTTCCCGTGGCGGAAGTGCGCCATGGACAGCATCGTCTCGTATTCGCCGGGAGCGCACTCCGTGGCGGCGACCTCGGCGGCCGCGGAGGAGGCCACGACATGCGTCTGCACACCGGGCACGGCCGACAGGCACGCCAGCATGTGGCGGGCGTAGATCAGGCCGGACGCACCGCAGATGCCCACCAGGACCTGGTGATCACTTCTTTTTGGTTGCATGGCCGCCCTTGGGCTTTTTCGGGGCCGGCTTCGGGGCCGGCGTGG
This sequence comes from Deltaproteobacteria bacterium HGW-Deltaproteobacteria-22, assembly GCA_002841825.1. GTDB lineage: Bacteria > Myxococcota_A > Polyangia > HGW-17 > HGW-17 > HGW-17. The sequence continues at coordinate 22,452 of PHAZ01000114.1, read as the reverse complement.
ATTTCTTGGAGCCGCCGTTCTTGGGCGGGGGCGAGTCGGCGACGAACAGGCGCTTGATGCTGTTGAGGATGCTGCCGTTGGTCTGATTCTGTTCCTGCATGCTGGCGAAGACCTCGTCGAGCCCGGAATAGTCGTTCTCAGGGTGCAGCTCCTTGTCGAAGAACTCCTCTTCAAGATCCGAAAACTTGGTCGGCAGGTCGTCGCGCGTCGCGGCACGCGGCAACCGCCCGGCGAGGGCCTGTTCAGGCATCTTGTCAAGGTTGTGGGAGACCAGTGAGTTCTCCAGGGGCGTGGCCATCCGACGTTGTCTTGAGTGCTCGGCGACGGCGTCGGATTTGGCGGCCACCGGCGTCCCGGCGGCCACCGGCGTCCCGGAGATCTTGCCTTCGTGCGGCTTTTCGGCGACGGCCGGGGTTTCCTGGACCGGCGCCTGCTTTGCGTGTTTGGGCTCCCCGGGAGCATGCGCATGTCTGGCCGGCTTGGCCACAGCTGGCTCGGGCGGCGGCGGATCCGGCGGCGGAGGCAATTCAGGTGCAGCCGAGGGTGCGGTAATCTCGCCGGCCGCCTCGACCATCGGCCTGGTCACCTGGGGTTCGAGCTGCAAAGCGGGGACCGCAGGAACAAATTCCGCATCCGACGCAGGCAAAGTCTTGTCGGGAATGTTCATCGCGAAGGGCACCGGAGCCTGGGCGATCATCTGACGGAGGATCTCGCGACGCTGGTCGCGGGCCGATTTGCGCTGCTCCATCTCTTCGGGCGTAGGCTCGTCATCGGGCCGGGACGGTTCGGACGATCCGGCGGGTTCGTCAACCGGGGCCTGGGCCTTGGGCGCGGCGGGCGGCGGCGGGTCCGGGGGCGGAGGCAACGAATCGGTATTCTTCGCGGCCGTCGGCTTGGCAGCAGGAGGCAACGGAGGAGGCGCCACGGCGGCCTTGGGCGCGGGAGGCGGCGGCAGCGCCGTCTCCTTGCGGGGCCGTGCAGGGATGTCCTCTTCGGGCACGAGCATGATCTCGCCGCTGACAATGGTGTACTCGCCGCTGACGAAGGGTTCCATGGGATGGGACACAACCGCAGGCGACCGGGGCACAGACGCCTCAGGTGCAGCCGAGGGTGCGGTAATCTCGCCGGCCGCCTCGACCATCGGCCTGGTCACCACCGCCTGTGCAGGCGTGGGTTTCTCTTCGGCCGGCTCTTCGGCCGACTCTTCGGCCGGCAGGGAGGGTCCCAGATCCTCCAGCGGGACATCTTCGGATTCGTCGTCCGTTTCAAGCGGCCGGGGCTCTTCGACCTCATGCCGCCGACGGCGGTTCGCGTGGGTGTGCGGCGCAGGCGTGGGTCCCTCGGGATCGGAATCCGAGGAGCGGTGCCCGTATACGTCGGGCTCCTCCATGATGGCATCCTCACCGGACACCACGATCGATGGATTCTTCCTGGGACGGTCCCCTTCGAAGTGCACCGAGAGCGCTGCGTCGTGATCAATCCTGATCTCGCCGCTGGTCAGCCCGATGATCGAACCCGAGACCATGCCGATATCGGGCTGGGCAGTGCCCAGATCCTGGACATCCTGCCGCGGCACCGAACGGTAACGATCGGCCGCAGCCGGTGCGCCGGGTGTGGCGATGTCAATGTACAGCGGGCTCTCTTCAACGCTCACAGGACCGGTCACGGTCGAATGCGTATCGGTCGTCCGTTTCTGCTTGGCTTTTCGTTTCTTCTTGACCAACAGCGTCCTCCCAGACAAGTCGCGGCACAATATAGCGCAGGATCAGATCAATACAAACAACGATTTTCAGGGAACCTCCCATGCCTCGATATTTCGACGGCCAGATGCCCTTTTCTCCACGGCGATCAGGTTGGCGAAGGCCTTCGTACACCAGTTGCGACACTTGCAGGTCTGGAAATGCCTCAATAGGGAAATATTTCACCATTTCATCCGCACCACGACGGCGCAACTTTCCAATGGAAAAGGAAAACGCATGCACCGAAAAGGAAAAAGGACCCTCGAAATCCTGCAAAACCGCACCATTGACATGCCACAGTGCCTATGGATACTGCGTACCGGAGACAGAAACCTGAAGGAGCCTGACCTCTAGGGCGGCCCTTCCGGAAACTGAGCCGGTCACATTGGGCCGTTACCTTAATACGGTGCCACCACACCCGAAGGAGGACTTCAAGAAATGCTGACACACGAAATTGAACAGATGTGCATCGTGGCCAAGGGCGCCAAGCATGGCCCGGCGCCGATTCCCCAGGAAGGCAAGTGGACCAAGGCCAAGGAGATCCGCGACATCTCGGGCCTGACCCACGGCGTCGGCGGCTGCGCACCCCAGCAGGGCGCCTGCAAGCTCACCCTCAACGTCAAGAACGGCATCATCGAGGAGGCCCTCGTCGAGACCATCGGCTGCTCGGGCATGACCCACTCCGCCGCCATGGCCGGCGAGATCCTCCCGGGCAAGACCATCCTCGAGGCGCTGAACACCGATCTGGTGTGCGACGCCATCAACGTCGCGATGCGCGAGCTCTTCCTGCAGATCGTCTACGGTCGCACCCAGACCGCCTTCTCCGACGGCGGCCTGCCCATCGGCGCCGGCCTCGAGGATCTCGGCAAGGGCCTGCGCTCGGTGACCGCCACCATGTACGGCACCAGCGTCAAGGGCGCCCGCTATCTGGAGATGGCCGAAGGGTACGTCACCGAGCTCGCCCTCGACGAGGACAGCGAGATCATCGGCTACAAGTTCGTGAAACTGGGCGTCATGATGGAGAACATCGGCAAGGGCATGGACGCGCAGACCGCACTGGAGAAGGCCACCGGAACCTACGGACGCTTCGCCGATGCGGCCAAAACCATCAATCCGCGAAAGGAATAGGGAGCTCACCATGGCTTTATTCGAAGGTTACGAAAGAAGAATCGCTCAGATCACGTCGTTCCTGGCCGGTCACGGCATCGCCTCCCTCGAGGATGCGGAAAAAATCTGCCTCGCCAGGGACGTGGACGTGCGCAGGATCGTGAAGTCCATCCAGCCCATCGCGTTCGAGAACGCCGGCTGGGCCTACCTCGTCGGCGCCGCCGTGGCCATCAAGAACGGGCAGACCGCCGCCGCCGAGATCGCCAAGACGTTGGGGCTGGGTCTGCAGGCCTTCTGCATCCCCGGCTCCGTCGCCGACGACCGCAAGGTCGGCATCGGCCACGGCGACCTGGCCTCGATGCTGCTGCGCGAGGAGACCGCCTGCTTTGCGTTCTGCGCCGGACACGAGTCGTTCGCCGCCGCCGAGGGCGCCATCGGCCTGGCCCGCTCCGCCAACAAGGCACGCACCAAGCCGCTGCGCGTGATCCTCAACGGGCTGGGCAAGGACGCCGCCCAGATCATCTCCCGCATCAACGGCTTCACCCACGTCGAGACCGAGTTCGACTATGCGTCGGGGAAGCTCGCGATCGTGAAGGAGAAGGCGTACTCCAAGGGCGAGCGCGCCGCGGTCCGCTGCTACGGCGCCGACGACGTCCGCGAGGGCGTGGCCATCATGCACCAGGAGCAGGTCGACGTCGCGATCACCGGCAACTCGACCAACCCCACGCGCTTCCAGCACCCGGTCATGGGCGTGTACAAGAAGGAGCGCCTGCTCGAAGGGAAGAAGTTCTTCTCGGTGGCCTCCGGCGGCGGCACGGGACGCACCCTGCATCCGGACAACATGGCGGCGGGCCCGGCCTCCTACGGCATGACCGACACCATGGGACGCATGCACTCCGACGCGCAGTTCGCCGGCTCCTCCTCGGTCCCGGCCCACGTCGAGATGATGGGCCTGATCGGCATGGGCAACAACCCGATGGTCGGCGCCTCGGTCGCGGTCGCGGTCGCGGTCGAACAGGCCATGAAGAAATAGCCATTCAGGTCTCCGCCGGTTCCGGGCGGAATGGCCATCCCCTGGAGAAACCCCCCATGAATAATAGATTCCTCCACATGCTCCTGTTCTCTGCGCTCGTGCTGCTGGTCGCATGCGACAACGAGGCGAACCCGAAGGAAGGCTGCGGCAACGGACTGCTCGATCTGGGCGAGGCGTGCGACGGCACCGCCGGAGATACCCCCGACTGCATGACGCTGGGCTACTACCAGCAGATCGGGCCGGTCACGTGCAACGGCGACTGCCAGTGGGACCTCAGCGTGTGTGCACAACGGTGCGGGGATGGCATCATCCAGGCGGCGTACGGGGAAGACTGCGATGCGGAGAACCTGGCCGGCAACACGTGCCTGTCCCTTGCCCTGGGCGGGGGTACACTGTCCTGCAGTCAGAACTGCCGGTTTGACACCACCGGCTGCGAAGCCATGTTCGTCTGCGGCGACGGCGTCATCTCGTCCCCAACGGAGCAGTGCGAGGGCGCCGACCTCGACGGGGAGACGTGCGAGAGCCAGGGTTTCTCGAGCGGCACGCTGTCCTGCGACACCGAATGCCGGTTTGACACCACCGGCTGCATCTAGTCCCGTTCCTGCACCAATATCTTCAAACAATCATCAAGATATTCATGAACCGACACTGCAAAGGCGTGCTCGGCCCGGGCGCGATGCAGGTTGTGCTCGCCGCGGTTGGCGAAGTGGGTGGGATCCCAGCCGAAGTAGTGCTCCTCGAGGGCGTCGATCAGGAAGCGGGCCGTCAGTTCGTGGGCGATCAGTTCGATGCTCTCCGGGATCGCCGCCACCTCCGTCACCGCTAGCTCCGGGGCGCGCTGCAGGTAGGACCCGAAGAACGTCCCGAACAGCGCCACCGAGAACGCGCCGTTGTCGCGGCACAGCGCGCGGCCGGCGTCGCCGAGCTCTCCGAGGATGCAGTGGCGCCCGACCGTGTCCAGATCCAGCAGCGTCACGCCGTCGGCGGTGCGCCAGAAGTTCTCCAGCTTGGGATCCCCGTGCACGATCCTGGAAGGCAGCGTGTTCCAGTCGCAGTCGGGATGCAGCCGTGGCAGCACCTCCCTGGCGACCGCCGCCACCCCGGCGTGCAGCGGATGATCCGCGTGGGTCTCGAGGGCCTCGCGCAGCCGCCCCGCATAGAAGGGGGGCCGGTGGATGTTGCGGTGGTGCGAAAACACATGCGTGCAGTCCGCCAGAGCCCGGTGGAAGCGCGCCAGGGTCTGCCCTGCGACGCCGATATCTCCCTGTCCGAGGAAGTCCCCCTCGAGGTGGGTCAGCAGACGAAAGCTGCCGTTGTCATGAGGCAGGAACGAGGCGCCGTCGCAGGTGGGGAGCACCGAGAAAGTCGAAAAGCCCCGGCTCGCGAGGTGCCTGCAGATCGCGGCCACGTCATCGCTGACGGTCCCCGGGAACACCGGATTGAGCCACTGCAGCACGCTGCGCCGCCCGTCCCTGGAGGTCATGCGCACGGTCTTGTTGATCAGTCCGCCGGCCAGCGGTTCGGCGATGGCGCAGGCCAGCTCGGGCCAGGCCGCAGTGATGGCCTTCCAGGGGAACTCCAGCAGAAACTGCGTGTGCATGGGCAAGACACCTGTCGGAAAATCGCCCGTCGTGATCATAGGCGTTCTTCGTCTGCAACCTACAACAACCTTTCACGGCATGTCCAGCAGAAGAAGTCCCCGGTGCCAAATCAGGGGGATTGCGTCGTCTGCCCAGTTGTGGCAGCATGAATCAGCTGTCGACGAACGAGAGGACCAAAGCACCCAGGAGTGATTCCATGAACCATCCCATTTCAATCTGCCTTGAGGACTGCTACCCCGAACACGAGAGCCTGCGCTTTTTGCAGTGCACGGCCGCCGCCGGTCCCGCCTTCCGCCTGCTGCTGACCCGGGACGGCCGCGTGCTTCAGCAGGAGAGCGCCCCGGCCTGGTGCCGGATCTTCGTCACCGGTGACGACCGCCTCGGTGTGCTGCGAGATGATCAGATGCCCGCCGGCGCCCGCGTGACGCGCGCGAACCGCCATGTGGACCTTGAGATCGGGAAGCCCGTGATCCTGTGCCACGGCGACTTCCTCGCGGTGCCGGGGCGCTGCTTTTGCCTGCACGTGCACGGCGCCGCGACCGACGTCCGGGAGCCGGAGTTCCTCCACGCGAAGGAGCCCGCCGCCTCCACCTGGACCCGCTTCGCCGCCGCGGGCCTGATCGCCGTCACCGGCCTGGCCGGGGCGGTCTCCTGCACCCGTGAGTCCAACGTGAACGAAAAGCCGGCCTCCACCGTGGAGCAGCCGGTCCCCCCTCGCCCGAATCCGCCCGACGGCATGGAGCCCAAGGACAAGGTCGAGCCCATCGACGTACGTGATGCACCGCCCGAAGCCCCTGCTGACTATCACTGAAGAATCTTTTCTACTCCACCGACGTGATCAGGCACTTCTTCCCGCGAAAGACGAACTCTTCGTCGAGGGTCAGTCCCAGCAGGGCCTGCCCCAGCGGGGACGGCTCGGTGATGACCACCACCTCGAGGCCATCGACGGTCACCTTCAGGCCGCCCTGGTCGGGCCCCAGGAACACGCGACCGATCCTGCCGCCAGTCTCATCGAAGGTGACCAGCGCCCCCGGACTGATGGGCGTCTCCGCCAAGAACGGCACAGGCTCCAGCCGCTCGTACAACTTCACGGCCGCGGCCAGCTCTGCAGCGCGGTTCGCCTGTCCCTGAGCGATGTAGGAGGCCTCCAGAGCCAGGGTCTCGTACTTGCTGCGGGCCTTGTTGTCCTCGTGGGTGGCCGCCTGGTGGGCCGTCATAGCCGCCTGGGCCAGCGTTTTGGCCTCTACGGCCAACTTTTCGAGAATGGCGTCAAGGATCCGCTGCTTGTCCATGCTTTGCCTCCCGGATCCCGCGCCGGATCCACCTGGCCCCATCTTTCATTTTTTTTACGACAAGGCGATCCATTTTTCGAGGAGATTATGGAGGAGATTAGTAATGCAAGGCGACGTAGCCGCCCAGCGTCCACCAGAGACCGTAGTAATCGGCTTCGGAGATCGCACCGTCATCGAGGGTGTTGACGTAGTCGCTGCCGTTCCAGAGCAGGCGGTAGAGCCTGACGTAGGCGCCCACGCTCAGGTTCGGGCCCAGATACCAGCCGATGCCGGCGCCACCACCGAGCACAGGACCGCTGCGGGTCACACCATCCTCGGCGTAGTAGTTGTTGGTCGACCAGGTCTCCTGCAGAAAGCCCACGCCGAGCACGACGCTGCCCCAGATGTCGACCACCGGACCCATCGGCAGATAGATACGGCCCTCGCCCGCGACCACGCCATGAATGATGTCTCCATAGCCGTCAAGGCTGGTGGCCCCACTGAGCCCGGCATGCAGACCGAACGCCAGGATCGGACTGCTCCGGAGCAGGCCGCTGTAGTAGACACCGCCGCCGGCGACGTAGTCGGACGCGCCCTTGCCGGTCAGCCCCGAGATGACCCCGCTGAACTCGTTGACGATGCCGACCCGGTTGGGCGAGTGCATCGGATTCCGACGGACGGGATCGTTCTGCACCTGGGCCCCGGACAGCGCCGGAAACAGGACAAGAACCATGGTGATGATGGTGGACAGAAAGGCTCTCTTCATGACATGTACCCCAATTGTTTTCCACAGGTGAGCAATCTGCCTGGACATCCGAAAATTCGATGATGCAAACAATCTACTCGAACGAGTATCTGCAAGGTGGGTACGAAGCCCGGGCATGCAAGGGGGAAAGTAAAAATAAATTGAAATAATCTATGAAGGGGCCCCTCCGTCCATATTTTAAAGGGAAATTTATGGATTCAGGACTTCGAGGACCTTGTCCAGGCCCAGGAGCAGGTCTTCGCGGGAGATGACCAGCGGGGGGGCGAGGCGGATGGTGTGATGGTGCGTGTCCTTGGCGAGCACGCCCTTCTCCATCAGTTTCATGCAGTACTTGCGTGCGCCGCCGGCCTCGGGCTTCAACTCGATGCCGATCCACAGGCCACGGCCGCGGACTTCCTTGACCAGCGGGTTGGAGGCCAGCGAAGCCAGCTTGTCCATGGCAACCCGTCCCAGCTCCTCGGCGCGCTCGACGAGCTTCTCCTCGATGAGGACTTCGAGGGCGGCCAGCGCCACCGCGGCGGCCATCGGGTTGCCGCCGAAGGTGGAGCCGTGCTCGCCGGGCTTGAACACGCTCATGACCTCGGCGGAGCCGACCACCGCCGACACCGGGTAGAAGCCGCCCGAGAGCGCCTTGCCCAGGCAGACCATGTCGGGCTTGACGTTCTCCCATTCGCAGGCGAGCATGCGGCCGGTGCGGCCCAGGCCGGACTGGATCTCGTCGGCGATCATGAGAATGTGGTTCCGGTCGCAGATCTCGCGGACCTTCTTCAGCGTGCCTTCGGGCGGGATGATGATGCCGGCCTCACCCTGGATGGGCTCCATCAGCACGGCCACGGTGTTGGGTGTGATGGCCTTTTCGAGGGCAGCAGTGTCCCCGTAGGGGATCACGGTGAAGCCGTCGGTGAACGGGCCGAAGCCGTCGCGGTAGATGGTGATCGTGCGGCCGTGGAAGTTGTTCGACATCGCGATGAGGTTCGCCTTCCCCTCGGGGATCTTCTTGTGGATGTAACCCCACTTGCGTGCGGCCTTGAGCGCGGTCTCGACCGCCTCGGCGCCGGAGTTCATGGGCAGCATCATCTCGTATCCCAGCAGGTTGCAGAGCTTCTCGGCCAGCAGCGGAAGCTTGTCATTGCGGAAGGCACGCGAGGTGAGCGTGACCTTCTCGACCTGCTCGAGCATCGCCTTCTTGATCCTGGGATGACAATAACCCTGGTTCAACGCGGAGTAGGCCGCCAGGAAGTCCATGTACCTCTTCCCTTCGACGTCGGTCACCCACACGCCTTCACCGGATTCGATGACCACGTCCAGTGGATTGTAGTTCGGAGCGAGATATTTCTTTTCCAATGCCACAAAATCTTGCGTCTTCATTAAAAAAGCCTCCTTCGGGCCCATGGCCCGCGCGCATCATATAGACATAGGCCGGGGAGTCAACACCCTAAAATGCCTGCGGAACAACGTTGACGGTCTGATCATCATTCTTCATCTTAGTCTTCTCATTCCCGCCGTTTTGCGTTAGTAATGGGCCATGCTTGACACGCAAGGAGTGATCATTATGAAACGTTACTGGATACTGAGCCTGATCATCGCCATCACCGTTCTCGGCTGCAAGCCGAAGGCGAAAACCGACCCCATGAAGGATCCCAAGGTCGCCATCCCCGAGAAGGCTGCCGACTCGGGTCTGACGGTGCTGGCCTATTCGCTGCCCAAGGAAGCCGCCCTCCCCGCGCAGGTCGCCGTGAAACTGGCGATCACCCCGAACACCGAAAAGAAGCTGGCCGTGTCCTGGGTGCAGGCCGACCCCTCCCCCGCACGCAAGACGCTGCTGTGGACCGGCGGCATGCTCGCGGCCTATGCGATCGGCAAGAACCTGGTGGACTATAAAATCACGGCCGACGCGACCGGCGAGATCGACGAGATGGGCTCCCAGTTGGCCATCGCCGCGGGCATCATGGCCGCGATGGTCCAGACCCCGCCCAAGGCCGGCGTCGTGCTGTTCGGCGCGCTGAACCCCGACGGCACCGTGGGCCCTGTGGAGCACCTGCCTGCGAAGATCAAGGCCGCCGCGACCGCCGGCGCCAAGATCATCGGCATCCCCGCCGGCCAGGACCAGGCCTGGGACGAGGCCGCCAAGCAGTACGTGACCTGCGCCGAGATGGGCAAGGCCGCAGGCGCCGAGATCAAGGAGGTCGCCACGATCACCGAGGCGTTCACGCTGCTGACCGGCGGCACCCTCGAGCTGCCCGAGGCGGTGGCCCCCGACGCCCTCAAGCTCGACGCCGACACGGAGAAACTGCTCAAGGAGCGCAGCGAAAAGTGGCTCAAGCAGCATGATGAATTCGTCAAGAAAATCAAGGCGATCAAAGGCAAGCAGTCCGACCGCACCCAGAACGGCCTGACCGCGGCCGTGAAGTACGCCGAGGAGGCCAGGACCCTGATCAAGGCCGGCTCCGTGGCAGCAGCCTACGACTATGCGCAGCGCGCCGGCGCCTTCGCCATGACGGCGCTGTGGTCGGCCCAGTTCGACGCCCTCGATGCCAAAAAGGACCTCAAGGGCATGCTCAAGGCCGTCGAGTCCTTCGACAACATCAGCAAGCAGATCACCGAAACCATCACCAAACTGCGCACCGTCGATGACCCGACCGCACTGGATCCCATGATCCGGCTGACCACCTACGACCACCTGGCCGGTGCATGGGGCTACGCCAAGCTCGGCGAGAAGCAGCTCAAGGAGAGCCGCGACAAGATCGCCTACCTGATCGAGAAGAAGCTCTCCCCGGCGATGGACGAAGGCCGCCTGTTCCAGTTGCTGCTGGGCACCGCCACCCGCTTCTCGATGGCCGACGTGAAGAACGGCAAGGCCCAGGATTTCGCGGCGTTCCCGGCGCTGAAATCCGGCAAATGGAACGTTAACTCGGACCGCGCCGCAGAGCTCGCCGACATGCTCGAAGCCACCGCCCGCGCCTGGATGGAACTGTCCTCCAAGGTGTTCGTGCAGGAAGTCGCCGCCGCCGGCACCAAGTCCTCCGAAGAGGTCCTCGCCGACATGATCGCCACCGAGAACAACTACCTCGTGGCCGTCTCCTCGCTGGACTTCCCCGAGTTCCTGATCTCCCAGGACGCCAAGGAAGGCCTGCTGATCCGTGTGGCAGCCTACTGGAATTCCTACCTCAACAACGCCATGCTCTTCCTCAAGCGCATCCACCTGGACATCCGCAAGGACGCCACCGGACAGGTGCACCAGGTCCGCCAGCAGAAGGTCCTGGCCAGGCTCCTCATCGTCTCCGCCGAGGAAAACGCCCGCCGCTCGGCCGCCCTGGCCCAGAAGGTCACCGGCACCATCCCGGCGTCGGCCCGCTTCTATTACCAGGTCGGCATGACCATGAAGGACGGCGCCTTCGGCCTGCAGATTAAGTCGCTTGAGATGTTCTGGAAGGCCGCCACCGAGTGCCAGCTCGCCGTCCTCCTCGTCCGCTGATTTCCTCCCGACGGTTCACGATGTGAACCAGATTCTGGCTGACGCTGCTCCTTTCCCCAACCCAAGAGGTGATAACATGAAGAGGTCCTTGTCTGTTCTCGTGGCGATTTTCCTGCTGCTTCCCGGCATGGCGACAGCCCAGCCCAAGGGTCCGGGCAGGGGTCCGGGCATGGGCATGAAGGGCAACCCCCACGGCGGCGGTGATCCGTTCCTGACGGGCAAGCTCGAGATGATCAGGCTTCACCTGAAGTTGTCCGACAAGCAGGTCGCCGACGTCCAGGCACTTCAGATGAAGTACATGAAACTGATGCTCCAGCTGGAGAAACAACTCGTCGTTGTGAAGTTCGATCTCAAGGCGCTGGTGTTCGAGCCCGCCATCGACGCGACCAAGGCCAAGGCCCTGTTCGCAAGGGAGGCGACCCTCATGGCCGACAAGAAAATGCTGCGGCTGCAGTTCCTGCTGGAAGCCGAAAAACTGCTCACCGCGGATCAGAAAAAACTCGCACGCATGATGTTCATCCAGCACATGCATGGAGGCCACGGCCGTTGAGTCACGAACACAAACTGCTTTTTCACCTTCGCATGCTCACCGACTCGGTCCGGATGGAGGCCTATTGCAGGGCCATCGAGGGCACGGTCCGACCCGGCGATGTGGTCGTGGATCTCGGCTCCGGGTCGGGAATCCTGGGCCTGCTGGCCGCCCGCGCCGGCGCTTCCCGCGTCTTCTGCGTCGAAAAGGACGAGTACATGGTCCAACGAGCCAGGCGCATCGTCCATGACAACGGATTCGACGGAGTCGTCGAGTTCCTGAACACCAAGATCGAGGATCTCGAAAGCTTTCCCCTGCCCGTCGACGTGATCGTCAGCGAGACCATGGGGCCGGCCGGCATCGACGAGGGCATCTTCCAACTGTTCGCCCACTGTGTCGGCCTGCTGGGTTCGCGACCGCGCTGCATCCCGGACGAGCTCACGGTGCTGGCCGCGCCGCTGCAGGTTCATGAACTGTCCGAGCGTCGTGCCCAGGCGTCCAGGGTGGTCGGGCTGGACTTTTCTTCGCTGGCCGGGGACATCGGCAGCATCGCGCAGATCCTGCCCGTGTTGCCGTCGATGCTCGTCGGGCCCGTGGGAAAACTGTTCCACGGTGCTCCGGGCCTCGACACGCTGCCCGAGGAACTGACGGTGACGTGGGACCTGGCAAAACTGAGCCCGGTTGACGCGGTGGGCGTGTGGTTCAAGACGCGGCTCTCCGAGGATGTGGACCTGGCCAACCCGCCCGAGGGGCCCGACACCCACTGGAACCAGCTGGTGCTGCCGATCCTGCCCGGGACCGGTCCGATCCGGGGTGCTGTGCAGTTCACCCTGTGGCCCCGTTTCGTCTCCATCACGCCCCGCTGGAAATGGCGGCTGACCTGGGACGGCGGCGAGTACACCGGTGATCCGGCCGACCTCGATGCCCCGGAAGACCTCGAAGGCTGGTTGAAGACCTGGGGTGTGACCCGCAAGTCCTGAACCGGGAACCGTTATCGGCTGCACCGGAGCCTTCCTGAAATGCCTCAATGTCCGAAGGAACCGGGGTCTGCGGTGCTCCCCTCAAGGGCGTGGTCCCCCCTGGGCCCAGCGCCCAACTCCCTGAGGACACATCAACCCGTCGTTGCCGGTTCGATTTCGATATTACCAAGGATGCTGAAGGGGTCAGGCTCCTAGGAGACGACCGTTCCCTCAATGTAGAGGATACGCGTGCAGTGGGGGCACTGCATCATTTCCTTCATGTCGTACAACTGGTTGAACATCTGGGGAGGGATGCCCATGTTGCAGCCCAGGCAGTTGTTGTTCTCGGCCTTTGCCACCGGTGGGAAGCGGCGCTTGGCCAGGAAGTCGTACTTGCGGAACCACACCTTGTCGATCGTCGAGACCAGCTTGGCGCGATCCACCAGGAGCAGCTTCAACTCGGAATTGATCTCCTCGACCTTCTTCGAGAAGATTTCCTCACGCTGCTTGAGCACCTTCTGGAAATCTGCGATCTCGGCCTGGCGCTTGTCCACCTCGGCCCGACGCTTCTCCACGGATTCCATCAGCGAGAGCACCTCGGTCTCGTGATCGCGGACCCGCTTGCGAATGCTGTCGAGGTCCTTCTGCAGCGCCACGTATTCCTTGGCGGACTGGACCTGGTCGATGGCCTGCATCCGCTTCTGGATGCGGTCCTCTTCCTCGGCCAGCGTTTCCTCGTGGGTCCGTTTCCAGCTCTCCACCTCGTCGAGGTTCTCGATTTCCTTTTTCAGAAATCCCTCGAGTTCGATGATGTCCTGACGCAGCCCGGCAAGCTCTTCGGGAAGCCTCACCAGTTCCTTTTCCAGTTCCTGTTGTCGAAGGTCATGCTGCTGAAGGGCGAGAAGTTGTTTAATCTGATTGATCACTGGTACCTCGCTGCGAGACCGCGGTCAACCGGCATGGAAAACCGGCGGTTTGCAATTCGTGGGCCCACCTGGACTCGAACCAGGGACCAACCGGTTATGAGCCGGTGGCTCTAACCAACTGAGCTATAGGCCCGTGGCGGTCGTAGGTATATGAATTGAGGAGAAAAATGCAAGAAAAAAGCGGCAATGCAGGTTATTTAACCTGCGAATCTGCTGGTTTTTCCGGTTTTTTGAAGCGGATTGTCCACGAAACCCGGACCGGACAGGCGGGCTTGGCGGGCACAGGCACAGGAAGTTGGGACTCCAGCAGCCCCGCCAGCGGGGTCCCGGCGACCTCCTTCGGGGAGGTCATGGCCCACCGGCCCTGCTCGAAGGACAGTTTCAGTTCGGTCTCGGACGGATGCAGAAACAACAGGACCGTGGCGAACTCCCGCAGCGTGGGCATCACCGCTGCAAACATCCGGTCATCGCCGTCTGCGACCTGAAGCGGCGTGACCACGCGGCGAGGACGCCAGCTGCGGTCCAGTTCGGCGAACACGTGCCGGAAGTGCTCCATGCGGGCGCCATCTGCGGCAAGCTCCGGACAGATCCCCTTGACCGTCGCGGCATCAGGCGTCACCCCCATGGTGGAGAGCCACAGGCCACGCGCGAGCACAGGGATGAAGTCGTGCCAGGTCCCCTCGGACACCTTCGCACAGATCGCCTTCCAGGCCTGGGGCTCCGCGGGGGGCTGGCACACCCGGACCAGGCTCTCGATGAACTGGCCACGCCCGGCCTGGTTCGCGGGCACGCCGCGGCCGAGCAACTGACGCGCCTCGGAGCAGCGACGGTCCGACAGCAGCAGGCCGGCGAAGTCGAGCACGTAGTAGCGAAAGTCGGGCACCTTGGGGTGTTCCAGCAGTTTGTAGAAATAGGGGATGGCCGCCGCGCCCTGGACATGGGCGGTGTAGTAGGCCAGGCGCTCCAGCGCCGCGGGCGTCATGTTGGGGAGGTAATAAAGATAATCCAGGTGCAGCAGGCTCTCGGTCCGGTAGTTCTGGATCGTCCGCAGCGCACGACGGTAAGCCAGCACATCCCCGGCGGGGGCGTCCTGCGCGGGCGGCACCTTGAGCGCCCCCTCCTCGATCTCGGCCATGCGCCACAGCAGCACGGCCAGGAAGAAGTGCTCGCGCCAGTTCTTCTCGCCCGAGATCATCACCTTGTAACGCTGGCGCTCCAGCGTGCGGTCGTTCAACTGCAGCCGTTCGACATACCGCGGCCGGAGGTCCATCCCCTCCAGCGGCCACAACGGCCGCACTTCAAGGACATGGGCCTGCGGGGCGGTCGCCGGACAAGTCGACGCAGGCTTCACGACCGGCGCGGCCACGGGCTTCTTGACGGGCCTGGGGTTCGTGCACGCCCCGGCCGCGAGCCACAGCGGCAGAAACAGGAGCAGGATGCGCACGGGTCTGGACATGCACCGAGAATACGCAAAACCCGCCCGGAATGCGAAAAGTATTTCCTGCGAATGTGTCCGGCGTTGCCCCTGGTCGGCACCTGCGCTATTTTCATGGGCACCGTCAGGAGTGCCACGCCATGAAGCATGTCATGTCCAACCTGTTCGTCCTCGTGCTTGCGCTCGGCTGCACGTCACCCTCGCTGGACGCGCGTCCGGACCTGCAGCCTCCGTCGGTCGCGGGATACTGGTACATCGACCAGCCCATGCACGCGCTCTATGAGGCCACCGTCTACCACTTCGATGCCGACGGCCCGGTTTCAGCCACGGCGGCGTTTCCCGAGGACTACCGCACCGGGACCGTGGGGACCCAGGATTCCTCGATCACCTGCGAGTTCGCGGGCTCCTGGGCGTCCGACGGGGAACAGTGGATGGAGATCGGGCTGACCTGCTCCGATGGCCAGGCCCGCGAGGCCGTGCTGATGTTCGAGCAGGGGCTCTCCGGTTGCACCGGTGACCATGGCTGCTTCCCGCTGCTGCACTCCGTCGACGGCGACACCGGGAACTGGACCCGCAACCAGCCCGAGTGGATGTGGACCCACTGCACCGGCGAGGACGATTGCATGACCCGACTGAGCCTGTGGACCGGTCGGTAGTTCCCGCCCGAGGAACCGATCGAACCCGGGGACCTGACACCGCTGGGCCGCGACCTGTGTGACGAAACCGACACTTCGGCCCGCTGCGCCGCGGTGTCGGCCGGGATTTGCTTGCGCCAGACCCGGGGAAGTGCTACCCAACAGGTGGATTGACAGGTGACTTCATGCGAAAAACCATGATTCTGATGACTTTTCTGGTGTTGGGCGCCCTGTCCACCGCCTGTGAGGAAGACGACGGCTGGCACTTCAATCCGGTCTGTGGAAACGGTGCGGTCGACGAGGGCGAAGAATGCGATGCGCCCAGCCTCGGCGGGAAGACCTGCGCTCACCTGGGCTTCACGGGTGGGATGCTAGGCTGCACCCTGGCCTGCACTTACAACACCTCGGAATGCACCAGCGACTGCACCGACATCTGCACCGAGGGCCTCTCACGCTGCCAGTCCACCGGTGACGCCTTCGAGTCCTGTGTCGTGGCATGGAACGGCTGCACCCTATGGATCACGACAGCCTGCGAGGCCCCCACCCCCTTCTGTGTCACTCTCGACGGTGAATCATTGTGCAACGAGGACGCCTGCGCGCCGGTCTGCACGATCGGGGCGCGCCGCTGCAACGAGGACGGAACCACCCGCCAGATCTGCCAGGCCGACGTTGACGGCTGCCCCGAGTGGGACAGCAGCCCCTGCCCTGAGGAGCTTCCCGTCTGCGAGCTCGTCGAGGACGTCTTCTCCTGCAACGCGATGTGAGCCGGAACCCCCCATGGACCTTTACCTGACCGCGGCCGGCCTCGGCCTCTCCTTCGGAAACCTCTGGATCTGCGTGCTGCTGGTCTTCTCGCTGCAGACGGCCAACCGCAACACCGCCGCGGGCTACCTGTTCGGGCGCGCCGTCGCCATCGTGGCGCTGTGCCTGATCGTGGCCCTTCTGGGCAGGGCCGTGCACATCCCGCGAGCGGCACTTCATGCGTCCACCGGAGTGCTCCTGCTGGGCTTCGCCGCGTACCTGCTGTCTCTTCACGTGTTCGGCTGGGTACCCCCATGGAAGCGGCGCACCCGGCACGCCGACGGGGCTGCCGACTGCGATCATCAGTGCTCATCCTGTGCCTTGAGGCACAATCCCGCCGCCCACGAGGCCTGCGGCGACTGCGGCGACCACGGCGTGTGCTCGGCCGAGGAACCCGAGGTGCGTGATCTGACCGTCGCGGCCCGCCGCGCGCACGGCAAGGATCCGGACAACGGGGGGACCGCGGCAGGGGATGCGTCCGTGGCCGGCTTCTGGCCCGGCACCGTGCTGGGTGCCCTGCGCGGCGCAGCCATGTGCAGCAAGCTCGTGGTGCTGCTGCCGCTGCTGCTGACCGCTGGCTGGCACGAGGCGCTGGGTGTCGGCGTGGTCTTCTCCGTCACCTCCTCGGTTTATCCGCTGCTTGGCTTCGTCTTCGGCCGCTTCGCCCTCCGACTGGTGGCTTTTAAAAAACCCATCTTCTGGCTCAGTTCTGTCTTCCTGATCGGCCTGGGGTCGCGTATGATCTGGATGGCCTTCACCCATTGAGGAGTTCATCCATGCGCCAGATTCCGCTTCTGACCTTCCTGATTCTTGCCGCCTGTTCATCACCCGCGAGGCAGACCGCCGGTGACACCGGCAGGCTGGACGTCACCATCGAACTGGACTCGGACGGCTCCGCGCGAATCACCGAACATCTCAAGCTCTCCGCAAAAAAGCCCGATGCGGCACGCCTCACCCGCAACATCCACGTGCAGCCGATCTCCTTTCTGGCCGTTCAGGAGGTGAGGGACCTGACCCTTGTCGACGCCCAGGGAAGGCGCGTTCCGCTTCGGATCCGCGCCTATGGAGAGTGGGTCAACGCAGACTTCGGCAACCTCGGTGCCGCCGCGGACCTGACACTGCGCTACAGCGTCTATCCGTTCTTTCCCGACCGCGGATCCTTCCGCTGGGTCGCCGTAGGCCTCTTCTGGCACCTGACGCTGACCGAAACCACCATACGACTCATCGACGGCAGCAAGAGCGGTTATTCCAATCTGGCCGCGAAGGTGAACTTCTCCGACTGCGAAACCTGCCGCTTCAAGCCGGCCGATGACGGCTTCACCCTGACCGCCGGTTCCCCGATCCCGGCCGGGAGCACCCTTGAGCTCACCGGAAAGCGGGACCGGCCCGCCCCCGAGGTGGACACATTGCTTCCGATGGTCCGTCAGAACTGGCCCTACCTCGCCTGGTTCACGTTGATGCTGGCGGGTTCCCTCATGGCACTTTTCCTGGGGGCACGCGGTCGCAACCGCACGATCCGAGTGCTGAACTGGGCGTTGCTGATCCCGATCTCGCTTGTCCTGTTCCATGCGACACGCTACTGGCTCCATGAGTTGCCGGTGCGCCCCGGCGAGCTGGACTCGATGATCGGCGAATTCCTGTGGAACCCCGCGGTGCTGGCCCTCGTCGCGGCCTTCATCGGATACCAGAACCGCAGCCTGGCGCGCTGGGAGAAGAAGTCCTGGTTCCTGCAGCACGGGGTGTTCCTCGTGTCGCTGGCGGTGCTGCCCGTCCCGACCTCCGGCGTGTGGTTCGTTCCGCTGGGTGCGCTGGTTCCGCTGCTGTTCTGGAGCCGGAAGTCCACCGCCACCTGGTTCGGCGCGGGCCTGTTCGAGGTGGCCGAGCACGTCCGCTCCGTCGGTGAGACGACCCTGAACGAGGCTTCGGCAAGGTTCCGCATCCCCCCCGCCCACCTCGCGTTCCTGCTCTCCAGAGAGCGCCACGCAGCCCTGGTGTTCGATCCGAAGGCGGAGAAGCTCATCAGTGCCGAGAACGCCCGTCTGCTTCAGAATGTCCAGGTGTGCCCTCACTGCGGCGGCGCCGACCTGGTCACCCGCGGCGCCGGCCACGCCGCCTGCGGCTTCTGCGGCCGCGAGTACGTCAGTTCATTTGCCCAGGCCACCGCCGAACGGCCGGTGCCGGTCCTCATCGAGGCTGTCGCGTCGTTCTTCGGGTTCCTCGCTGGGGTGCTGGGAGCACTCGGACTGCTGGTGGGCACGGTGTTCTTCGTCATCGGTGTCACCGCCGGCGAGGGCCCCGCAGAGGCCTCCGTCCTTGCCCTGTTCACCATGGCTGTCTTTGCGCTGCTGACCTGGCGCACGGCGGTGTTCTCCCGCGACCTGCGCGAGGGCGTCGGGCTTGGGAAGCTCAAGTTCTGGATGGTGCTCGGCATTCCGGCGGTGGTGCCTCTGATGGTGCTGCTGAAGCTCTCATCACGCCGCATCCAGCTGCACTTCGGACGACTGGAGCCCGGGGAACTCGAGACCGAGCTCAGGAAGGGGCCGATGGATCTGCCTGCCCTGGCCCGCTGGCTGAAGACCGACGCGGCCGACGCAGCCGACGCGGCGGCCTACCTGTGCGGCAACCATCTGATCGACGCGATCTACGACCGGCGGCAGGCCCGCGTCGCCCACCTCGACCTGTACCGCTCTCTGGCGACCCGGGATGTCTGCTGCCTTCGCTGTGGCGGTACGCTGGGCATCCTCGACGGCGTCGTCCGCTGCCAGTTCTGCGGCGCCCAACCCGATGGAGTCACGTCATGAACCCGACTGATTTGAAGAACCGAATCAACAAAATTCTTGAAGTGCTGCCCCGCTCTACGGGTGGCCGGCAGCGTCTGCCCTCCTGGGTTTTGGCCGCCGTGCTTTCCGGTCCCCTGGTAGCAGGCGCAACCCTGGGCGCGACCGCCTGCTCCAAGGACGGGGCCGAAGCGCCGACCACGCAGAACCAGGGCAGGGAGCCCGGCTCCACACCCATGAACGGGGAGGTGGAGATCAACATGACACCGCCGCCCCCGGAGATGACGCCAGATCCGCCGATGGCCGACCCGATGGGTGAACCCGTTGACATCTACGGCGGTCCGGCCATGGACGACGGATCCTGGAAGACGCGCGACATGCCGTCGAAATAGCCGGGGGCCAGGTCATCGCATGAAGTTTTCCGGAAACGTGAGCGCCTTCTCCGGGTTCTGGATCGGACTCGCGATCCTCGCGCCCGTGCTTGGCCTCACCCTGGGCTGGTCCGTCTTTTCATCTGAAACTCCCCGCGACGCCCTGCTGCGAGGAGGCGCGCTGGCGCTGCCGCTTTCACTGGCCGGTGCCGTCGTGGTGGCCCTGATTGCCGATAGGCTGCCCGAGCGCGGAAGACTGTCATGGCTTGTGCTGTGGCTGACGATCCTGATTCTGGCGCTCTCGTTTGTCCTCATGCGAAACTGGGTGATCGCCGGAGGCTCCGACGTCCGGATCGCCGCCGCCGATGCCATGGATAAAAATGGCTATTACCTGACCAGACAACTGTGGGATAGTTACGGGGCGTGGTCGCTTCTGCTGCTGCCCGTGCTGATCCTGACGCTCGTGTTAGACTCGATCGTGCTTGCGTTCCTCCCGCTGTTTCATCCGCCGTTCTGGGGCGCGCTGGGGCTTCTGCTGCTGCGCGTGATGAGCTGGCTCGCGATCGGCGGCGGGCTGAGCATGGCACTGACGGCCGGACTGATGCACCTGTGGAGGCGTCCCCGCCCGGATCATGCCGGCGAGCCGCCGGGAATCAAGGTGCCCTGATCCTGAGCTCGAACCCGTCGAGCTGGACGCCAGCTTCGGCTTCGGCCTCGTGCAGGCGGGCAGCCACGTCCTTGCCCAATTCCGGAGACGCGAGCGGATATAGCGCCGCGGCACCGGAGTAGCCAAGGATCACCGCCCGGCCACGCGGGTCAAAGGCTACATCACTGACTGCACTGCCCGGGTTGATGCGCAGCAACGGGTGGCCGCTGCCCACCTCCCAGACGATGGCCGATCCGTCATCGCTCCCCGTAACGGCCCTTTTTCCGTCGGGCGAGAAGGCCACGCGGTTGACCCACTGCCTGTGTCCCAGGAAGCGACGCACCGGAAGCCATTTGTCCGTGCTCCACAGAATCCCGGTGTGGTCCTTGCTCACGCTGAGCAGGTATTGACCATCGGACGAGAAAGCCACGTCCGAGACCCAGTCGGTGTGACCTTCCAGCACGCGGACCAGCTTTTTCGACGCGACCTCGAACACACGCACCCGGCGATCGAAGCTCGCGGTCGCGAGCCACCGTCCGTCCGGCGAGAACGCCACGCCGTGGACGAACCCTCCATGATCCTCGAACACGTGGACTATCCTGCCAGTCCTTGCATCCCACAGGCGCCCATGGCGATCATGGGAAACGCTGGCCAGCAGCGCGCCGTCAGGCGAAAAACTGACGCCTGTCAACGGCGCCTCGTGGCCCTCGAGAACGTGGAGCAGCCCTCCGGTGGCAGCGTCCCAGATCCGGATCGTACGATCGTAGCCACAGGAGGCGATCCGCGCGCCGTCGGGTGAATATGCCACACCGATCACGCCGTCGGTGTGCCCCTTGAGCACGCGCAGCAGCGCCCCGGTGCTGCGATCCGAGATCCGCACGGTGTGGTCCCATCCGGCGGTGACGATGCGCGTGCCGTCCGGAGAAAAGTCCAGGTGGTAGACACCATTGGGATGCGGGATGCGGATGATCCCGTCTCCGGAGCTGGTCCGCCAGATCTGGAGGGTGCCATCCTGGGAGGCGGAGAAGACGCGACGCCCGTCGGGCGTGAACCCCAGTGCATGGACCGCGTCCGTATGCCCCTCCACCGAAGAAACGAGCTCGCCGGTGCTCGCGTCCCACAGCCGGACGCTGCGGTCAAATCCGCCGCTGACGAGCTGCAGGCCATCTGCGGAGAACGCGAGGGTGATCACCCCGTCGCGCCCGCGGGACATCTCGGAGATCGGCGCACCGGTCCCGGTGTCCCACAGCCGTATGACGCCATCGTAGGCGCCGGTGGCCAGCTTCCTGCCGTCGGGCGAGAAAGCCACGGCATAGACGCCTTGGCCGGGCACGGCCAGGCTCAGGCGAACCTTTCCGCCGGCCAGCTCGATGATCCGCGCGGTCTTGTCCCAGCTGCCCGTGGCCAGGAAGCGGCCGTCCGGCGTAAAGGACAGGGTCCGGACCTCGTCGGTGTGCCCCGGCAGAACGATGCCGGCCGCACCCGTAGCCGCGTCCCACACCCTCACGGCGCCGGAGTCATGGCCCGAGACGATGGTCCGACCGTCGGGCGACCAGGCCAGGGATTTGACATCACCGACGGAGGGGATCCCTGCCACGGCCCTACCGGTGCGGGCCTCGCGGATCAGGATCTTGTCGGCCGCGCCACCCACGGCGATGCGGGTGCCGTCCGGAGACCAGGCCACGGCGGATGCACGCTGGAGCAGGACACGCTCCCGGAACATCTCCACACCGGTGTCGAGATTCAAGACCGAGAGATATCCACCCTGATCACAGAGCGCCACCTGACGTCCGTCCCGCGAGAGCGACGCCCCGAGCACCGGTCCCGAGACGACGACGGAGCGTTCCAGGCTCCGGATATGACGGAACTGGGTGCGATAGAGCACCGAGATCGCCTCCATCCGGGGACGGTCGGCGTCCGCGTCGCCGCCGTGAAAGGTGCTGTCCGCGCTGAGGCTTCCCGGGTGGGCCGGATTATGCAGCAGCGAGGCCAGGGCGTGGATCCGGGCCGCGAGCATCTGCCGCTCGTCGACCAGCCGCACCGCCTGCTGGACGTGGGCACGCGCCAGGTTGTACTCCGAGTCGAGGTGCGCCACCCGTTCCCGGGCACGGGAATCGGCTTCCTTGCGCCAGGCCAGCGACACCACCACCAGCGCGGTGATGATCACTGCCAGGATCGCCGCAGCGGCCGTCAGCACGGCCTTGTTCCGCGCCGCAAAGCGCCTGAAGAGTTCCCAGGAACTGTAGGAATGGGCCTGCACCCGCCCTCCGGTCATGTACGCCGTGATGTCCCCGGCCAGCTCCCGGGCTGAACCATAGCGCATCGACCGATCACGCTCGAGGCACTTCATGGCAATGCCAGCCAGCTCCGGCGGCGCCTCC